>JAQXEU010000037.1 GCA_029250685.1 Polaribacter sp.
TAGCGACTTAAAACGTAAGACAAGAAAAGCTTACAATTCAGAAGACAAAATCAGGATTATTATTGAAGGAATGCGTGGTGAAACTACCATTGCAGAATTGTGTCGAAAAGAAAGCATCCATCAAGCTAATTACTACAAATGGTCCAAAGATTTCATGGAAGCAGGAAAGCGCAGGCTAAATGGAGATACAATGCGAGAAGCTAACACATCGGAGGTTCACGAACTCAAAGGTGAGAATAGTACTTTAAAAGAGTTGGTTGCAGAGCTTTCTTTAGAAGTTCGGTTTCTGAAAAAAAACTTACGTGGAGACGAGTAAAAAGAGAGAAGTATATGCACTATAGTCAATCAGAAAAGTACGAAATAACACAACTTGTTGAGCAGTCTGATCTTGGAATAAACCGAACACTCAAAGAGCTTAAAATCAATAAGACAACCTTTTATAATTGGTATAATTTATATACCCAAAAAGGCTTTGAAGGTCTAGCTCGTAAGAAATCAGAGAGAGTTGGGACTTTGAATAAGATAAATATCGTCGATAGAGACAAAGTAGTTGAAATTGCGTTAGAAAAGCCTGAGTTATCTTCTAGGGAGGTTGCTTGGCATATTACGGATAATTACAACTATTATATCAGCGAGTCAAGTGTCTATCGGATTTTAAAGGAAAATGGATTCATATCATCGCCTTCATTTAGAATAATGAGTGCTTCGGATAGTTTTCACGATAAAACAACTGCCGTGAATCAAATGTGGCAAACTGATTTTACTTATTTCAAAATATTTGGTTGGGGTTGGTATTATTTATCAACTATTTTAGATGATTACAGTCGCTACATTGTTACATGGAAGCTTTGTTCAACAATGAGAGCAGAAGATGTCACCAATACAATCGATGCAGCTATTGCATTTTCTGGAGTTAATGAAAAATCAATGCCTAGGTTGTTGTCAGACAATGGGTCTTGTTACATCTCACACGAGTTAGCAGACTATATCGGAGAGAAAAACATGAAACATATCAGAGGAAGACCATTACATCCTCAAACTCAGGGCAAAATTGAACGTTATCATAGATCAATGAAAAACATTGTAAAACTTGATAATTACTTTAGCCCTGGACAATTAGAAGAAAAAATGAAAGAATTTGTTCAGTATTACAATTATGAACGATATCATGAATCTTTAAAAAATGTAACTCCAGCAGAAGTATATTTTGGAACAGCCGAAAGAAAATTAAGAAAACGAAAAATGACAAAAAATAGCACTTTGAAAGCTAGAAAAAACCAGTATCAAAATTTTTAACTAAATTAGCAGCAACCTCTCTTAAATTTTGAGCGAAAAAGTTCATTTTTATTTGACTACATACATCCTATGGAACAATTAGAGGATCAGTTTCAAGAAAGATTAGTAAAAAAAGAAAAAGAATTCTTAAAGAGTTATCTAAAAAGAAACTCAAAGCATTTTACGAAACTCAACTAGGAAAAGAAAGATTAGTTTTGTTTGAAAATAAAAGTAAAAGAGGGTTTATATATGGTTATACAGATAATAATGTAAAAGTTAAATTACCATGGGATCCACAATTATGCAATACACTTCATGAAGTTAAATTAACAGGAATTAACGGAAGTTTTATGCAGTTTAATTTTGTTAAAGAAGGTGGCTTTATAACTCATAAAGATTATAGTAAAATTTAAATTAAAAGTATCTAACCCTTGATTAAAATTAACTTATTCATTTACGTTAATTTGTTTTCAAATACGTATCGTAATTTTCTACAGTTTGGATAATTAACTTTACAGCTTCTACATAAAATTCTTGATCAACATTCTCAAAAGTATCGGTGTCTTTGTGATAATCTTTATGGTCTTCTACACCAAAATAAATAAAAGGAATTTTTTCTTTATGAAAAGATCTATGATCAGATGAGTTTGTCCAATTATCTAATTTTTTGTCGTTTGGATCATCATGACCAGACATTAAAGTAATAGAAGATTTTACCTTTGTTAAAGGGGCTTTTAATTTTGGATAGTGAAATAATCCACAAGCATATAATTCATTTTTATCATTTCTAGAAATCATATCCATATTAATATTTAAAACAATATTTTCTTTTCCTAAAGGAAAGTTTTTTACCAAATAAGCAGAGCCGTTCATTCCAGCTTCTTCAGCATCAACCGTTGCAAAAACCAATGTATGATTTGGATTTTTTCCTTTGAAATATTCTGCAATTGCAATTACAGCAGCAGTACCAGAAGCATCATCGTCTGCTCCGTTATATATTTTTCCATTTCTGATGCCTAAATGGTCATGATGTCCAGTTATTACAATTACTTTGTCAGATTTCCCTTTAATCATACTGATTACATTTCCTCCAACAACAGTTGTGTCTGGTACATTTATATCATTTCTTTCCTTTCCTTTTACAGGAAACATGCGTTGTCTTCTTGCGCCTTTGTAAGTAGTTGTAAACTCTTGAATATATCCATTCTCTATTGGTGTTGCCAATTCTAATTTTTTAAATTCATTAGCAATAAATTGTTGTGCTTTGTAGTTACCTGGTTTAGAAAAACCTCTTCCTTCAAAAGCATCACTTGCCAACGTTTTAAGGTTGTTAAGTAATTTAGCTTCATCAATCTTAATTTTTTTAGAAGATGAAACTGAATTTAATTGGTTTGCTTTCTTTTGCTCATTTGAGTTACACCCAATAAGAAAAACAGTTAAAAATGCTGCGAAAAAAAATGATTTAACTTTCATTATACTTGATAATTTAAATGTTTAATTATTGCATAAAGATATAGAATATTAAAACTTTAAGACAATATTTTTGATTGGAATTGGTTTTACATTATTATTTTATGTTAAAGAAGTGTATCGTTAATTGAATATATTATATTTGAAAACTTAAAATTTTAAATAAAGCACTTTGCAAAAAACAATAATTTTATTTTTATTCTTTTTTAGTTTTTTGATAGTTAGAGGTCAAGAGACACTTCCTATTTATTCTGATTACTTATCTGATAATGTGTTTTTAATTCATCCATCAGCAGCAGGAATTGGCACCTGCGGCAAAATTAGATTGACAGGAAGAAAACAATGGCAAGGTGTTGCAAATGCTCCTGAATTACAAACATTAAGTTTTCACAATAGACTTGGAGAAAAAGCGGCAGTTGGTTTGGTTATTTTTAATGACAAAAACGGATATCATTCTCAGAAAGGACTTCAAGCAACGTATGCTTATCATCTAAGTATTGGAAATGGAAATGTATTTGAACAGCTTTCATTTGGTTTGTCTGCTACAGTTGTTCAAAATCAATCTGATCAAAGAGCTTTTTTTGGAGATAGAGCAGTAGAACAATTAATTGAAAGTACAGGATACTTTAATGCAGATTTTAGTGTTGCTTATCATAAAGAAGGGTTTTCATCATATTTTACAGTAAAAAACTTATTGCTTTCTTCAAAAAATAATTTAAATAATAGCTTAGAGCCGTTAGATTTAAGAAATTATATTTTTAGCGCTGGTTATTTTTTCGATTATAGAAATGTAGTGAAATTAGAACCCTCTTTTATGTTACAATTAAGAGAAGGTACTAGTGAAGTATTAACAGATTTTAATATTAAGGCTTATAAAAGTTTTAATAAAGCGCAACTATGGGCAGCTTTGTCTTATAGAAGAAGTTTTGATAAGGGTGCGATAGAAAACATTAATTATGTATCTCCAATTGTTGGTATAAATTACAAGCAAATGATGCTTTCTTATACATATACAAAGCAGCTTGGTGAAATTGTGTTTTCTGATACCGGTTATCATCAAATTACATTAGGAATAAATGTTTTTTGTAAACGCCAAAGAGCTGCAGCATGCCCGAATATTAATGCCTCTTTTTAGATTAGAAGTTTAATTTCTTAACAGAACAATTCTTGTTGTTTTCTAATATAAATTTTAACATTTTAACATTTGTATTAGTATAAAATTGATGTTTACTTTTTGCTTTTTGTGTATTTAATAGATTGTTGCTTTCTAACACGTTTTTAGTTTGTTTTGCTACCGCTTGGCCAGAATCGATTATAGTTATATCTGTCCCAATAATTTCTTTTATCTGTGGAATTAAATATGGGTAATGAGTACAACCAAGAACTAAATAATCAATATTGTGCTTTACTAACTTTTGTAAATGATTGGTTAATAAGTCAGTCATTTTTCCAGAAATTAATAGGCCATTTTCAATTAGCTCAACTAAACCTTCTCCAACTTGTTCAATAATAGTAACCTCTTGATTTATATTATTAGAGGTAGTCGTAAATAAGTTGCTATTTAAGGTTCCTTTCGTAGCAAGAATCCCAATGTTTTTTGTTTTCGTGTTTATTGAAGCTGGTTTTATTGCAGGTTCAATCCCTATAAAAGGTACTTTGTAGTTTTTTCTTAAATATTTAATTGCATTTGTTGTAGCAGTATTACAAGCAACAACAATTGTTTTACAATTTTTATTTAATAGAAGTTCTGTGTTTTTTATTGATAATTCTAGAATTTTTTCTTCAGATTTTTGACCATAAGGAGCATTTTTACTATCCGCTAAATAAATAGTGTCATCATTTGGTAGAAGTTTGTGTATTTCTTTCCAAATAGAGGTGCCTCCAATTCCAGAGTCAAATATTCCTATAGGATTATTAGAAGTTGAATTCATATGCTAACAAAAATAAAAAAACCTACTTATATAAGTAGGTTTTTTTATTTTATAATTAAAGTAGGTTTTTTTAGAATCCTAATTTAGTTTTTACAGCATTATAAATATCTGTCCCTTTTTCAAAGATAATTAAACCTCCACCTGGAGCAGAATTAAATACATAAACCAATCCTTGAGCAGCAGCTACATCTTTGATTGCTTTTTGAGCTTTTTCATAAATAGGGTTTTTCAACTCAATTTCTTTCTTTCTTAACTCTTGAGTAGCAATTTGTTCTGCTTGTTGAATTTTAGTAGCATCAGCTTGTAATTCAGCTTTTCTTCTTGAATTCGTCTCCGGAGTTTGAGTTTTCTCTTCAGCAGCATATCTTTGTGCTTTTGTTTGATATGCTTTTATATTAGCTTCAATATCACTTTTATAAGTTTTTTGAATTTTTTCTAATTCAGAGTTTGCTTTTTTAGTTTCTGGCATATTCTGCACTAATTTTGAAGTGTCAATATGGCCAATCTTTTGTGCATTAGCAACTCCTCCTACACCTAACATAAATACAGCTATTAATAATAACTTTTTAAATTGTTTCATTTCTTCTTGTTTTAATTTTAATTTATTTACTCGTTGTTATTTATTATTTAGTTTTCTTTTTTGCAGCATTCTTTTTGTCTAAAAGCAACTTTCTTTTAGCGTCTCTTTCTTTTAATTTAGCGTCTCTTTTTGCTTGGATTGCTTTTTTCTGATCTTCAATTTTCTTAAGCCTAGCTTGCTTAATTGCTTCTGTTTTTATCTGAGTAGCTAATTTTTTAGCCGAAACATTATTTTTAGAAGTTTTTATTTTTCGATCTTTTACAATACTTGCTAAAACGAGTTCGCTAATATCGTATTTTTTATTTGAATATAACATTACTAATTCGCTAGATTTATCTAAAACGAAGTCATATTTTTTTCTTTTTGCAATACTTTGTACCGAATTGTAAACTAAATCTTGGATTGGCTTAACTAATTGTCTTCTTAAATTGAATAAATCTCCTTGAGGGCCAAAATATAATGACTCTAACCTTGCGAGCTCTTCTTTTTTTATTGTAATATCTTCTTCCCTTTCTTCAATTAAATCTTTTGTTAAAATGGCTTTTTCGTTAGCTAAATCTGTTTTTAGAACTTCAATATATCTTTCTAATTTAGATAATTTACTTTTCCATTGTTCTACTTTTGCATTTAAATTACTTTGGGCAGTTACATACTCTGGAACATTTTCTAATATATATTCCATATCTATATATGCAAGGTTTTGACCTTTCTGGGCAATGCTGTTTTGTATTGTAAACAAAAGAACAATTAATACGAATACTTTTTTCATCTTTAATAGTTTATGTTTTGAAAAAACCATGCCAAAAATATACCGATTACTAGCTAAGCAAGTATTTTTTAGAACTGTCTTCCAATAATAAAATGTGTTTGCCAACCAGATTTCGGAGCATTTGGTGAGTTGTTATAAACTGGTAATGCATCATAACCATGTGCAAAATCAATTCCTAACAATCCAAACGCAGGCATAAAAATACGTATTCCAAGACCGGCAGACCTTTTTAATTCAAACGGATTATAACTATTAAAATTGTCGTAAGAATTACCAGCTTCTAAAAATCCTAATGTGTAAATAGAAGATGATGGTTTGTCTGTTATAGAATATCTTAATTCTAGTTGAAATTTATTATATATGGTTCCACCTTGTATAGATGATAACTGGCTATTTTCATATCCTCTTAATCCAATTGTCTCTCTACCATCTAATTGATATGCAGCTAAGCCATCTCCACCGACAAAATATCTTTCAAAAGGTGTTGCACCAACTCTGCTGCTATAGTTTCCTAAAAGACCACCTTCGGCATTCATCATTAAAACAAGTTTGTCAGTAAAAGCGGTATACCATTTTCCTTTAAAACTCAATTTGTAATATTCCATCCATTTATATTTTTCTGCCAAGCTTAAGCTAGAATAATCTTTATCATTAAATAATGAATATGGTATTGTTAGTTTTGCGCCAATAGTGAATTCAGATCCATAAGTTGGGAAAATTAAAGAAGGACCAGCAGAATTTCTACTTAATTGAATACTATATGATAAGTTATTTAGGTTTGCATTACTTAAAACATCAGTTCCAACTCTAAAACCATAATTGTTTAAGCTAAAATTTTGATAACTTAAAGAATGAGAAAGTTGAAAGTAATCATCTGGCCATTGCAATCTTCTACCTAAACCTAAAGTAATTCCAACAATACTTAGGTTTTGATCTTTATCTACAAGACCTGTTTGGAAATCGTATTGGAATTGATTTGAATTATAAATAGAGAATGAAAATGATTGCGGTTTTTTGCCGCCTAACCAAGGTTCTGTGAATGAGAAGCTATAAGTACTGTATGTTCTACTTGCTTGTAATCGTAAAGATAATTTTTGACCATCTCCTGTTGGTAAAGGTTTATATGCATCTTTTTTAAACATATTTCTAATAGCAAAATTATTGAAAGATAAACCTAAAGTTCCAATAAAAGCACCACCACCATAACCACCTTGTAGTTCAATCTGACTTCCACCTTTTTCAGTTACAGTAAAATCAATATCTGCTGTTTTGTTTTGCCAATCTGGTTTTACTTCTGGTGTTACATTCGTGTCAAAAAAACCTAATTGACCAATCTCTCTAATAGATCTAATAATTTGAGATCTATTAAATAAGTCTCCTGGTTTTACTCTTAGTTCTCGATAAATAACGTGGTCATTAGTTCTTTCATTTCCAATAACAGTTACTTTCTTTATAGTTGCTTGTTCGTCTTCACGAATTCTAATCTCTACTGAAATAGAATCATTTACAACCTTTGTTTCTAAAGCATTTACACTGGCAAATAGATAACCATTATTATGATACAACGTTTGTAAATCTTGTGAACTTGGTGTGTTGTCTCCCTGAACTCTTTCTTTTAATACAGTACCATTATATACGTCACCTTTGTCAATTCCAAGTATTTTAGATAATTGATCGGGAGTAAAGCTCTTATTACCTACGTAATTGATGTCGCTAAAATAGTATTGTTTACCTTCTTCAACTTCAATTTCTAAGCTAATTGTATTGTCTTTGTTCCAAACTAGTTGGTCGCTTAAAATACGAGCATCTCTATAACCTTGTCTGCTATATGCTTCTAAAATACTTTCTAAGTCTTCTCTGTAGTTGTCTTCTATATATTTTGAGCTTTTCCAAAATCTACCAAACATTTTTTGTTTGGTGTTGCTCATCGATTTTCTAAGTTTTGCGTTAGAAAACTTTTTGTTACCTTTAAAAGTAATGTCTTTAATTTTAATTCGTGAACCTTTGTCAATATGAACATCCATGTTTACAACATTAATGTCAGAAGTGTCCTTCTTTGTATTTATTGAAACTTTTGTTTTTAAGAAACCCTTGTCAGTAAATTTCTTTTTAAAATAATTTGTAGAAGTAACAACAAGGTTGTCGGTTACCATTGCACCTTTCTTAAGATCGGTGTCTTTCTTTAATTCTTTTCTCTTAGA
Source organism: Polaribacter sp. (assembly GCA_029250685.1). Taxonomy (GTDB): domain Bacteria; phylum Bacteroidota; class Bacteroidia; order Flavobacteriales; family Flavobacteriaceae; genus Polaribacter. Next base: position 8,227 of record JAQXEU010000037.1, read on the forward strand.
CTTTTTTACACCTGAAAAAACAACTTCATTTAATTGTGGTAATTCTTCAACATTAAATTGTAAATAAGCGACGTTGCCATCTATTTTTGCTAAATAAACATCAACATTACTGAATTGTTTACTTTCGTATAATTTTTTTATTGCACTTGTAAGTTTATCACCAGGAAGCTTAATCATTTGCCCGTTTCTTAAACCAGTAAATATTTTTACTGTTTCCTCGCTAAATTTCTTTAAACCAGTAACTGTAATTCCACCTAAAACATATTCTTGACCTTTTACGTAAGAAATTTTTCCAGGAATTGTATCTTTTAATGATGTATTGTTGGTTTGTCCGTTAACGTTTGCAGTTAAAAAACATACTAAAAATAGCACTACAATAGTATATTTACTCATTTGGTGTTTCAATTTGTTCGCTAGTTTTACCAAAGCGTCGTTCTCTATTTTGATATTCAATTATAGCGTCAAAAAAATCGCTCTTTCTAAAATCTGGCCAAAGTACATCTGTGAAATATAATTCGGCATATGCCATTTGCCAAAGCAAAAAATTACTGATACGATGTTCGCCACTTGTACGGATCATTAAATCAACGTCGGGCAAATTAAATGTATATAAATGATTATTAATAACATTTTCGTCTATTTCTTCCGTTTGAAGTTCGTTATTAACAACTTTTTTAGATATGTTTTTGATAGTATTAACAATTTCTTCTCTTGAGCCGTAACTTAATGCTAAAGTTAAAGTGATTTTAGAATTTGTTTCTGTTAATTTAATAACTTCTTGTAAAGTTTTTTGAGCTTTAGACGGAAGTGAATCTAAATTTCCAATTGCGTTTACTTTTACATTGTTTTTTTGAAAAGTTGGAAGTTCTTTTTTTAGTGATGAAATTAATAATTTCATCAAAGCATTTACTTCCATTTTTGGACGATTCCAGTTTTCTGTAGAAAAAGCATATAATGTGATTGCTTCTATATTGATTTCTGCTGCTGCTTCAATAGATTCTCTAACTGCAGTCAAAGCATTTTTATGTCCAAAAACACGCTCCATTCCTTTACCTTTAGCCCAACGACCATTTCCGTCCATAATAACGGCAACATGTTTTGGTACTCTTTGTAAATTAATGCGTAATTTTTTATCCATATTTTATCTTAAATCTACGTAACAAGCTGGTCTACCAAAAGCATAAACTATAGATATTCCAGTAAACATATACCAGTCGTTAGAGTTCCCTCCAAAATTTAATGACGGTATTTTGTTTGTTGTGTAATCTAAATCATCCGTAAATGTATATCTTACTCTTGTTTCTAAGGAAAAACCTATTTTTTCTGCTAACCTTCCTTTAAATCCTAATCCAAACGGAATTCCATATGAAATTTTTGTATTTAGATTGTATTGACCTGGAGTGATCTCAGACTCAACACTATCATAACCAAATGCTGCAACTTCTAATAAAATATATGGTGTGTATATTTTATCTTCTGAAGTCATATCATATTCAAAAAAATTATATTCAATTCCTACTGCTACTTCTTTTATGGAATTTGTAAAATTAAAACTCCTATTTACCCTTACTAGATTTGACGATTTTGCATCATCACCACTAATAGATAAAAAACTTAAAGTACCTCTTAAAGCAATTCTTGGATTTACATTGTATTTATAAATAAGGCCTCCAGCAATATTGTTTGGATTGATGTAGTTTGATTTTCCTACATCACCAATATAGTTGCTTCCTCCAATAAATACTCCAATTTCATTTATTTGGCTCCAAGAAATACTTGAAATACAAATAAATACTATTGCTAAAAGTTGTTTCTTCATCTTAAAAAATAGCGTGCAAATATAGTTAATTCAATTTGCTTTATAAAGTTAATAACTTGTCTTTTTTGAATAACTATTATTTTGTGGAAATATTGTAGTGTTTTACGATTGTTTAAAGTCGTTTCTCGTGTCTTCTCCCCATAATAATTTACTTCGAAGTGTTTTTAAAAATGATTGATTGGTAAGTGCGATTGTTTTAATTGTAAATGGTGCTTTCTCGATGTAAATCTGAGTATTTTCATCAATTGTGCAAATTCTTGAATCTAAAGACATTAAAAAGTTTTCCTCTCTACCGCTTACTTCTAATTTAATTTTTGTGTTTTCAGAAATAACTAAAGGTCTTGCGTTTAAGTTGTGTGGCGCAATAGGCGTTATTACTAAGCTTTTAGAATTTGGTAAAACAACAGGTCCGTTACAACTTAAAGAATATCCTGTTGAACCAGTTGGAGTAGAAACGATAAGTCCATCTGCCCAATAATTAGTTAAATATTCATTGTCTAAAAAGGTTTTTACACCAATCATAGAAGTGGTGTTTTTTCTTGCGACAGTAACTTCGTTTAAAGCAAAATTGATTTCAGAAAGTGCTTCTGATTTTGGAGAAGTTTTTACACTTAAAAGTGTTCGTTCTTGAATTTTATATTTATTTAAAAGCAATTGTTCAATTACTTGTTTTATTTCTTCTCGTTGAATTGTAGCTAAAAAACCTAAACGACCTGTATTGATTCCTAAAACAGGAATGTTTAAATCTCTTATAAAAGTAATAGATCTTAAAATAGTTCCGTCTCCTCCAATAGTAAAAAACAAATCAAACGAATTGTTTAAATCATTAAAATGAGAAAACGTTGGATATTTTTTTGGCAACAAATTTTCTTTTTGAAAAAGAGTATAAAATTCTTTTTCAAAAAAAACAACAATGTTTTTTTCTTGTAAAGCATTAATTAAAAGCAACACTTCGTTAATTGAATTTGTGTTGTAAGATTGACCGTAAATCGCTACTTTTTTCATGGTTTACGTGTTTAAGAATTTTTGTAAATAATCCGATCTGTCTTTCAGTTCTTCCAAATAAATATCGTCTTTATGTTCTGTGATAATCGTATAATTATAACGTCTAAAAGTTTGAATAATTTCATTTATTTCTTGTGATGAAATTTTAATCGTTATTTCTACTTTTTCATTGTTTCTTTTTGATTCGTAACAACCTAAAATAATTCCGTTGTTTGATTCAATTATTTGAGCAACTTCACTCATTGTGTAATCAGTTGTGTTTCTTTCAATAACTAAAATAAATCCATCAGAATTTAAAAAAGGGGTTTGAGAAAATTCATCTAAAACATCATTTAAATCAATATAACCAAGGTATTTGTGACTTGTAATTGCCGGAACGATATTCGTGTTATTATCTGCAAAAACTTTCAAAATATCTAAAATAGATTCGTTATTTTCTGTTTGAAAATGGTCAAAAATACTTTGAGATTCTTTTAAGAGTTCCTCTTTATTATCTATCGTTAAAACATCAGTTTGAGAAATGCAACCAATATAATGTGCATTTTCTACAATTGGAATATGCGTAATTGGATACGTTTCAAAAAGCTTTAAGGCCTCTTTAACAGCGCTTTGAGTTGTTAACGGATTGAAATCATTTAATATGTAATCTGTAATGTTCATACTTTACGAATATAATATAAAAAGGCTAATAATTTTTGATGAAATCAGTACTTTTGTTGTTTAGATTTTTATGATGACAAAGTTAAGTGTAAATGTAAATAAAATTGCCACATTGCGTAATTCTCGTGGTGGCGATGTGCCAAATCTTGTAAAAGTTGCAAGCGATATTGAATCTTTTGGAGCGGAAGGAATTACCATTCACCCCAGACCAGATGAACGCCATATTCGCTATCAAGATGCATACGATTTAAAAGAAACTGTGACGACAGAATATAATATTGAAGGAAACCCTATTCCGAAATTTATGGAAATGGTGTTGAAAATTAAACCAACACAAGTTACGTTGGTTCCTGATAGTGTAGATACATTAACGTCTAATGCTGGTTGGGATACAATTACAAATCAAGCCTATTTAAAAGAAGTTGTTTCTGAATTTAAAAATGCTGGAATAAGAACTTCAATTTTTATCGATACTGATTTAAAGTTGATTGAAGCTGTTGCAAAAACAGGGGCAGATCGAATCGAATTGTATACAGAAGAATTTGCCACTCAGTTTGATTTAGGAAATAAAAATGGTGTGAAACCATATACAGAAGCGGCGATTTTAGCGTACGATTTAGGTTTGGGAATAAACGCTGGACATGATTTAAGTTTAGATAATATCAAATTTTTTAAAGAGAATATTCCAAATTTAGCAGAAGTTTCTATTGGTCATGCATTGATTTCTGAATCTTTATATTTAGGATTAGAAAATGTAGTAAATATGTATTTACATCGATTAAAATAACATGCAAATTTTACATTCAAGAATTATCGGAGAAGGAAAACCACTGTTAATTTTACATGGTTATTTTGGTAATGGCGATAATTGGAAATCGATTGCAAATAAATTAAAAGACTCTTTTCAAGTCCATTTAATAGATCAAAGAAATCATGGTAGAAGTTTTCATTCCGATGAATTTGATTACGAATTGATGGTGGAAGATTTGTACAATTATATTGTGCATCATCAATTAGAAAAAGTAGATTTATTAGGGCATTCTATGGGCGGAAAAACAGTAATGCTTTTTGCCGTAGAACATTCTGATTTAGTTGATAAACTAGTTGTTGCAGATATTTCTCCAAAAATGTATCCTCCACATCATCATGATATTTTAGAAGCATTAGATTCTATTGATTTTGCAGTTCAAACATCAAGAACTTTAATTGATGAAAAATTAGCTGAGTTAATTCCAGAAAATGGAGTTCGTCAATTTTTATTAAAAAGTGTGTACTGGAAGGAAAAAGGACAATTAGATTTTCGCTTTAATTTACACTCTTTAATAGAGAACAATAATGAAGTTGGTGTTGCTTTGCCATCTTTCACGGTTTTTGATGGAGAAACATTATTCTTAAAAGGTGAAAATTCTGGATATATTTCTTCAGATGAAGAGCCAATAATTAATGCGCATTTTCCTAATAATAGAATTGAATCCATAAAAAATGCTGGACACTGGTTGCATGCTGAAAATCCAATGGACTTTCTGAATGCATTAAGTAATTTTTTGGTATAATTTGATTTATTAATCATTTGATATTATGCAACTTACACCTTATTTTAATTTTAAAAAAAAGAATTTTTTTAGGCTAAAAGCGTTACTATTTTTTTTAATAATTATCTCTTGTTCTAAAGGAGAACCTTCTGTTTTAATAGATGACGAATTGGATTATGAATTTATAGATGATTTTGTTGCGACAGTAGTGTTGTCAAAAAGACCAGGAGAGAAGCCTAAAACAACACCTGGTATACCTCATGTACAGATAGGGGTTGATCTTGTTCCAGAAGTTAATCAAAAATTATATAGAAGAGTGTATTCTATTCCAGGTATTGAGCAAATTCCATCAGTTATAGGTGGTTGGCAGGGTTTGTCCATTACGAATGATGTTTCAATATTGGTTCCAGATTCAATAATAGGTAGACGAGAATTTGGACACATTCATGATGATGGCAGCTTACATATTTTTTTAGCTCCTTCTAGAGCAAAAAATGCTGTAGAAACTTGCTGGGGTATTTATCATCCTTCTGCTTTAGGAGAAACAGGAGCTTTAAGCGGCTTTATTATGCTGTACACTCCTCAATCTCTAGAAGAACTTGATGTTACTTTTCAGTTAATTATTGATGCATATAATTTTATTACTAAAAAAAGCATAAAAGCTGCTGATTATCAGTAAAATAATTATTTTTTTTAAACTTTATTGCTTAGGCTTGTAAATAGCACCAGTAGCAAAATCTACAATTGTTCCTGGTAAAAACAAAAGAATATCAGCAATTAAGGCTCCAACTCTAATTTCTCTTTGTTGTTGTCCTGGCCCAGGTTTTGTTTTTTGATGTGCAGAAACTGGTCCGCCAAAAACAGTTGCGCAGCCAGTCATTGAAATTGCTAAACAGCAAAAACAGTAGTTTTAAATATTTTCTTCATAATAAAAAATGTTTATACAATAGTACAAATATATTTTATAATCTGACAAAATGTTACGATTTAATCTTTTTGAAGAAAAAATATCTGCCGTTTTATCAGTAATATAACTCTGGCTCACTTTTCGTACAACTCTTTCAAAATAAAATAGTTAAAAAATGAGTTTCCTTCTAAAAGTGTTATTAACCGCAGTTGCTGTTTTTGTATTAGCAGCAATTTTGCCAGGTGTTGAAATTGCAAATTATGTTACAGCAGTTTGGGTTGCATTTGCAATAGCAGTTTTAAACATGTTTGTTCGTCCACTTTTAATCTTTTTCACATTGCCAGCAACAATAGTAACACTTGGCTTGTTTTTATTTGTGATTAATGCGTTAATAATTTTACTAGCCGCACATTTAGTTGGCGGATTTTTAGTGTCGAGTTTTTTCTCCGCATTATTGTTTAGTGTTTTGTTGTCTATATTTAGATCGACATTATTTAAGTTGATAAAAGAAAAAAAGAAGAAGAATGAATTTAACTGAAATAGAAGAGTTTAAACCTTTGCAAAGTTGGTAAAAATCACTAATTTTGCAGCCAATTTTTAAGATTATAATTGATTATTATGAATATTACCAAAGAAAACGTAGATGCATTAAATGCAGTTGTTAAAGTTGATATTGTTGCAGAAGATTATCAAACTAAAGTAGCAGAAGTTTTACAAGATTACCGTAAAAAAGCTGACATCCCAGGATTTAGAAAAGGGCATGTGCCAATGGGAATGGTAAAAAAGCAATACGGAAAATCTATTATGATTGATGAAGTAAACAAATTACTACAAGAATCTTTAAATAAATACTTAACTGAAGAAAAATTAGACATTTTAGGAAATCCATTGCCTAGAATTCAAGATGATTTTTCTTGGGATACAGAAACTTTCTCTTTCGAATTTGAATTAGGATTAGCTCCAGAATTCAAAGTAGATTTATCTGCTAAGAAAAAAATTACACAATATAATATTGTTGCAGATGATGCTTTAATCGATAAAGAAATTGAAAATTTACAATCTCGTTACGGAAAAATGTCTACCGCAGATGTAATTGCTGAAACTTCAAATGTTACAGGAACTTTTTCTAATGGAGAGGATGTTGAAAAGAAATCAACAATTTCTGTAAAAGATATCAAAGGGAAAGCAAATATTAAGAAGTTTGTTGGTTCAAAAGCAGGTGATGTTTTAGAATTAAAAACGAAAGGGTTATTCGACGATGATCATAAAATGCAAACTGCTTTAGGTATTTCTCATGACGATGTTCACGGTTTAGATATTAAGGTGTCATTAACTGTTGAAGAAATTACAGAAACTGAATTAGCAGAATTAGATCAAGAATTATTTGATAAATTATTTCCAAATGGTGATGTAAAATCTGTAACTGAAGTAAGAAACAGAATTAAAGAAGATGCAGAAAAGCAATTCTTAACGCAAGGAGATCAACAATTATTAAATGCTGTAACTGAGTATCTAGTAGAAAACACAAAGTTTGATTTGCCGGCAGAATTTTTACAAAAATGGTTAGCAACTGCAGGAGAAAAAGAAATGACATCTGAACAAGCTGCTGCTGAATATGCAAAATCAGAGAAAGGATTACGTTACCAATTAATCGAAGGAAAGATTATGAAAGATAACGACATCAAATTAGATTATGCAGAATTGGTAGATTATGCAAAAGGATTTATCAGAACGCAAATGGCGCAATTTGGTAATATGAATCCAGAAGAAAAAGAATTGGATGATATCGCAGCAAGAATCTTAGGAAACCAAGAAGAAGCCAAGCGTTTACAAGAACAATTAATTTCTCATAAATTGTTGACTTTCTACAAAGAAAACATCACTTTTAAAACAAAAGAGGTTACTTACGAAAACTTTATCAAAGAAGTTTATAAATAAGAAAACGTTATTCTGAACTTGTTTCAGAATCTCATAAAATCTAAAACCTGAATGTTTAAATTCAGGTTTTTTTAGCAATCAACTGTAACAAAATATTAACTTTATAGTTCTTATATTTACAGTTCAAACATTAAAAACACAATCAGGAAATGGATTACGGAAAAGAGTTCGAAAAATACGCAACAAAACATCACGGAATTAGTAGTACACATTTAGGAAATATCACAAGTAGTTTAACGCCATATATTATGGAAGAACGTCAAATGAATATTACACAAATGGATGTTTTTTCTCGTTTAATGATGGATAGAATTATCTTTTTAGGAACTGGAATTAACGATCAGGTAGCTAATGTAATTCAAGCACAATTATTATTCTTAGAAAGTGTAGATGCAACAAAAGATATTTCGATTTATATCAATTCTCCTGGTGGAGGCGTTTATGCTGGATTAGGTATTTACGATACAATGCAATTTATAAAACCTGATGTTGCAACAATTTGCACAGGGATGGCAGCTTCGATGGGCGCAGTTTTAATGTGTGCTGGAGAAAAAGGAAAACGTTCTGCTTTGCCGCATTCTAGAATTATGATTCACCAACCTTTGGGTGGGGCTCAAGGACAAGCTTCTGATATAGAAATTACAACAAGAGAAATCTTGAAATTAAAAGATGAATTGTATGAAATTATTGCAAGCCATTCTGGACAAACTATAGAAAAAGTACACGCAGATTCTGATAGAGATTATTGGATGAAAGCAAATGAAGCAAAAGAATACGGAATGATTGACGAAATTTTAACTAGAAAATAAGTCAACAAAAAAATAACAGTAATAAAGAAGAGAATCATGTCGAAAGAAGAAAATTTAGAATGTTCGTTTTGTGGTCGTCAAAAAGCCGAAACAAATTTACTGATTGCAGGAATTGATGCACACATTTGTGATAAATGTATTGAGCAAGCAGGCGGAATTTTAGAAGAAGAAGTTACTGAAAAACAAGCGGCAGGTTTGTCTAAAGATGTGATGTTGAAAAAACCTTTAGAGATTAAAGAGTTTTTAGATCAATATATTATTGGGCAAATTGAAACTAAAAAATCAATGTCTGTTGCGGTTTACAATCACTACAAAAGATTACTGCAATCAAAAACTGATGAAGATGATGATGTAGAAATCGAAAAGAGTAATATTATTTTAGTTGGAGAAACAGGAACTGGAAAAACATTGGTTGCAAAAACGATTGCTAAAATGTTAAATGTACCGTTTTCTATTGTAGATGCTACTGTTTTAACACAAGCGGGGTATGTTGGAGAAGATGTAGAAAGCATATTAAGTAGATTGTTGCAAGTAGCAGATTACGACGTTACAAAAGCAGAACGTGGAATTGTTTTTATCGATGAAATTGATAAGATTGCTCGTAAAGGAGATAATCCGTCAATTACTAGAGATGTCTCTGGTGAAGGAGTTCAGCAAGCATTATTAAAATTATTAGAAGGTTCAGTTGTAAATGTTGCTCCAAAAGGAGGAAGAAAACACCCAGATCAAAAATTTATTGAAGTAAACACAAAAGATATTTTATTTATTGCTGGTGGTGCTTTTTCTGGAATTGATAGAATTATCAGCAAACGTTTAAATATGCAAGCAGTAGGATATTCTGCTTCAGTTGCAGAAGACAAAATTGATGAAGAAAACTTATTGCAATATATAATTCCTTCAGATTTAAAATCATTCGGATTAATTCCCGAAATTATTGGTCGTTTACCAGTGTTGAGTTATATGAATCCGTTAGATGCTGAAACCTTAAGAGCTATTTTAACAGAGCCAAAAAATTCAATTATAAAACAATATACAAAGTTGTTTTCTATGGATGATATTACATTTGAAATAGAAGAAGAAGCGTTAATGTATATTGTAAATAAAGCTGTTGAATACAAACTTGGAGCACGTGGATTACGATCTCTATGTGAAGCAATTTTCACAGATGCTATGTTTGAGTTACCAAGTTCTGATGAAAAAGAATTTGTAGTAACTAAAGAATATGCAGAAAATAAATTAACAAAAACTGCACTAAAGAAAATGAGTGTTGCTTCTTAATAATAATTAAAAATTTATTTAGACCTCATAAAAGATAATTTTATGAGGTCTTTTTTTCTATTTTTGTTTTATGATATCCAAAGAAACCATAGACCGTGTTTTTGAAACTGCTCGAGTAGAGGAGGTAATTGGCGAATTTGTCCAATTAAAAAAAGCGGGGAGTAATTTCAAAGGATTAAGCCCATTTACGGATGAAAAATCTCCATCTTTTATGGTGTCACCTGTAAAACAAATATGGAAAGATTTTAGTACTGGAAAAGGAGGAAATGCTATTTCTTTTTTAATGGAGCACGAACATTATTCGTATCCAGAAGCGATAAAATATTTAGCTAGAAAATACAATATTGAAATTGAAGAAACTGAACAATCAGATGAGCAAAAGCAGCAATTAAACGAGCGCGAAAGCATGTTTGTGGTCTCTAAATTTGCATCCGAATATTTTCATGATTTAATGCTGAATACGCAACAGGGAAAAGCAATTGGGCTTTCGTATTTTAAAGAGCGTGGTTTTAGAGATGATATTATTGAAAAATTCGATCTTGGTTATTGTAAAGACGAATGGAATAATTTCACAAATGCTGCTTTAGATAAAGGATACGATTTAAAATATTTAGCTTCAACAGGATTGACAATTGTAAAAGAAAATAAGCAGTTTGACCGTTTTAAAGGACGTGTTTTGTTTCCTATTCACTCAATGTCTGGTAGAGTTTTAGGTTTTGGAGGAAGAATTTTAACTGCGGATAAAAAAGCAGCCAAGTATTTAAACTCGCCTGAAAGCGATATTTATCATAAGAGTAAAATTTTATACGGAATTTATCAAGCTAAAAAAGAAATTGCCAAACAAGACAATTGTTTTTTGGTTGAAGGGTATACAGATGTAATTTCTTTTCATCAATCTGGAATAGAAAACGTAGTTGCTTCTTCAGGAACTGCTTTGACTTCTGATCAAATAAGACTGGTAAACAGATTGACAAAAAACATTACGGTACTTTTTGATGGTGATGCTGCAGGATTAAGGGCTTCTATTCGTGGAATCGATTTGATTTTGGAACAAGGAATGAATGTAAAAGTGGTTTCTTTTCCTGAGGGAGAAGATCCAGATAGTTTTGCAAAATCACATTCGGACACAGAATTAAAAACCTATTTAGAAGATTCGGCGCAAGACTTTATCAACTTCAAAGTTTCTTTATTGATGAAAGAAGCGAAGAATGATCCAGTCAAAAAAGCAGGATTAATTAGAGATATTGTTACAAGTATTTCTAAAATTCCAGACGGAATTCAACGTGAAGTTTATGTACAAGAGTGTTCTCGAATCATGGAAATTTCTGAACGGGTATTGTTTAGTGAGCTGGCACAACTTTTAAATAAGGAGTCAAAACCAAAACGAGGGCAAAGTAATGTAGATCCAAATCAGCCACCGGCAGAATATTTTATGGATCAAGAAACAGCAATGACGGCTGTAAAAGGAGGTGCAATTTCTACACAAAAAGTTGATCAACTAAATATATTAGAAAAAGAAATTATCAGAATTCTATTATTGTTCGGAAACGAAGAAGTGAGTTTTACAAATGTTATTGAAACTGAAGATGAACACGGAAAAGTCATTGAAGAAATAGAAGAATATATTTCACCTGTTTTTAAAGAATTGTATTTAAATCTTCAAGATGATGAGGTTGAATTTACCAACAGTATATTTCAAAAGGTGTATTATGAACTGATAAATCAAATCAGTCAAAACGAAAAAATTGACATTAATAGCTTAACAAATCATCCGAATGAAGAAATTTCAAATGAAGTTACAAGTATTTTAATGGATGAAGAAAAATATACGTTGAGCGAATGGGAACGGAAAAATATTTTTGTAACAGAAACCGCAAGTATACTGCCAAAATTAGTAACAGATGCCATCTTAAACCTACGAAGAATACTTATTGAGCGTAAGATTACTGAAATCATGAAAGAGTCTCTAAAAGATAATTCTATTAAAGTAGATTTAGAATTAATTTCAAATTACACAGGTCTTAAAAAACGCTTATTTGAGAAGTTAAATAGAGTTGTTTAATAGTAAATACGTATTTATACGTAGTCTTATTTTTTTACTTTTTTGTATTTTAGTCCCCGCTGAGAAAAAAATGACATGAAAAAAATACTACAAATACTAAGAATTATTCAACTTTTTATAATACTGCCGTTTTCTATTGTTAATGGTTCAAAGAAAAAATCTTATCATAAAATAAAAAGAAAGATGATTGCAGCAAACTTACTTTAGTTTATTGCTAATTTCACAAACGGGTATTGGAATCATTTTATGTTGATTAATTGAGTTTAATCTTGTGTAAATTTTAAAGACCTCTAGTTCTCTTCCCTCAAAATCAGAATTTTCTTTTCCTTTTTCTAACATTTTCATAGCCCATTCTAGTTCGTCATAGGAAGCACCTATTTGATCCTCGTCTGTTCTGCTGTCACCAAATAACCCGTCCGTTGGCTCTGCGCTTTGAATTGAATCAACAATATTTAAATAACTTGCCAGTTCATAAACTTCAGATTTTAATAAATCTGCAATCGGACTTAAATCTACTCCGCCATCACCATATTTAGTGTAAAAGCCAACACCAAAATCTTCAACTTTATTTCCTGTTCCAGCAACAAGTAATCCATGAAGTCCGGCTAAATAATACAATGAAGTCATGCGTAATCTAGCTCGTGTATTTGCTAAAGCTAAATTTAAGGTTGCTTTATTTTCTGAATCTGGAACTTGAATTTTAAATTCTTCAAAAGTACTTGTCAAATCAACTTTAACAGAAGTTACGTTGTTAAAATCATTTTTTAAATTGTTAATGTGTTCTAATGCTCTGCTGACTTGGCTTTCTGCTTGATGAATTGGCATTTCTACACAAATCAATTTTAAACCTGTTTTTGCACATAGCTTAGATGTTACAGCAGAATCTATTCCGCCAGAAATACCTATAACAAACCCGTTTACTTTTGCGTTAATCGCATAATTCTTTAGCCAACTAACAATATGTTCAGATACTCTTTCTGCGTTCATTTATAAACTATTTTAGTACTTTTGTCGTTCTTAAATTAGAACTCTAATATACAAAGATAATGCGGAAATATTTTTTCATTTTTTCTCTTATTACAATCTTATTTTCATGTAATTCAAAACAAGAAAATCAAGTTGATGTAAGTGCAATTAAAGTAGATTTTTCGATTGATAGATTTGATGTCGATTTCTATGCAACAACTGAGAATTCACTTTTTAAAACAAAAGAAAAATACCCATTATTTTTCCCAAAGAATACACCAGATTCTGTTTGGGTAAATAAGATTAAGAATAAGGAAGAACAAGAATTATTCGCAGAAACACAAAAAGTATTTTCTAACATCGATTTTCTTAAAAACGATTTAGAACAATTGTTTAAGCATATTAAATATTATAATCCAGCATTTAAATCACCAAAAGTAGTTACGCTTTTAACAAATATAGATCATCAAAATAAAGTGCTTTTTAATGGAGAGTATTTGTTGATTTCGTTGGATGTTTATTTAGGTGAAAAACATGAGTTCTATGGTGATTATCCATCTTATATCAAACAGAATTTCGAAAAAGAGAATATTGTTATTGATGCAGCAAAAGCAATTATTCCAAAAGGCAATCAGATTAATGATAGAACTTTTGTTAATAAAATGATAACTGAAGGTAAAAAATTATACTTATTAGATAAGTATTTGCCTTTGATGAGTGATTATCAAAAAATAGGGTATTCTGCAGAAAAAAATAATTGGGCAATAGAGAACGAGGAGCAAGTTTGGAGGTACTTTATCGAAAACAAAATGTTGTTCAGTACAGAAACAAACCTAAATAAAAGGTTTTTAGAAATGGCTCCATTCTCAAAATTTTATAGATCTGAAGATACATTGTCTCCTGGAAGAATTGGAGCTTGGGTTGGTTGGCAAATTGTACGTTCATATATGAAACATAATGATGTATCTTTGCAACAATTAATAAAAACACCTTCAGAAGAAGTTTATAAGAAATCAAAATACAAACCTAAAAAGTAATGGCAATAAAACACAATTCAGAAATAAAATTCAATGTAGGCTTAGACGAAAATAAAGTTCCTGAAACTATTTTTTGGACTGCAGAAGATGGTGGTATTGAGAATTCTGAATCAAAAGCTATAATGATTTCTGTTTGGGATCATTTAAAGAAAGACACTCTTCGAATGGATTTATGGACAAAAGACATGCCTGTTGATGAGATGAAGCAATTTTTTCATCAAACATTAGTTTCAATGGCAAACACTTTTGAGCGAGCAACTGATGATCAAAAAATGAGTGCAACCATGAGAGATTTTTGTGAATATTTTTCAGAAAAGCTAGAGCTTAAAAAGTAATATTAATTTTTAGTATTTGTTGTTTAATATTCAAAATATCTTCGAATTGATAACAGTAACTTTATTAGAAATTAAGAAAATCACCTATTTAAAGTATTCCTCATTATTATTATTATATTATAAGAGATTAGTTTTTTTAACTAACTTTAATAACTCAAAATTCCCCCAGAAATGAGAATACTTAAGTTTTTTAGTGTTTTTTGTCTCATTTTATTACTCTGTAATTCCTGTGAGAAAGAGAAAGCACATCAAATTGTTTTTTATTCAGTGGATCAGTTAAAGCAAGATTTGGCTGTGAAAGTAAATAAAACGGATGGGTATGCTGTTTCTGTAAATTCAAATGCAGTTATTAATTTAAAATCTTCTGCAGTATTTAAAAAAAATATTGATTTACTAAAAGACGTTGAAGTTCAGCAGTTAAGTTTTAAGATTAAGAACTTTTCAATTAATTCCTTAACTGCAGCTACAAAGATTTCAAATATTGCTGTTTATGTTGATGAAATTAAAATTACAAGAAAAGATATTAAGTTTGATTTTTTAAGTCTTTTAACGAATGGTTTTAATTTTAAAATAGACAATCAAGAAATATTTTCTGCAATATCCTCAAAATTATTGCAAAAAAAGCAAGTTGTTGTTTCTTATTATAGTGATGCAGAATCTGATAAGTTATTTAATTTTGATTTAGAATTCTTATTAACAGCTAAAGGAACATTTGTAGATTAATAAGCAAAAACAAAAAAGTGCAATTAAATAATTAATTGCACTTTTTTATATGTTATAAAGTAGTATTAAAAAGAAATTTCTTAATTCTTTTTAATATCTTCTATTTTCTTTAGTTGAGTTTTGCTTTCGTAAAAACCTACAGACTTAATTTCAACCCTTCTATTAAGTTGTTTTCCTTGAGGTGTATTGTTTTGGTATTTAGGGTCTATTTCTCCATAACCTTTTGCGAAAATTCTATCCATTTCAACACCCCTTTCTATAAGGTAGTTTCTGGCTTCGTTTGCTCTTTTTTCTGAAAGCTTTAGATTGTAATCATCAGTGCCAACATCATCAGTAAATCCAGAAATACTAAATGTAACGTTTTTGTTTTTAAGCATAATTTCTGCAACATCATCTAACATGGTAAAGTAAAAACCACTTGTAATAGAGTTACTGTCTGAATTGAAATAGATGCTTTTAGAATAACTCATAACTGTTATCAACTCTGTAACTCTTAAAGAATTTAAATCCGGACATCCTTGGTATTTTTCTAAACCTTTTACTTCTGGACATTTGTCTTCTCTGTCAGGAATTCCATCTCTGTCTATATCTCCAACAAAAGGACAACCATCATTGTCAACCCTTCCTTTAATAAAAGGACATTTATCTAAATAATCTGGAACGGTATCTTGATCACTATCAATAGGAGTTCCATTTCCATAAACCATTACGCCAGCAGGAGTATCTGGGTCTCTATCAAGTTGGTCTATTACGCCATCATCATCTGTGTCAATAATTTCAAATGGCTCAACTTTTTCTTTGTCTTCATCACCCCAAATAGTGAATATCTTTTTTTCCCCTAGTTTTATAGCTACGCCAATATGTGTTACAAAAAATGTTTCCCAATCTTGTTTGTTGGAAATTGTAGCATCTAAATGATCTTCATAGTTGAAATACCAAGAAGGTCTGAACTCAATATCTACCCTCTTATTAAGTCTATACTTTATTCCAAGTTGTCCAGATATGTATATTGAGCTAGCCTCGAAAACACTATTTCTTGCAGGGTTTACCCCAAAATCTACTAATAAATTGTTTGATCCATTAGAAAGTTTTTCAAATAGCGCAGAGTCGTATTGATGATATCCCGCTCCAAAGTAACCCGTAGCATGCCATTTTCTAGCATCTGTTACATATAGGTTAGAGAAACTTAAAATAAGATTTAATTCAGCTCCATAAGATGTCCCTTTAAAAAATAAATTGTTTGATATTTTTTGTTGATCAACATAAAGAATGTCATAAACATTAGAGAAGTATTGTGCAGCACCAGAGATTTTAGAGTAATTGACTTTAAACTCCATTCCTAATAATGGGTTAAACATTTTATCTACATAAGCATAGGCACCAAAATTCCAAAAATTACCAAGATTTCCAGTTCCAATAGAGCGAAGATCTCCATGCATAATAAAATTACTTATTCCGCCACCAACAGCCCAAGTATTGCTATCGTCTAATAAAACTTTTTGAATATTATTTATTGATTTTTTTGATAACAAATTGATAATCATCTATATTATTAACAAAATCCAAATCAGAAACATCTATGATTAGGGTGTTTAAACCTTGTTGTGTGTTGATGAAATTAGTATATCCATTATGAATTTTATTCAAATAATTATGAGATATATTTTGTTCATATTCACGTCCTCTTTTTTGAATATTTTTCAATAATCTATCTGTATTTTGATACAAATAGACATACAAATCTGGCTTGGTAATTTCTCTATACATTAAATCAAACATCTTTCGATACAAAAGGTACTCATCTTTTTGTAAAGTTACCTGTGCGAAAATTAAAGATTTAAAGATATAATAATCAGATACAATTAAGTTTTTAAATAAGTCGAATTGTGCTAAATCATCGCTGAGTTGCTGGTATCTGTCGGCTAAAAAACTCATCTCTAATGGGAATGCAAAGCGTTCTTTATCCTCATAAAACTTAGGTAAAAAAGGATTATCAGCAAAGCGTTCAAGTACAACTTTAGCATTAAACTCATCAGACATCATCTTTGCTAAACTTGTTTTTCCGGCACCAATGTTTCCTTCGATAGCGATATAGTTATATTTTTCCGTTAACGGAACAGGTCTCACCAATGTTTCTTTTGTTTTTGTGATTTCTGAAGAGTCTTTACAAGAATGTAAACATTCACTAATGTGAGTTTTTGAAACTGGATGAATTAAGTTTGAAGCAATTTCTGTTAAAGGAACTAACACGAATTTACGATCCATCATTCTTGGGTGTGGAACTATCAATTCGTGGGAAAAAATAACTTCATCGTCAAACAAAAGAATGTCAATATCGATAGTCCTGTTTGAGTAGTTTACTGTATTTTTTCTAGTTCTTCCTAAGCTGTTTTCTATTTCTAAACTATTACTCAGTAATGTTTCAGGTGGTAAATAGGTAGAGACTCTTAAACATATATTTAAGAAATCTTCACCTTTAAAGCCAATTGCTGGTGTTTTGTAAACAGAAGAAATTTTTTGAATTGCGCCTATTTTTTCAGCAATTAAATGAATTGCTTTTTGAAGGTTTTTCAGCTTGTCACCTTGATTGCTTCCTAATGATAAATATGTAATTCGTTGAATTTTCATAAGTGTGGTACAAAGAAAATAAATCTTAAAAGAATAAACTTAATAAGTTTGATTCATTTATTAACATTAAGAATAAAACTACAAATGAACCTGATTGATAAAAAAAGCACCTAATAGAAATTAGGTGCTTTTGACTTTATAAAGAAATCTAAATTAGTTTAATCTCTTTTTTCTCTTGGTTTTCTATCGTCACGTCTATTATCACGTCCACGATTATCTCTACCACGATTATTATCTCTAGGCGGTCTTGCTACATAACCTTCTGGTTTTTCTAACAATGCCTTACGAGATACTTTTTCCTTACGAGTTCTAGGATCTACACCAAAGTACTTTACATCAAAAACATCACCCATATTTACAACATCTGTAACATTTTCTGTACGTTCCCAAGCTAATTCACTTACGTGTAATAAAACTTCATTTCCTGGTGCTTCAACATATTCTACAACTGCACCAAAATCTAACATTTTGATTACTTTTACTTCGTATGCACTGCCAACTTCAGGTTTGAATAACATTGACTCGATTCGAGCAATAACATTTTCAATACCTGCTGGATCCGTTCCTAATATTTCAATAATTCCTTCTTCAGTAACAGCATCTTCAGTAATAACAATTGTTGTTCCTGTTTCTTTCTGTAATTCTTGAATATGTTTACCCCCTGGTCCAATAAATGCACCAATCAATTCATTAGGAATTCTTCTGTTGACCATTTTAGGAGCATGCTCTTTAACTTCTTCATTTGCAGAAGAGATCGTCTCAGTTATTTTTCCTAAAATATGTAAACGACCTTCACGAGCTTGTTTTAATGCATTCACTAAAATCTCGTAGCTTAATCCTTTTACTTTAATATCCATCTGACAAGCAGTAATACCTTCAGAAGTTCCAGTTACTTTAAAGTCCATATCTCCTAAGTGATCCTCATCACCTAAAATATCAGATAATACAGCGTATTTTCCAGATTCTGCATCAGAAATTAATCCCATTGCAATACCAGAAACTGGTCTTGTCATTTGTACACCTGCATCCATTAATGCCATTGTACCAGCACAAACTGTTGCCATAGAAGAAGAACCGTTAGATTCTAAAACTTCAGAAACTACTCTTACTGTATAAGGACAGTCTTCAGGAATCATCCCTTTTAAACCACGCTGTGCTAAGTTACCATGTCCAACTTCTCTACGAGATGTTCCACGAATTGGTCTAGCTTCACCTGTACAAAAAGGAGGGAAGTTATAATGTAGATAGAAATTTTCTTCACCTTCGTAAGATGGCATGTCTATTTTATTTGCATCTCTAGATGTTCCTAAAGTAACAGTAGCTAAGGCCTGCGTTTCTCCACGAGTAAAGATTGATGAACCATGAACAGATGGTAAGTAATCTACTTCTGACCAAATAGGTCTAATTTCATCAGTTTTACGACCGTCTAAACGTAAACCTACATTTAATGTTAAATCTCTAATTGCAGCTTTTTCTGCTTTGCGATAATAATCAGAAACCAAACCACCATAATCCGCTAATTCTTCTTCAGAAAAAGTAGCTTTAATTTCTTCTTTTATTTCTTTAAATGCAGCAGTTCTTTCATGTTTAGATGATCCAGCTTCTGCAATAGCATAGACTTTATCGTAAGCCATATCATGAACCTTTTTCTCTAAATCTTTGTCTTCTCTTGCCCCTTCATATTCACGAACTTCTTTTTTTCCAAATGCTTCTGCTAATTTTAATTGAGCAGCACATTGTACTTTAATAGCTTCGTGTGCAAACTTAATTGCGTCAGCCATTTCTTCTTCAGAAATTTCATCCATTTCACCTTCAACCATCATTACAGAATCAGCTGAAGCTCCAATCATCATATCGATGTCAGATTCTGCTAATTGCGCTCTTGTTGGATTGATAATAAACTCTCCATTGATACGACCAACTCTTGCTTCAGAGATTGCACATTCAAAAGGGAAATCTGATAACTGAATCGCTGCTGATGCTGCTAAACCTGCCATTGCATCTGGCATAACATCTTCGTCATGAGACATTAACTGAATCATCACTTGCGTTTCTGCAGTATAATCTTTTGGGAATAATGGACGTAAAACACGGTCTACTAAACGCATTGTTAATACTTCTCCATCACTAGGTCTTGCTTCTCTTTTAAAGAAACCGCCAGGATATCTTCCTGCTGCAGCAAATTTTTCTCTGTAATCTACTGTTAAAGGTAGAAAACCAAGATCCTTTTGTTCGTAATTGGAAACAACTGTACACAACATCATACATTTTCCTGATTGCACAACAACGCTACCATGAGCTTGTTTTGCTAATTTTCCGGTTTCGATAGAAATTTCTCTACCATCTCCAAGGTCTATAACCTCTCTAAATACTTTTGGAATCATAAAATCTTAATTCTAAATTAATACTTTTTTTGTGTTGTGTTGTCGTTTGTTTTGTTGTTGCTTTACTTCCAATGGAAAATCAAAATTGCTGTTACTAATTTTGAATTTTTATATATAAATTCTATTTGTTAAGTAGAATTGAATACTTTTTAAAATAAAAAAGAGGCACGTTTATAGAGCCTCTTTTTTTGTTAGGTTTTATTTTCTAATTCCTAATTCTACGATAATCGCACGATACCTGTTGATTTCAGTTTTCTTTAAGTAATCTAATAAGCTTCTACGCTTACCTACCAACTTTACTAATGAACGCTCTGTATTATAATCTTTACGATTCTTTTTTAAGTGCTCAGTTAAGTGGTTGATTCTAAAAGTGAACAATGCAATTTGTCCTTCTGATGTTCCAGTGTCAGTTACTGACTTACCGTGTTTTGAAAAGATTTCCTCTTTTACTTCTTTTGTTAAATACATGCCAATATTGTTTTAAATGATTTTTATGTACATCAATGATTTTTTCATTGAAGCTGCAAAGATACACTAATTTTTATTTTTTTAATGCATATTTAATTCAATTAATAAATGAGGAGCTAACTTTAAAACTCTAGCTTAAAGTCTCTTAAGTAAAAAAGAGCCTTTCGGCTCTATAATTATTTTCTAACTGGTAAGTTTTGAATTAAATCAATATATAAATTGATTTGTTTTTTTAAGTTTTTACGCTCGTAAATTCCGTCTAAAAAACCATGTTCTAATAAAAATTCAGAACGTTGAAACCCTTCAGGTAAATCTTTTCCCGTTGTATCTTTTACAACTCTTGGTCCTGCAAATCCAATTAAAGCATTTGGTTCTGCAATATTAATATCGCCCAACATTGCATAAGAAGCTGTTGTTCCTCCAGTTGTTGGATCTGTACATAAAGAAATGTACGGAACTTTAACCTCTGCTAATTGTGCTAATTTAGAGGATGTTTTTACCAATTGCATTAAAGATAATGACGCTTCCATCATTCTTGCTCCTCCAGATTTTGAAATCATTAAAAAAGGAATCTTATTTTTTATAGAGTGATTAATAGCTCGTGCAATTTTTTCTCCAACTACAGAACCCATTGATCCACCAATAAAAGTAAAATCCATTGCAGCAATTACGAGGTCTTTTCCTAAAGATTTTCCAACAGCCGTTCTAACAGCGTCGTTTAACTTCGTTTTTGCTTGTGCAGCTTTTAATCTATCTGGATATTTTTTTGTGTCTTCAAACTTTAACGGATCTTTAGAGGTTAAAGTTGCATCTAATTCTGTAAAAGTATTGTCATCAAAAAATAATTCAAAATATTCTTTACTACCAATTCTAACATGATAGCCGTCTTCAGGGCTAACATATAAATTTCTTTTTAACTCTTCAGTATCTATAATTTTACCGCTTGGAGTTTTATACCACAATCCATGTGGGATATCTTTTTTATCTTCCGTAGCAGTATGTATTCCTTTATCTTTTCTTTTAAACCAAGCCATTGTATAGTTGTTTTATAATTATTGGCTAAAATAAAATATCTTATTGATTAAGCAAGTGTATTCACATTGTTTAAATCTTCAAAAGCAATTTTCAAACGATTCTTAAATGTAATTTCCCCTTCACGCAACCATTTTCTAGGATCGTAATATTTTTTGTTTGGTAATTCTCTTCCTTCTGGATTACCAATTTGTGTTTGTAAATAATCTTGTTTCGCAAGAATGTAATCTCTTGTTCCTTCAGTAAAAGCAAATTGCATGTCCGTATCAATGTTCATTTTGATAACTCCATAACCAATAGCTTCTCTAATCTCTTCTACAGTTGAGCCCGATCCACCATGAAAAACAAAATCGATAGAATTATGCTCAACATTATATTTCTTTGAAATAAATTCTTGAGAATTCTTTAAGATTTTTGGAGTTAATTTTACATTTCCAGGTTTGTAAACTCCATGAACATTACCAAAGGCTGCCGCAATTGTAAACCTCGGGCTTACTTTCATTAGCTCTTCATAAGCAAAAGCAACTTCTTCGGGTTGTGTATATAATTTTGAAACATCTACATCAGAATTATCAACACCATCTTCTTCACCACCAGTTATACCCAATTCAATCTCTAAAGTCATTCCTATTTTACTCATACGAGCTAAATATTCTTTACAAATTTCAATATTTTCTTCAATTGGTTCTTCAGATAAATCGATCATATGAGAACTATATAAAGGCTTCCCAGTCTCAGCAAAATGTTTTTCACTTGCATCTAATAATCCATCAATCCAAGGTAAAAGCTTTTTTGCTGCATGATCTGTATGTAGTATAACAGGAACTTCATATAAATCAGCCATTAAATGCACATGTTTAGCCCCAGCGATTGCTCCAACAATTGCCGTTTTTTCATTTTCATTTGTCAATCCTTTACCAGCATTAAATAAAGCGCCACCATTTGAGAATTGAATAATTACAGGAGAATTTAATTCTTTTGCAGTTTCTAAAACTGCATTTACAGAGTTAGATCCAACAACATTTACTGCGGGTAATGCAAAATTCTTAGCTTTAGCTAGTTTAAAAATCTCTTGAACTGCATCGCCTGATGCAACTCCTGGTTTTATTGAATGATTCATATTGTGTTGTTTAATGTCTAAAAATTGTTGGGTCAAAAATAGTTATTTTTTGAAGAATTTAATTGTCTTTTTTTATTTATTATAATTCATATAGAATTGATAACGAATCATTGAAGTCGCTTAAAAAGGGTAGTTTATTCCTATGTTATAAACAGCATTGTTCAGGTTAAAGTTGTGAAACCATTTGTTGCCATTTAAATAAGGTTCGTGCGTTTTAAAAGCAACATCTAAACGTAAGACTAAGAAGTTGAAATCGTATCTAGCGCCAAATCCAGAACCAATAGCTATGTTTTTTAAAGCTTCAAAACTATTTAATTTTGCTTTTTCTTCCACAAACCTTGAGTCTGTTAATTCCCAAATATTTCCCGCATCAATAAATAAAGCTCCTTTTAGGTTGCTAATTAAATCAAACCGATATTCTAAACTGGTTAGAAATTTAAAATTCCCAACATTATATTCTAATCCCTGAGCCGTTGAGCCAGGTCCAAGTTCGTAAGTTTTCCATGCTCTAATATCATTTGATCCACCAGCAAAATAACTTTTTGTAAACGGAATATCTGAATTTCCATAAGCTAGAATTACACCTAATGAAGATCTAAAACCTAGAACAGAGTTTCTAGAAACATCCCAAAATTGCTTGTATTCAATATCTGTTTTAACGTATTGCGCAATTGGTGTGTCGGCAATTGTTTTTACTCCTAAACTATTTTTTTGATTACTTAATAATGAAACAAAATTACCCGCATTAGCAACTCGTATCCTGAAAGAAGAAAAATTATTGTCTTTATAATCTGTTTGATTATTGTAAGAAAAAGTATATGCAATTGTCGGTATGATAAAATTCGATGTAATTATATTGTATCGATTATTTACATTTCCGTTTGTGTTGTATTCCGTTGGATTGCTTGTTTGAAAATTAGTGCTTGTTCTAATTGTATTCATAAAGTTTAGCGCGTTATCTTTAGATAATACAAAATTCGGATCGAAAGCAGTTGCGATTGGTTTTAATTTTTCAAATTCAGAATCATAAATGTTAAAATATTCAGCAGTATTTAAGTTTCTAATATATTGAACATTAAATAGTTCTAAATTGATTGATTTTTTATTGTTGAAATTCCATTTATAATCAATAACTGCGGTAATAGTTTGCTTGTCTAGTCCAATGTTTTTTTGAATTCCTGTTCCTACGGATAATATTGTTCTTGGCGACATTTCCTTTGGCACTAATCGATTTAATCCGAATGGCGCAAAAAATCTGGGTAATTCTAAAGAAGCATCTACACCAAGTTCCCATGCGTTGAAAAAACCACTAGAACTACCTAGTTGCGTAGATGTATTAAAGAAAGAGCCAATAAAAGAAAACTTAAATAACTCAGCGCCTTTGAACATATTTCTATTTGTTATCGAGAATTTTTCTGAAACTCCTAATTTCCTAATATTAGAATGTGTCAATTCGGTGTCTGTACCTATAGTGAATTTTTCACTTGGAGTTAAACGAATGTTGGCAATTAATAAATCAGAGTTTTCAATTTCTGAGAACCTTATATTTATTGATTTAAAGTTTTTTAGTGATTTTAAATGGTTTCTTGTTAAGTTTCTTAATGTGTCGCTATAAATCTGATTTGGTTTTATGAAAATTGATTGCGCTAAATATTTTGGATTATATTTTATCTTATTGTGTGCAAAAAATTTGATTCCATTGAATGAAACAGAGTCTAAATACGGTTCATCTTCGGTGTTAAAAGAATAATCTGTATACACATTTATTTTTCCAATTCTTTTTACTTGAAAAGGTTTGTATACGTTTTTTCCATTTTCTTCTGTTAAGTATTTCTCTCCAATTAGTACTTGAATATTTGATTTGTTTGATGGCTTTGTATCATCTACTTCGAACTTAATTGCACTGTCAATAAAGTTATAAACTCCAGAATTTCTATATAGCTTTGTAATTCTTGCAGCTTCTTTCACAAAGTTTTGATCATTATATTGATCTCCAGTTCTTAAATAAGAGTTAATTGAATCCGTATCAAAAATAGTTTTTAAAACTGAAGATGGAATTTGTTTAGAAATTGTATCTAAGAAAAAGGGTTTACCTCTATTAACGATGTATGTGATTTTTGCTTTTTTGTTTTTTAAAGTGTCTTTTTTAGCTGTTACTTTATTCTTAAAATAACCTTGTGTAAAAAAATAGGTGTTTAATGTTCGAACAGTTTTGCTAGTTTTTAAATCATCTAT
Organism: Polaribacter sp.; assembly: GCA_029250685.1. GTDB lineage: Bacteria > Bacteroidota > Bacteroidia > Flavobacteriales > Flavobacteriaceae > Polaribacter. Next base: position 33,165 of record JAQXEU010000037.1, read on the forward strand.
TATTACAGGAGATTCACCACTGTTTAAAAACCAATTATTAAAATTGATATATGATTTTGCTACACCAATACTTTGCTTTTCTGAAAATAAACTTTTAAAAAAATTATATTTTTTTGGGTGTAATGTTGCCCAGGCTTTTGGCGTTTTTGGGGCAGTTGGTTTTCCTAGATTATGAAAATATAAAGAAAGTGGAATCCCTAAAAGTCTAGCATTAGGTTTTTGCAATACATAATCTAATAAATCGCTATTTTTGTTTTTCTCTCCATCAATCAAAATTGTAGTTGATCTTAATAAATGCTCTTTTTCAGGAACTCTCTTAACTGAGTTACAAGAATAAAGTATTAAAAAGATAAAAAGATAAAAAGAAACTTTTTTCATTAGCTTTGTACAGACATAATTTTGTTCAAAAGTACTATTTTTAGATGATTTTTCTAATTTAAAATTAATTAATGAGTTTGTCAAAGAATCACATTAAACTTATAACCAGTTTACAACAAAAAAAGTATCGTCAAAAGCATAAATTATTTGTTGCTGAAGGAGTAAAGGTTGTTAATGAGTTCTTGAGCTCTGCTTTTGAAGTTGAACAACTTTTTGCAACGGAAGATTTTGTTATTTCTTCAGAATTTGAAAATACAATTATTATTTCAGAAACGGAGTTAAAGAAAGTCAGTAAGCTTAAAAACCCAAATAAAGTATTAGGGTTGTTTAAAATTCCTCCAGAAGTTTTGACTGATAATTATGGTTTGATTGTTGCTTTAGATGCTATTAATGATCCAGGGAATTTAGGAACAATAATTCGTTTATGTGATTGGTTTGGTGTTCAAAAATTAGTTTGTTCAATAGCAACTGTAGATTGTTATAATCAGAAGGTTGTACAAGCATCTATGGGTTCTTTAACGCGATTGGAAATTGTATATACAGATTTAGCTGATTATTTAAAGGGAGCAAAGCGGCCAAGTTTTATTGCTGATATGAACGGAAAAAATGTATATAAAAGTGATTTGCCAACAGAAGCTATTCTGGTAATGGGAAATGAAGCAAACGGTGTTTCTGCTGAAATTAGAGATATTGTGGATGCAAAAATTTCAATTCCAAGATTTGGTAAAACACAAGAAACAGAAAGCTTAAATGTTGCAACTGCAACTGCGGTTTTGTTAAGTGAGTTTAAAAGAAGTTAGTTTACCAACCTCCTTCAAAAGCAAAATTGATATATACACCACGGGTTCCTAAGAAATTCACTGGAGAAGTCCATTGACTATTCGCTATGTCATCATATTTCAATTCGTTATTCAAAGCAAATATTCCTCGAATAGAAGGGGAAAATTTGAAATAATATAAATAGATATCAATCCCAATTCCTAATTCGTACATAAAGTTATGCGATTTCATTCTAAATTCCCCATCAGAATTATCATTTGTATTTCTTTCATTGCTTGAGAAATTGAAGTCATAAGAAATTCCTGCTAACACATAAGGACGAATATTGTTCATTCTATTTGTGCTGAATTTTAATAAAAAAGGAAGATGTAAGTATGTTGAACCAATTTCTCTAATGCTATCTTGAGAGGCATTAATATAGGTAAAAGCTAAAGTTTTAGAGTTGCTAATTAAACCTGGTTCAAAACGAAGATTTATGTTTTTATGCAAACGAAAATCAGCAATTAAGCCAACATTAAATCCACTTGTTGCAGTAACGCTAATATTTGCATTTGCGTAATTGCTTGTCTTATAGTTTACTTTAAAATCGTTTTGATTGATGCCTAAATAAAATCCGTAATGTAGTTTTGCTTTATCAAAACTTGGTAAATATTCAATTCTGTCTCTTTGTGAAAATAAAGAGTTGGAGATTAGAAATAGTATTCCTAAAAAAAGTAATTGTAATTTTTTCATATTTTATTTAGTAGCGGTATAAATTGATGCTACACCAAATGTTACAGGTTTGTCTGTTGCAGTTGTAAACCCGTTTTTTAATAAAATATTGTTGAATTTTTCTCCGAAAGGAAAAGAATTTGCAGATTCTGATAAATACGAATACGCAACTTTGTCCTTAGAAAATAATTTTCCAACTATTGGAAGTATAACAGAGGAATGAAAACGATATCCTTGTTTGTATGGAAATTTTGTAGGAACAGAAGTTTCTAGAATCACCAATTTGCCATTTGGTTTTAATACACGTTTAATTTCTGTTAGACCTTTGTCTAAATTCGCAAAATTACGAACGCCGAAAGAAACTGTAATTGCATCAAAAGTTTCATCATCAAAAGGCATATTTTCAGAATCGCCTACAATCATTTCGATTTTATCAGACAAATTTACTTTAGCAATTTTTTGTTTCCCTACTTCTAACATCCCTGCAGAAATATCTAATCCAACAATTCTATCCGGATTTAATGCTGCCATCATAATTGCTAAATCTCCAGTTCCGGTTGCAATATCTAAGATTTGTTTCGGATTGTTTTCGCCAACAATTGCAACAACTTTTTTGCGCCATTTTACATCAATTCCAAAAGAAATTACACGATTTAATCCGTCGTAATTTTCAGAAATATTATCAAACATTTGAGCTACTTGCTCTTTTTTGCCTAAGTTGGAATCTTTGTATGGATTTATTTTTTCTGCAGACATTTTGTTATCCGTTTATTGCAACAACTTCGTTAATTTGATTTGGTAACATGTCTTTTAACATGGTTTCGATTCCGTTTTTCAACGTAATTGTTGAAGACGGACAACCGCTACAAGCGCCTTGTAGAATTACACTTACAACTTTACTTTCTTCATCATAAGATCTAAAAGCGATATTTCCACCATCAGATGCGACGGCAGGTTTTATGTATTCATTTAAAATGCTAACAATCTTCGCAGAAGTTTCATCAAGATTTTCTGGAGTTATATTTGTAGACGCGGTATTTTCTTTTTCTGCTTTTGGTAATTGCTTTATTATTGTTTTATTTTCTTGTAAATATTTAAGAATAAAAGTTCTTAACTCTGGATAAATCTCATTCCATTCAACCATGTCAAACTTTGTGATTGATATATAGTTTTCTGAAATAAAAACTTCTTTTACAAAAGGAAAATGAAATAAAGATTGAGCTAAAGGTGATGTTGTATTTGCTTCATCAATGTTTTTACATTCAACATCTGTTGTGGTTAAAGATTTGGTAGTTCCAAACTTCATCACTGCAGGGTTTGGAGTTACTTCAGCATAGACTTCAATTGCTTGTTTCTTTGTGTTTTCTACTTCTTTAACAACTTTATTCCCGTCATTTAAATACGCTTCAATTTGTTCTCTAACTTCTTCTTGAACATCGTTCCATTCAACAATGTCAAACTTCTGAATCGCAATAAAATTTGCAGTAATAAATACTTTTTTCACAAAAGGTAAATAGAATAATTGTTGTGCTAATGGAGCATCTTTGGCTTCGTCAATATTGTTAAACTCATAACTACCTCCATTAATTAAAATTGAAGTACTTGCAAATTTTATTATAGAATCGTTATTGGTGTTCTGTATAGAAATAACTGTTTGGCTCATAATCATATAAATGTTGTTCGGTACAATTTCCCTGAACAAATGTTTGGCAAAATTAAGGTAAAAATGTGAATGAATAACAAAGACCTCAAAGGTTTATTTCCGATGAGGTCTAGTGTTTTGTTGAGGGAATTATTTTTTATAAATTGATGCTTAAAGTTGCGGTAAAAATTCGATTATCAATATTTAAATCTGCTGCATTAACCTGATTGTATTGTGGGTAGAAATCATACAGTTGTGTGTTAGTTTTGTTCTGATAAGCAAAATCTAATTTTACATTTCCAAAACTATAGCCAGCTCCGTAAGAATAGCCTTTGATATTATCAGATTCTATTGCGTTTGCATCTGGACTTTCAGAATAATGATATCCTCCACGTAAACTTAATGCTTTAAAGCGCCATTCGGTTCCAACATTTAATGTGTATGTGTTTCTTAGTTCATTGTTGAAAAATTGATTTTCTGTAGAAAAATCATCCCCAGAAAGCTTCATTTTTTGATAATCACTAATTGTGTAGTCAGCGCTGATTAATCCGCTTTTGCCAAAAACATAAGCAATACTTGCAGTAGTTTTTGCAGGAGTTTTTAATTTATATGAAAACACTTGAACAGGAAAGTTATTACCCGTTGTGTTGTCATAAATTATATTGCTATTCGAAGCAATGATTTCAGTGTCACCTAAAAACCCATCATTATTTACAATATTTGTTTCTTCGTTTATTTCTGTAAACCAAATTGGGGTTTGATAAGAGAACCCTAATCGTAGGCTCTTTGTTGCTTTGTATATTGCTCCTGCACTTATTGAAAACCCAGTTCCAAGTGTATTGTTTTCTTGATAAAACTTTGCGTTTAACACATTTCCTGAGCCATCATTATTTTGTTCATTTAAAAAAGATTGTTGAGAGAAATTTAATTCGTAAGTGTTCACAGAAGCTCCTAAATATAAATCATTTTGATAAACCCCCGAAACAGCAAAATTATATTCTGCTAATTCTCCACTATAACTTGTGCTAAATTGTTGCGAGTCTGTATTTGTGTATTGAACTTTTGGGTTTCCATTATCTAAAGGGAATTCAGTGAAGGTTGCAAAACCGTTATCGCCATTTGCGATAATATTTGTGTTGTAATTATTTCTTTTAGAATAATTAAAAGTAAAAGCAAATCGAGACCAGTCGTTATTCCCATAACCGCTATATACAAAAACTGCTCCTGCTTGAGAAAAATTAAAATAATCTTCTTGGGTTGTAGTTGAGTTTCCGTAATAATTAGTTTTTATATCTGTAGATCTTGAATTTAAAGACGCAGAGAACATGCTGTTTGTGAAAATTGACCCACCCGCTGGATTAATTTTTATAGCACTAACATCTCCGCCTAAAGCACCAAATGCTCCACTCATTGCATTATATCTTGCTGATCCAGTGTTGTTGTCTTTTGAAAATAAGATGGCTAAATCTTCGTAACCTAAACTTTGCGAGAAACTAGACAAAGAAATTGCACAAAAGAGTACAAGTGATGTAACTTTTTTCATTTCTATTAATTTAAAAATTGATTGTTAATTCTTTCTTCTTGAAGAAGTATTTCTACTCCTTGAAGTGCTTTTTACAGATGAATTTCTGTTAGAAGAAGAGCTTGATCTAGTTCTGCTTGAATTGTTAGAATTAGATGAGCTTCTTCTATTTGATTTATATGTTTTTCTGTTTGATGAATTAGAACTTCTAGTAGAAGTATTCTTTTTTGTATTTACTCTTCTGTTGGTACTTGTTGAATTTCTTCTAGAATTGTTGTTAGAATTATTTAAGACTGATCTAATTCTGCCGTTTACACTTGATGATCTTCTATTTGAGTAATTTGTATTTCTGCTATTATAAAAAGAATTATTTCTTCTGCTATTTGTTTTTAAAGAGTTCCTTTTTGTATAAGTGTAGTTTCTGTTATAATTGTTGTTGTAAAATAGATTGTTTCTGAAGTTATTGTAATAATAAGGACTGTAATAAAAATTATAAAGTCTAAAATTATTATAGTAACCGTAATGATAAGGATAGTAAGTGTAATCACCATAAAAACCATTTCTAAATCCCCATTGATAGCTCCAATAGTTATCGTAGCCATAAAAATCCCAGTAATTTCTAAATCTATTTCTTACATTAATATTAACTACAACTGCAGAATCGTCATTAGTAGAATATCCCCAAGGATCATTGTCATAATCACTATCTAAATCATTATAAGAATTATAGTCATCAACATCGGTAAAAATGCTTTCTTCATCGATGTTATTAAAAGCATTAATTTCATCTTTAAAATAACTGTCTTCAACTTCTTTATTTTTCTTTCTGCTTTCAACAAGAACAACTCTTTCTTCAATTTCGTCATCGTCATAAATTCCGTCATTATTATAAACACTTTGATAAGTTCCACAAGAAGTTAAAATTAAATTAACTGCAAATGCAAAACCTAAGTAGTAAGCCGTTTTTTTTGAATATGATTGAGATTTCATAATATATGTTGATCAGATTAATATTGTTTTGCAAAAAAATTAAACTTTGATTGGGACACTAATCTTTTTGCATTAGTTTTGTACAGGATTTAAATATACAATAAAGATAACAAGTTTTATGCCAAACTTTTAAAATATGGGTAAGAAGTTAACAACAAGAAAAGAAGATTATTCTAAATGGTATAACGAATTAGTGGTTAGAGCTGATTTAGCAGAAAACTCTGCCGTTAGAGGATGTATGGTAATTAAGCCTTACGGATTTGCTATTTGGGAAAAAATGCAAGCAGAGTTAGATAGAATGTTTAAAGAAACTGGACATGAAAACGCATATTTTCCATTATTTGTCCCTAAAAGTTTATTTGAAGCTGAAGAGAAAAATGCTGAAGGATTTGCAAAAGAATGTGCGGTCGTTACCCATTATAGATTACAAAATGATCCTGAAAGGCCAGGAAAATTACGTGTAGATCCAGAAGCAAAATTAGAAGAAGAGCTTGTTGTAAGACCAACTTCTGAAGCAATCATTTGGAACACTTATAAAGGATGGATTCAATCTTATAGAGATTTACCATTATTAATAAATCAATGGGCAAATGTTGTTCGTTGGGAAATGAGAACACGTTTGTTCTTGAGAACTGCAGAGTTTTTATGGCAAGAAGGTCATACTGCACATGCAACAAAAAAAGAAGCTGTCTCAGAAGCAAAACAAATGCAAGAAATATACGCTGAGTTTGCTGAGAATTTTATGGCGATGCCAGTTGTAAAAGGAGTGAAGTCTGAAAGTGAGCGTTTTGCTGGTGCTGAAGATACATTTACAATTGAAGCCTTAATGCAAGACGGAAAAGCATTACAAGCTGGAACATCACATTTTTTAGGGCAAAATTTTGCAAAGGCTTTTGATGTAAAATATACTTCTAGAGAAGGAAAGCAAGAATATGTTTGGGCAACTTCTTGGGGTGTTTCAACACGTTTAATTGGTGGGTTGATTATGACGCATTCAGATGATTTTGGCTTGGTTTTACCACCGAAATTAGCGCCGATTCAAGTTGTTATTGTACCAATTTATAAGGGTGAAGAACAATTAGAGGCAATTTCAGAGAAAGTAAATGTTTTTGTAAAAGAATTTAGAAAAAAAGGAATTTCTGTTAAGTTTGATAATAGAGACACCTATAGGCCTGGAGCAAAATTTGCTGAATACGAATTAAAAGGAGTTCCTGTTAGAATTGCTTTTGGAGCAAGAGATTTGGAAAACAATACTGTTGAGGTAGCAAGAAGAGATACTTTAGAAAAGCAAACTGTTTCGCAAGATGTGGTTGTAGATTTTATTGAGGATTTATTAAATCAGATTCAAGAAAACTTATTTGATAAAGCAATTGAGCACAGAAGCAATCATACAAGAGAAGTGTCAACTTTTGATGACTTTAAAGATGTGATAGAGAATAAAGGTGGTTTTGTTTTAGCGCATTGGGATGGTACTGAAGAAACTGAAGATAAAATTAAAGAAATTACAAAAGCAACTATTAGATGTATACCAAATGAGGCTAAATTTGAAGATGGAGTTTGCGTGTTTTCTGGAAAACCATCAAGCCAAAAAGTCTTGTTTGCAAAGGCGTATTAATTTTTTAAAAAAAAATTAAAAAATTATTGCAGAATTTCAAAAACGTTGTATATTTGCACCCGCAATCAGCAATAAGATTGTAATGGTCCGTTCGTCTAGGGGTTAGGACGCATGGTTTTCATCCATGTAACACGGGTTCGATTCCCGTACGGACTACAAGTTTTAAAATAAACTAAAATAAACATTATGGCAAATCAAAAGTCAGCTTTAAAAAGAATTAGAAGTAACGAGTCAAAAAGATTAAGAAACAAGTATCAGCACAAAACTACAAGAAATGCTGTAAGAAACTTGCGTACAATTGAAGATAAGAAAGAGGCTGAAGCAATGTTACCTTCTGTTATTGGTATGCTAGATAAATTAGCAAAGAATAACATTATTCATGCAAACAAAGCTGGAAATTTAAAGTCTAAATTAACTAAGCACGTAGCTGCATTATAGTTTTTAAATATTAACAATATTAAAAAGCGTTCTGAATTTCAGAACGCTTTTTTGTTTTATATTAATTTAATATTCTATGTAATTTATAAATCATAACTTTTATTAGCATCTAACTTAATAAAGATAAAAAGTAGTAAGGTGAATCCCCAAAGTGAAGAGCCACCGTAACTAAAGAAGGGTAACGGAATTCCGACAGTTGGTAATAGTTGAATTACCATTCCGATATTTATAACAACATGGAAAAATAGAATTGATGCTAATCCATAGCCGTAAATCCGTCCGAATTTGTTTTTATGTGTTTCTGCTAAATAAATAATTCGATAAAGTAGTAGCATAAATAAAATAATCACAAACGCACTTCCTACAAAGCCCCATTCTTCACCAACGGCACTAAAGATGTAATCAGTATCTTGTTCTGGAACAAAATTACCTTGCGTTCTTTCTCCTTGTAAAAAACCTTTTCCAAACCCACCACCAGAACTAATTGCTTGTATAGACTGATTTGTGTTGTATCCAATTTTTTTGGTGTCTTTAGATAAGCCTAAAAGAATTTCAAAACGATCTCTTTGATGTTGTTCAAAAACATTGTTAAAAATATATCCAGAACTAAAAATGTATAAGCCAGCAACAAGATACAGTCCAATAATTTTATGCCAATTAAATTTTAAATACCCTTTATTCTTTTTTAAGAAATAAAGAAGAATTATTGAGAGAATTATAAAAAAAGCTATAATAATTGTTGGTGCGTTAAAAAGTAATGTTAATAAAAATAATACAATAGCTAAAGAGCCAATTATAATGTAATTCAATGTTAGGCCTTCTCTGTTTAAAACAAAAAAGAAAGCTAAATACACTAAAACTGAACCCAAATCTGGTTGTAAGGCTATTAAAACTGCTGGTAAAAAAATAACAATAAAAGCTTTTATTTGATTCTTTATCAGTTTTAAATTGTATTGTCGATCACTTAATAGCTTTGCAATTGCTAGGGCAGTAAAAGCTTTTGCAAATTCTGAAGGTTGTAAACTTGCACTTCCGAATCCATACCAAGATTGTGCGCCATTAATGTTTTTTCCAAATAGAAAAAGCCCAATTAAAGATAAAATCCCTATTAGGTATAGAATAGTAGCAAATTTTTCATAAAATTTTGAGTTGAAAAATAGAATTATTATAATTAATGGTATACATAATATGATCCATAATAATTGTTTTCCATATCTTGTAGAAAGATCTAAAAGAGAAGAGCTATTGTCAGTAGTTGTAGCTGCATAAATATTCATCCAACCAAAACCAACAAGGACAACGTATAGAATGACTAAAATCCAATCTATGCCGTAAAAAATATTATTTTTTTCTGCCCTCAATCTTTAAATGCTGTTTTTAGAATTATTTCTTTTTGATCATAAATATGTTGTAAGCTCAAATTTATCATACTATTTTCAATCCACTTTCGGTTATTGCCAGTTATTTTTTTATTTAAATACTTTTCAATCAATAAACTTGTTATTGGTGCCGCAATTGTAGACCCGTAACCACCATTTTCTACAAAAACAGCGATTGCAATTTTTGGATCATCTTTTGGAGCAAAAGCGACTAAAATAGAGTGGTCATCTAATTGTGTTCTAATTCCGTTAATAATAGTAAAATTCTCTGATGTTCCTGTTTTTCCAACAATATCAATTCCGTTTACTTTACTTAATTTCCCTGTTCCTGTTTTAAAAACGGTATGCATTCCTTCAATTATAGGATCGTAATGTTTTGAATCTATTGTCGTTTTTTTAGGAATTGTAAATTTCGGATTGTTAATGTTTTTACCATTTGCTTTTTTTAATATGTGCGGCGTATAAAAATAGCCTTTGTTAGCAATTGCTGCTGTAACATTTGCTAATTGTATTGGCGTTGTAGAAATTTCTCCTTGACCGATTGCATTTGAAATGGTTGTAGTTGCTCCCCAGGAAAATTTATTATTGTCATCATAAAATTTTCCAGTTGGAATTAATCCAGGACTTCCAACGGGTAAGTCATACCCTAAATAATTACCTAAGCCAAAACTTTTTACATGATTGCTCCAGATATCCATTCCTTTACTTGGCGTACTAGCGTTGTCAATTATTTTTCTATAAGTTGTAGAAAAGTAACTATTACATGATTTTGAAATTGCTCTGTTTAATTTAATTGGACCACCAAAAATATTACAATGACATTTTTGAAAATCACTTTCTTTATTTCCGTATCGGTAACCGCCATAACAATAGGTGCCAAAATCACTATCAATAACACCTTCTTGTAATCCAATTAAAGCATTAATTAATTTGAAAGGAGATCCTGGAGGGTATTCTGCTTTTAATGCTCTGTCAAAAGTTGGTTTATCTAAGTTGTCTTCATCCATTAAAATGACTGAGTTCTTTGATCTTTGTCTTCCAACCATCATGTTTGGATTGTATGTTGGGGTTGAAATTAAGGCTAAAATTTCTCCAGTTTTGGGTTCGATGGCAACAATTCCTCCTCGTTTTCCAGACATTAATAATTCACCATAACGTTGTAATTCACCATCAATTGTTAATGAAATATCTTGCCCGTTAACAGCTAAAGTGTCTTCAGAACCTTCTTTATACTTTCCAATAATTTTATTGAGTCGATTTCGATGTAAAAATTTTTTTCCTTTAACTCCACGAAGAATAGAATCGTACGATTTCTCTACGCCGCTTGTTCCAATTAATTCACCTTGTTGAAAATTTGGGTTGTTTTTAGCGTCCAGTTCATTTACTTCACTTATATACCCTAAAACATTTGCAGCAGAACTTACAGGGTAATCTCTAATGTTTCTTTTTTGAATATAAAAACCTTTAAACTTGTGTAATTTCTCCTGTAAAAAAGCAAAATCTTCTTTAGCTAATTGTTTTAAAAAAACAGATGGAAGCCAAGGCGAATACCTTTGTGCAGTTTTATATTTTCGAATAAAATAATCTTTATCAATCTTTAAAAGTTTACAGAGTTCTATGGTGTCTAAAGGTGTTACTTCGTTTGGGACAACCATTACATCATAAGAAAGTTGATTGGCAACTAACAATTTTCCATTTCTATCGTAAATATATCCACGTTCAGGATAATCATAAATCACTTTTACAGCAGCATTTCTGTTTGGGTCTAAATCTGCACCCTGAATTACTTGTAATTGAAATAATCTTCCGATTAAAATCAATCCTGCAATTGTTATAAAAATATAAAGTAAAAAGCTGCGCTTCATTTATTCTTCTTTCTGATAATGTATGTTCCTAAAAAAAACAAAACTGCAGTAAAAATACTCGAATACAAAGTATTAGCTAAAACACCTGAAAAGTTTTGTGTGCTAAAGTTAGCTAAAGAAAATAAAAGGAAGTGATGAATAACTATTAAAATTATCACATAATTAAAAACTTTTCCAAAAGGTTCTAAATGTAAATTGAATAATAGATAATCCTGTTCTGTCTTTTTGAAAATTAAACTCACAAAAAAAAGTCTGACATAAGCAATGAATAATAATGAAAAGGCATTTATTCCTCCAGAATCAGCAAAGAAATCTATTGATAATCCTAATAAAAAGGAAAGAAATAAAAATAAGTATCGCTCTTTTTTTAGTGGATAAAATATAACGAAAGCAACATATAAGTACGGATTTATATGCCCTAAAAACAGAATGTTGTTTAACAAAAACACTTGTAAAAATAAAAGAGAAAAAAATAAAAAAGTAATATAAGGCCCTCTATTCATCTACAGAATTGTTTAAAGTTCTTATTTCTTTTTTGTCTAATGCAGTCACTATATAAGTATGGCTAATATTACTCATATCGTTGAACAGTTTGATGTCAATTGAATGATTACTGCTTTGAGAGTTTATTTTTTGAATTGTTCCAATTAAAATTCCTTCAGGAAAAATTGTAGATTTTCCTCCTGTAATTATTGTATCGCCAACTTTAATTGCTGCTTGCCTTGGGATGTCTTCTAATTGAACAATATTATAATCTAGTCCATTCCAAACTAAAGTTCCGAAGTGAAAACTATTTTTAAGTTTAGCATTTATCTTGCTATTGCTATTTAAAATAGATTGTACTCTTGTGTAATTTGCACTTATATCTTCAGTGATGCCAATAATTCCTTTGCTATTTATTACAGCCATTTCTTTTTCAACTCCTTGGTTTTGACCTTTGTTTAACAGGATGAAATTATTTAAAGTATGAAATTTATTGCTGTAGATTTTTGCTGAAGTATAGGTGTATTTTTGATTGTAAAGAGTTGAATCTACAACAGTAATGTTAATGGAAGAATCAGCTTTTGAAGCAAGTTTTTCAATTAAATTTTTTAAATGGGTGTTTTCTGAAACTAATTCGTTATTCTGAAATTTTAAATTGAAGTAATTAGAAATTTGAGAATTCTTTTCATACAAACCACCAGTAATTCCATTAGCAGAGCTAATAAATTTACTTTTGTGAAAATTATTGTTATTTATTGTGAAAAATAGTGCAATAAAACTTAGCAACAAAAAGAAAAGAAAATATTTATACTTCTGAATAAAATAAATTAATTGCTGCATAGAAAAGAGTCAAAGGTATTATTTCATTAAAATACTTTTGTATTTTTCAATCTCTTTCAAAGCAATTCCTGTTCCTCTAACAACTGCTCTTAATGGATCTTCTGCAACATAAACAGGTAAATCTGTTTTTCTTGATAAACGTTTGTCTAAGCCGCGTAACATTGAGCCACCACCAGCTAAATAAATTCCAGTATTGTAAATATCTGCAGCTAATTCAGGTGGAGTTTTAGATAAAGTTTCCATAACGGCATCTTCTATTCTTAAAATAGATTTGTCTAATGCTTTCGCAATTTCTCTGTAAGAAACTTGTACTTGTTTTGGTTTTCCGCTTAATAAATCTCTACCTTGAACTAACATGTCTTCTGGTGGAGAATCTAAATCTTCTGTTGCTGCTCCAATATTTATTTTAACTTTTTCTGCAGTAGTTTCACCAACATACAAGTTGTGTTGAGTACGCATGTAATACATGATATCACTTGTAAATAAATCACCAGCAACTTTTACAGATTGGTCACAAACAATACCAGCTAAAGCAATTACAGCAATTTCTGTTGTTCCACCACCTATGTCAATAATCATGTTTCCTTTTGGCTCCATAATATCAATACCAACACCAATTGCAGCTGCCATTGGTTCAAAGATTAAGTAAATTTCTTTGGCATTCATGTGTCTTGCAGAATCTTGTACAGCACGTCTTTCAACTTCTGTAATTCCAGAAGGAATACAAATTACCATTCTTAAAGCAGGCGGAAATAATTTCTTTTTGATTGATGGAATTTGCTTTACAAATTCTTTAATCATTTCTTCTGATGCTTGAAAATCTGCAATAACCCCGTCTTTTAAAGGACGAATTGTTTTGATGTTTTCATGTGTTTTTCCTTGCATCAAATTGGCTTCTTTACCAACAGCAATAATTTTACCAGTAATTCTATTTCGGGCAACTATTGATGGACTATCTATTACTACTTTTCCATTATGGATAATAAGCGTGTTCGCTGTACCTAAATCGATAGCGATATCTTCCGTCATAAAATCGAAAAAACCCATAAAATTATCTTTTTTTTATTTTTTTAATGTCTTCTTACAAATCTACTAAATTTCTGTGTTCAAAACACAGAATAATCAATAGTAATTTATTAGTGTTTAAAATGTCTTGTTCCTGTTAAAACCATAGAAATATTATTGTCATTACAATAATCGATGCTCAATTGATCTTTTATAGACCCACCGGGTTGAATCACACTTTTCACACCTGCATTTCCTGCAATTTCCACACAATCAGGAAAAGGAAAAAACGCATCACTTGCCATAACAGCATCATTTAAATCAAAATTAAAACTTGTAGCTTTATCAATAGCTTGTTTTAATGCATCAACTCTACTTGTTTGACCAGTTCCTCCAGCTAATAATTGTTTATTCTTAACAAGAATTATTGTGTTCGATTTTGTGTTCTTACACAGTTTTGATGCAAATAACAAATCTTCTAACTGACTTTCTGAAGGTTTATTGTTGGTTGCGTATGATAAATCTTCTAATTTATCAGTGATAAAATCTTTCTCTTGAACTAAAGCTCCATTTAAACAAGTTCTTACAGTTGTGTTTGGTAATTCAACTTCTTTTTGAACGAGTAAAACTCTATTTTTCTTTCCTTTTAAAATTGTTAAAGCATCTTCAGTGAAAGAAGGTGCAATTACAACTTCGCAAAATAATTTGTGAATTTCTTCTGCAGTAACCTTGTCAATTGTTGTATTGGCAATTAAAATTCCACCAAAAGCAGAAACTGGATCTCCAGCTAAAGCATCAACATATGCTTGGTAAATTGTTTCTCTTTGTGAAAAACCACAAGCATTATTATGTTTTAAAACAGCAAAAGTTGGTGCTTCTCCTTTAAATTCTAGCATTAAGTTTACAGCTGCATCAACATCTAGTAAGTTATTGTAGCTTAATTCTTTTCCGTGCAACTTATCAAACATTGCATCTAAATCTCCAAAGAAAAAACCTTTTTGATGTGGGTTTTCTCCGTAGCGTAAAACTTTTCCGTTTGTTTCACTAATTTTTAAAGCAGCTTCTTCATGATTGGTGTTAAAATAATTAAAAATTGCCGTATCGTAATGTGATGAAATGTTAAATGCTTTTGCAGCTAATTTTTTTCTATCTGCAATTGTTGTTGCTCCATTATTTTCAGAAATTAATGATAAGAAATCATTATACTGTTCCATTGAAGAAATAATTGCAGTGTCTTTAAAGTTTTTTGCAGCGGCTCTAATTAATGAAATTCCACCGATATCAATTTTTTCAATAATATCTTGTTCTGGAGCTCCAGATGCTACCGTTTTTTCGAAAGGATATAAGTCAACAATTACTAAATCTAGTTGAGGAATTTGATATGCTTCCATTTCAGAAACATCGCCTTCGTGATCTTGTCTGTTTAAAATTCCGCCAAAAACTTTTGGATGTAAAGTTTTTACTCTTCCACCTAAAATTGAAGGATAAGAGGTTACATCCTCAACAGGAACTACATTTATTCCTAAGTCTTTGATAAACTTTTCAGTTCCACCAGTAGAATAAATAGTTACATTTTGTTCGTTTAATTTTTCAACCAGAGGTTGTAATCCGTCTTTGTGAAAAACAGAAATCAATGCAGATTTAATAGTTTTTGTGCTTGTCATTATTGCTGTGTTGTTAAGCACACAAAGCTACTAAATATCTAAGTTTTAAACAATAGATTTATAGCTTAAAATTTAACCTCATTCGAGTTCGAATCTGGTTTTAAAATTGTTGACTAAACTGGTGTAATTTTGATATTTCTTTGAAGAGAAATCGTTCTTTTTAGAACCTGTAATTTTGCTTAATAAAGCACTGAAAGTGTTATTTTGTTTTTTCATTCTTAGGGGGAATTGATGATTACAAAAATGTATTATATACTATATGTTACAACAAACATAAAAAATATATATAGAATAACCAATTAGCAATAAAGAATATTTAAAATATTTTTGAAACTTCTTTACAGGTAAACTCAAGTAACTCTTCATCTTTTTCTGTAAATACATTTGCAGTATGAGAATCGATGTCTATTTGACCAATGTTTTCATCATTCACGAAAATTGGAATTACAATTTCAGACTTCACCTTCCATCCGCAAGAAATGTAGTTGTCTTGCTCAGAAACATCTTGTACAACAAAATTTTCGTTGCTGACGGCTACCTGTCCGCAAATTCCTTTTCCGAAAGGAATAATGATGTGATCTGTAGGTTCTCCTGTAAATTCTGCTAACTTTAATTCGTTTTTATCTCCGTTCTTAAAATAGAAACCAACCCAATCGTAATAAGAAATTTCAGATTCTAAATAATTGCAAATTGCTTGTAATTTTTCTTCTTTAGTATTTGAACCATCAATTATTAAAGAAATTTGTTGTTTTATCTTATTGAGCTGCATGTTGCTTTAATTGAAATTACTTAAATTTGTTAAGTTTGATTATAAACGTTGCAAAAATAAATAAATTTTAGTTTGAATAAGTATAAAAATATCACCCTTTTTCTAGTTAAGTTTTTTGTGACGTATTTTCTATTGTTTACAATTTATGCAACGTATTTAAATAAATCTCAAATAAAAGGAACAGGTTTTCAATGCGCTTCAATTACAGCGAAAGTTGCAGATCAAACTGTTTCTGTTTTAAGTTTTTTTGGATACAATGTAAGTCGTGCTCAACACGAAAAAGAAATGTCTGTAAAATTACTGGTTAATAATCATTACACGGCAAGAGTTATTGAAGGATGTAATTCTATTAGTATAATCATTTTATTTGTAGCTTTTATTATTGCTTTTTCTGGGCCCAAAAAAGCAACATTCATTTATGCTATTGCAGGAAGTTTAATTATTTATTTGATAAACATATTACGAATCGCTTTTTTAACGATGATGTTATATAAGTATCCAGCACAACAAGAAATATTGCATAATTTGGTTTTTCCAGCAATAATTTATGGAACAACTTTTTTGCTATGGGTAATTTGGGTTCAAAAATTTTCATACCATAAAAAATGAGTAAAACATTAAAATATATTTCGATCGTAATTTTAATTGCACTGCTTTTTTTAATTAGAGCTTTTGAAAGTGATTTATTTTATGACCCTCTGATTATCTATTTTCAAAACGATTACTTATATTCTTCAATTCCGGAAGTAAATGCTTGGAAAATGGTTATTGATTTGTTGTTTAGATATTCTTTAAATTCTTTAGTTACTCTTGCAATCATTTATGTTGCATTTAATAAAAAATCTTTTGTAAAATTTGCAGGCTTCTTTTTAATGGTAGCCTTTATTTTATTAGTAGTTCTCTTTACTTTTTTACTTAAAGATGAATTTAAAAGTGGTTATTTGTTGCCATTTTACATTAGAAGATTTTTAATTCACCCATTGTTTTTATTATTGTTGTTTCCCGCGTTTTACTATCTACAATTAAATAAATTAAGAAGGTTTTAATATTTCCGTTCATTTTATTGGTTATCTTTGCAACATAGAATATGAAATCAATCTTCAATAAAATAGCATCAATTTCAATGGCATTTCTAGTGCTGTTATCTACAATGTCTTTCACGGTAGAAAAGCATTATTGTGGCGATTTTTTAGTTGATGTTTCTATCATTGGAAATGCAGATTCTTGTGATATGAAGATGGATTTATCAGATAGTAATAACTGCTGTAAAGATGAAATTTATCATATTGAAGGTCAAGATAAATTACAAAAGAATTCTACTGATGACTTATCTTTAAATCAACAAAAAATAATAATTGCTTTAGTAATTTCTTATCAAACAATTTTTGTTGATGTTGATTTAGAAAAAGAATTCTACAAAGACTTTTCTCCACCAGATATTCTGCAAGATTATCAGGTTTTATACCAATCTTTTTTAATTTGATTTTATAAAAATTCACGCTAAATAAATCTTCATTCTTGAAGAATAAGTAGTTCAATTTTTATAAAAATCAAACAAAATGAAAAAAATAATATTCAGTATTTTAATACTGCTTCCAATCATAGCATTTTCTCAAACACAGTTTAAGGGAATGATTATGGACAAAAATAATACGAAAGATAATTTAGGAGTTTACGGTGCAAACGTTCATTGGTTGGGTACGTCAATTGGCACAGTAACAAACGAAAAAGGTTGGTTTACAATATCGTATAAAAAAACTTACAAGAAATTGGTTGTAAGTTATATTGGTTATAAAACGGATACATTAACGATTACAAATTTAAAACCGATTCATCATTTTTTAACTCCTGATAGCGAATTAGATGAAGTTGTGATTGAAACAAAAAGAAAATCTATTCAGAAATCTTTTTTCAAAACTCAAAATACATTTACAGTTAACAAAGACGAATTGTTAAAAGCAGCTTGTTGTAATTTATCGGAAAGCTTTGAAACAAATCCATCAATTGATGTAAGTTTTTCTGATGCTTTAACTGGAACTAAGCAAATAGAAATGTTAGGATTAAAAAGTCCTTATTTATTAATTACTCAAGAAAATGTTCCGTCAATTCGTGGAGCAGCTCAAGCATTTGGACTGACTTTTACACCTGGAACGTGGGTAGAAAGCATTCAAATTACAAAAGGAGCAGGAAGTGTTGTAAACGGATATGAAAGTATTTCTGGGCAAATTAATGCAGAGTTGGTAAAGCCTTATAATGATTCAAAAGTCTTTGTAAATGCATATTCTTCGTTAAACGGAAGACTAGAGCTAAACACCCATTTTAATACCAAAGTTTCAGAGAAATGGCAAACGGGTTTGTATTTGCATGGGAACTATAGAGGGCAAAAATTTGATAAAAATAACGATACATTTTTAGATGCGCCATTAGCGAATCAGATAAATGTTATGAATCGTTGGCAATATACAAATGCGGAAAAAGGTTGGATTAGTTTCATCAATTTTAGATATTTAAATGATGAAAAACAAATGGGGCAATTGGATTTTGATCCATTAATTCATAAAGGGACAACTGCCTTTTGGGGAAGTGAAATAAATACAAGTAGAATAGAAACTTCTGCTAAATTGGGTTATGTTTTTCCAGAATTACCTTTTCAAAGTTTTGGATTTCAATTAGCATATAGCAATCACAAACAAGATTCTTATTTTGGGTTGAATGTATATGATATCGAACATGAGAGTGTGTATTCTAATCTTATTTTTAATTCGATTATTGGTGATACAAGAAATAAATTTAAAACCGGCATTAATTTTACGCACGATACTTTTGAAGAGCTAGTAAATGTGAATAATTACAATAGAAAAGAAACTTCTTTTGGAGTATTTTTTGAATATGCGTATGATAATTTAGAGGATTTTAGTTTTACAGCTGGATTAAGAGTTGATAATCATAATTTATTAGGAACGTTCGTGACTCCACGCTTGCATTTGCGTTATGCACCTTGGGAAGACAGCGTGTTTAGAGCATCATTCGGAAGAGGAAAAAGAAGTGCGAATATATTTGCAGAAAATCAACAATTATTCGCAAGTTCTAGACAGATTAAGATTAATAATCCTAGTGGAAATATTTATGGGTTAAATCCTGAAATCGCTTGGAATTACGGTGTTTCATTTATGCAGAAATTTAATTTAATGGAAAGAAAAGGGGACATCACTTTTGATTTTTACAAAACCGATTTTGAAAACCAAGTAGTGGTAGATTGGGAAAATCCTCAGGAAATATCTTTTTATGATTTGTTTGGAAAAAGTTATGCAAATACAATGCAGCTTGAAATAAGTTACGAATTGTTGAAGCGTGTAAATTTAAGAACAGCATATAAATATTATGATGTTTCTACAGATTATACTTCGGGTAAATTTCAAAAACCATTGCAAGCAAAACACCGATTTTTTGCAAATATTTCTTACGAAACAGATATAACAATGGATGATTCTCAGTGGAAATTTGATGTAACATATAACCTAATCGGAAAAAAACGTTTGCCAAATACAGCAACAAATCCCGTTAACTATCAATTGTCAGAATACTCTAAAAGGTATAGTTTATTAAATGCTCAGGTAACAAGAGTGTTTTCTAAACAATTTGAAGTTTATGCTGGAGGTGAGAATTTAACAAATTACAAACAAAAAAATCCTATTTTAGCAAGTGATAATCCTTTTGGAGCAAACTTTGATTCAACAATCGTGTATGCGCCAATTTTTGGAGCCGCTTTTTATGCAGGATTAAGATTTAATATAGATTAAAAATGAAAAAAACAATTATGATTCTATGTGCTTTACTGATTACAGTATCGGTAAGTGCTCAAAAGAAAAAGAGAAACGCAAAAGTATCTATTGAAGTAGATGGCGTTTGTATGATGTGTAAAAAACGCATAGAAGTTGCTGCTTTAAAAACAAAAGGAGTAAAGTTTGCAAACTGGAATGTTAGAACACATCAATTAAATTTAATTATCGATGAACGTAAAACAGATACGCTAAAAATTCAAAAAAAGATGGCTTCTGTTGGGCATGATACAAAAGCAATAAAGGCTAAATTAGAAGTGTATAACGCTATCGATCCTTGTTGTAAATACAGAGATGAACAAGTAGTAAAAGATCATATAAAACAATAATAAGATGAAAAAAATAATATTTGTAGTAGCAATAATCTGCTCAGTAAGTTTTGTGTTTACAGCATGTAAATCAGAAAAAAAAGAAGAAAAGAAAGAACATGTTTCAGTTGATAAAGATGCGAAGGAATTAGCACATAATACATATCAATGCCCAATGGATTGTGAAAAAGGTAAAACTTATGAAAAAGAAGGAAATTGCCCAGTCTGTAAAATGAAGCTTAGAAAAAAAGTTAAGGAAGAAAATGATTCTGATGAAGATCATTAAATAAAAAAAAGCCTCTCGAGTTCGAGAGGCTTTTTTTATTTATGACGGATTCGCCATTACATCATTCCTGGCATTCCACCGCCCATTGGTGGCATTCCACCAGCAGGATTATCTTCTTTAATATCGATTAAAGCACATTCAGTTGTTAAAATCATACCAGCTACAGAAGCAGCATTTTCTAAAGCAACACGGGTTACTTTTTTCGGATCGATAATTCCAGCTTTTAACATGTCAACATATTCATCAGATTTAGCATCGTAACCAAAATCCTTTTTACCTTCTAAAACTTTATTGATTACAACTGATCCTTCTCCACCAGCATTTTCAACAATTGTTCTTAAGGGAGCTTCAATAGCGCGAGCAACAATTTGTACTCCTGTCACTTCATCTAAATTATCTGTAGTGATTTTTTCTAAAACTTTAATTGCTCTCACTAAAGCAACTCCACCACCAGCAACAATTCCTTCTTCAACAGCAGCTCTAGTTGCATGTAAAGCATCATCAACTCTGTCTTTCTTTTCTTTCATTTCTACTTCAGAAGCAGCACCAACATATAAAACAGCAACACCACCAGCTAATTTAGCTAAACGTTCTTGTAATTTTTCTTTGTCGTAATCAGAAGTTGTAGTTTCTATTTGTGCTTTAATTTGATTAACTCTAGCTTTAATTTGAGTTGCGTCACCAGCACCATTTACAATTGTAGTATTGTCTTTATCAATAGTGATTCCTTCAGCAGTTCCTAATAAATCTAATGTTGCATTTTCTAGAGAGAAACCTCTTTCTTCAGAAATAACTGTTCCGCCAGTTAAGATTGCGATGTCTTCTAACATTGCTTTTCTTCTATCTCCAAAACCAGGAGCTTTTACTGCAGCGATCTTTAAACCACCACGTAATTTATTTACAACTAAAGTTGCTAATGCTTGTCCGTCTACATCTTCAGCAATAATTAATAAAGGCCTACCTGCTTGAGAAACTGGTTCTAGAATTGGAAGAATTTCTTGTAAGTTAGAAATCTTTTTATCGAATAATAAAATGTAAGGATTTTCTAAATCAGCAATCATTTTATCAGCATCAGTAACAAAATATGGAGATAAATATCCGCGGTCGAATTGCATTCCCTCAACAACATCAACATAAGTGTCCATTCCTTTTGCTTCTTCAACAGTGATAACACCTTCTTTACCAACTTTACCAAAAGCAGTAGCAATTAAATCGCCAATTGTGTTATCGTTATTTGCAGAAATTGCAGCAACTTGTTTTATTTTTTCTGAAGAGTTTCCAACTTTTTGAGATTGTTTGTCTAAATCAGCAACAATCGCAGTTACAGCTTTGTCAATTCCTCTTTTTAAATCCATTGGATTTGCTCCAGCAGCAACATTTTTCAATCCTTCTTTAACAATCGCTTGCGCTAAAACTGTAGCAGTTGTTGTTCCATCACCAGCTAAATCGTTGGTTTTAGAAGCAACTTCTTTTACCATTTGAGCACCCATGTTTTCTAATTCATTTTCAAGCTCAATTTCTTTTGCTACAGAAACACCATCTTTTGTAACTGTTGGTGCACCGAATGCTTTAGAGATAATTACATTTCTCCCTTTTGGTCCTAATGTTACTTTTACTGCATTAGCTAATGCATCAACTCCACGTTTTAATCCATCGCGAGCTTCAATATCAAATTTTATATCTTTTGCCATTTTCTTTAATGTTTATTCGTTTAAATGTTTGTCAGTTTAATTGTTGCGACTGAATACTGCAACTTTAGACTGAATGCTTATATAATCGCTAAAATATCCGATTCTCTCATTATTAAATAATCAGAACCTTCAAATTTTAGTTCAGTTCCAGCATATTTTCCGTATAAAACAGTATCGCCAACTTTTACAGTTAATGGTTCATCTTTTGTTCCATTTCCCACAGCTACGATAGTTCCTTTTTGTGGTTTTTCTTTTGCGTTATCAGGAATAATAAGTCCAGATGCTGTAGTTGTTTCAGCTGCAGCAGGCTCTACAAGAACTCTGTCCGCTAAAGGTTTAATGTTTAATCCCATTTTATGATTTTTTGATTAATTAATGTAATTGTTATGTGTAACATAAATAGTCAGAAATTATGCCAGTTATAAAAAACTGCCAATCTTTCTAATTCTCGTTTTGAAAGCAAATTTAATGCATAAAAAAATGCCAACGTGTCATTTACGTTGGCATTTTTTTATTTATAAACTCTTACTCTAGTTAAATGCTATCGTTTGTTGTAGCGGGAACTGTAGTTGTAGGAGTTGTTGTGATTACATTTTCTAATGTATTCTCTAATTGAGGATTGTTATTGCTTGCTCTAGGAATTGCAAAATTTGCTAATAAAATTAAAGCAAACATAGAAATTGCTAATGTCCAGGTAGAACGATCTAAAAAGTTATTTGTGTTTTGAACACCACCCATAGATTGTGCTCCACCACCACCAAATGAAGAAGATAATCCTCCGCCTTTTGGATTTTGTACCATAACGATTAATATTAATGCGATTGCTACAATTAATATCAAAATTAAAATGATTGTATACGTACTCATGATTTATTTGTTTTGTAAAATTCTAATTCTTTTAATTTGGTCTGCAAAGAAACCACTTTTTTCTGGATATTTCAAACTTAATATTTCATAAGCTTTTATTGCATTTTCGAACTTGTTTTGTTCTAAATAAACTTTTGCTAACGTTTCCGTCATCAAGTATGAATCTTGTTTTTCGTTTAAAAGAACTTCTCTTTTTTCATCAGTTTTTGAAACCTTAGAAATTTTAGGATTCTGTTTGATGAAATTGTCAATAATTGAATTTTTATCGATCTCTTTTTTTTGTTCTGAGCTCCTATCAATCTTTTTTTTCGAACCTAATTGCAGCCACTCATTGAAAGAATGTGTTTCTTTTTCAGAAAAGGCTAACGGTTTTCCAATTGCTAATTCTTGTTTTATCTCAATAGGTTTTTCTGAAATTATTTTCTCAGTAATTTGTTGATGAACTTCTTTTGGTTCTATAGTTCTTTCTTCTCTAAATTCTGATGAAGTTATAAAGTCAAATAATATAGTTCTGTCTGTTGTGTAAGCTGCAGTTGATTTTAATTCTGAATTGTATTTAAAGCTGTCGTTGTTTTTTAGCCCTTTTAAATAAATAGCTCTTGCTGCTTGAAAATATGGATATTCATCAACAATAGTTTTTATTGCTTCGGTATTTTCAGAAGTAATTTTCTGTGGTTTTTTTAATATTTCGGTAAAGTTATTTGTGTTCATAATTCGTTTACCATTTTGCAACTGAAGCGTTAAAAATATCTTGCGATATTCTATCAATAATTTCTTTAAAAGCAGTTTCTAAAGTTCCTCCAGTTAATTGTGAATTTGCTGGGTAATCATAATAAAAAGAGAACGGTTTTTCAAAATTATCTTTTTCAATAAATTTATTATAATATCTAACATTTATAGTAATCGTTAGTCTGTTTTGTGCTGCAGTTTGTTGCGCAGTTGCACTCATTGGCGCAATTCTGTAACCTGTAATTTCGCCTTCAAAACGTAAATCTCCACTAGTATTTACCAATTCTAAATTAGTTTGTCTTAAAAATAAATCTCTAAAATCTTGTGTAAATGTTTGACTTAATGATGGCTCAACTAACGGTGCATTATTTCTAAAAAAATCTATTTGTAAAGTTTTTGCTTTACCAGTGTCTCCACCTGTAAAAGAATAAACGCCACAAGAAATAATGAATAAAGAACTAAAAAAGAAAGCAGCGATGTAAATAATTTTTTTCATAAGAATTCCAAATATAGACAAAAGAATGTTTTACAAATCGTATTGTTTAATTTTTCGATATAATGTGCGTTCAGAAATACCTAGTTCTTTAGCAGCCAATTTTCGTTTGTTGTTATTTTTTTCTAATGATTTTTTAATCATTTCAACTTCTTTGTCCTGTAATGATAATGATTCGTCTTCTTCAATTGGTTCAATATAATCGTATGTATTTTGATTTTCAGAAGAACTCGTTTTAGGTATTTGAACCACTTCTACATTACCAGAACTTGAATGTTGTTCCTTGTATATTTTTTCTAATAGTTTGTGATTTTCTTCTTGTAAATCATCAATATCGTCATTCTTTAAAATATCAAGCGTTAACTTCTTTAAGTCGTTGATATCATTACGCATATCAAACAATATTTTATACATTATATCCCGTTCGTTAGCAAAGTCCGAATTTGAATTGCTTCCAATAACCGCAGGTAAGTTACCTTGATTATTTGGTAAATATTGCATTATTTTTTCTCCAGAAATCAATCTGTTTTCTTCTACTACAGAAACCTGTTCTGCAATATTTCTTAACTGACGTATGTTTCCAGGAAAACGGTAATTTACTAATAAATTAACAGCATTATCTTCCAATCTAATTGTTGGCATTCCGTATTTCTGAGCAAAATCTGAAGCAAACTTTCTAAATAATAGATGAATGTCTTCTTTTCGTTCTCTTAACGGTGGAAGCGAAATTTCAATAGTGCTTAATCTATAATATAAATCTTCTCTAAATTTTCCTTTCTGAATGGCATTTTCCATTTGTAAGTTGGTTGCAGCAACAATTCTAACATTTGTTTTTTGAACTTTTGATGAACCGACTTTTATAAACTCGCCGTTTTCTAAAACACGTAATAATCGCACTTGAGTTGTTAGTGGTAGTTCGCCTACTTCATCTAAAAAAATAGTCCCACCATCAGCAACTTCAAAATAACCTTTTCTGTCTTGTGTTGCTCCTGTAAATGAACCTTTTTCGTGACCAAATAATTCACTATCAATAGTTCCTTCAGGAATTGCTCCACAATTTACAGCAATATATTTAGCGTGTTTTCTGTGTGATAATTGATGAATTATTTTAGGGATACTTTCTTTTCCAACACCACTTTCTCCAGTTACCAATACAGAAATATCTGTTGGTGCAACTCGCACAGCTTTTTCTAAAGCTCTGTTTAAGTGAATGTCGTTCCCAATAATTCCGAAACGTTGTTTTACTACTTGTGGGTTTTCCATATCAATTAGTTATTATCAGAATAATCAACTGCAGTTCCGATTAGAGTTGCTGACGTGCAATCTTCTACTTTTACATTTACAAAATCGCCAACTTTATAATGCTCTTTTGGAAAAACAATGACCATATTTTGTGTGTTCCTTGCTTTCCAATGTAAGTCAGATTTCTTTGATTCTCCTTCAATTAAAAACTCTTCAGTTCTACCTAAATGTTGTTCTGTTCTGTATAAACTATGTTCTCTTTGTAATGCAATAACTTCCGCTAATCTCCTTTTTTTAATAACATCTGGAACGTCATCTTCCATTTTTTTAGCAGCTAATGTTCCTGGTCTTTCAGAATATGCAAACATATATCCGTAATCATATTTTACATATTTCATCAAGCTTAATGTATCTTGATGGTCTTCTTCTGTTTCTCCACAAAAACCAATAATCAGATCTTGTGATAATGACATCTCTGGAACAATTTTTAAAATATTATCAACCAACGTGATGTATTCTTCGCGAGTATGTTGTCTGTTCATGGCTTTTAGTATTTTTGTACTTCCACTTTGAACAGGTAAATGCACGTATTTACATACATTTTTATGTTTTGCGATTACGTGAATTACGTCTAAACTCATATCCTGTGGATTAGAGGTAGAAAATCTAAAACGTGTTTTTGGAAAACGCGTTGCAGCCATGTCTAATAACTCAGCAAAATCTACAGCAGTAGCTTGCGCCATTTCTGTTGCTTTTTTAAAGTCTTTTTTTAATCCACCACCAAACCATAAATAACTATCTACGTTTTGACCAAGCAATGTAATTTCTTTGTAATTTTGATCTACCATAGATTGAATTTCCTCCAAAATGCTTTGCGGATCACGACTTCTTTCTCTTCCTCTTGTAAACGGAACAACACAGAACGTACACATATTGTCGCAGCCTCTTGTTATTGAAACAAAAGCAGAAACTCCGTTGTTGTTTAAACGAACAGGAGAGACGTCTCCGTAGGTTTCATCTTTTGATAAAATTACGTTTACAGCATCACGTCCAGCATCAATTTCTTCTAATAAATTAGGTAAATCTCTGTAAGCATCTGGTCCAACAACTAAATCGACAATTTTTTCTTCTTCTAAAAATTTTTCTTTTAATCGTTCTGCCATGCAACCTAATACTCCAACTTTCATTTTAGGATTTATCTTTTTCACAGCATTGTATTTCTCTAAACGTTTTCTAACAGTTAATTCTGCTTTTTCACGTATAGAGCAAGTATTAACCAATACTAAATCAGCGTCTTCTAAGTTTTGAGTGGTGTTAAACCCTTGTTCAGCAAGTATTGAAGCGACAATCTCACTATCGTTCATATTCATTTGACAACCGTAACTTTCTATAAAAAGTTTTTTTGTATTTTTAGGATTGTTCTCTTTTACAAGTGCTTTTCCTTGTAAATTATCATCTATAACCTTCTCTATCTGTTCCATATTCATATTCAAAATGAAGGGCAAATATACAACCAAAATCTATATTTTGTGACAAATTGGCAGAAATTTAACGAGGAGAAAACAACTTAAATACATCAAAAATGGGTTGAAAAATTTGATATAAAAAAAAACTTCCTACTTTTGCAATCCGAA
Source organism: Polaribacter sp. (assembly GCA_029250685.1). Taxonomy (GTDB): domain Bacteria; phylum Bacteroidota; class Bacteroidia; order Flavobacteriales; family Flavobacteriaceae; genus Polaribacter. Next base: position 60,335 of record JAQXEU010000037.1, read on the forward strand.
ATTACCTATTATATAATAAGGAGTAATTATTTCAAACGAGAAGATTTATGGCAAAGAATTTAGTAATAGTAGAGTCACCAGCAAAAGCAAAAACGATAGAGAAATTTCTAGGAAAAGATTTTCAAGTAGAATCTAGTTTTGGACATATTGCTGATTTACCATCCAAAGAATTAGGTATAAATGTAGACGGCGATTTTATGCCAGAGTACATTGTTTCAGATGATAAAAAAGCAGTTGTAAAGAAATTAAAATCATTAGCTAAAAAAGCAGATACTGTTTGGTTAGCAAGTGATGAAGATCGAGAAGGAGAAGCTATTGCATGGCATTTAAAAGAGCAATTAAAGTTGACTGATGACAATACAAAACGTATCGTTTTTCATGAGATTACTAAAAAAGCAATCTTAAAAGCAGTAGAAAATCCAAGAGATATCAATTACGATATGGTAAATGCGCAACAAGCGCGTAGGGTTTTAGATAGGTTAGTTGGTTACGAATTATCTCCGATTCTTTGGAGAAAAGTAAAAGGAGGTTTATCAGCTGGTAGAGTTCAATCTGTTGCAGTTCGTTTAATTGTAGAAAGAGAACGTAGTATTCAAGAATTTAAAACAGCAGTAAGTTATAAGGTTGTTGCGCAGTTTTCTAATACAGACGGAAAAACATTTAAAGCAGCAATTCCAAAGAGTTTTGAAACTAGAGGAGATGCAGAAGCATTTTTAAAGTCATCTGCAACGGCAGATTTTTCAATTGCAGATTTAACAAAAAAACCAGCAAAGAAATCTCCAGCTGCACCATTTACAACTTCAACTTTACAGCAAGAAGCGTCAAGAAAATTAGGTTATCCAGTTGGGAAGACAATGCAGGTTGCACAACGTTTGTATGAAGCTGGTTTGATAACATATATGAGAACTGATAGTTTAAACCTATCTGAAGATGCAAGAACGGCTGCTGCTGAAGCTATTACTGAGAGCTACGGTACCGAATATAGCAACCCAAGAGTTTTTAAGACAAAAAATAAAGGCGCGCAAGAAGCGCATGAGGCGATTCGTCCAACAGATATGAAATTACATTCTGTGGATGTTGAATATGATCAAAATAGATTGTATGATTTAATTTGGAAAAGAACGGTTGCCTCTCAAATGAGCGATGCTCAATTAGAACGTACAAACGTAAAAATAGAAAATTCTAAAAATGATAAAACCTTTACTGCAAATGGAGAGATGATAAAATTCGACGGATTTTTAAAAGTATATTTAGAAGGAGTTGATAATGATGAAGAAGAACAAGCAGGAATGTTGCCAAATTTGAAAGTTGGTGAAACATTGTCTTACGAATTTATAACAGCAACAGAGCGTTTTACAAGTCCGCCATACAGATTTACGGAAGCTTCTTTAGTCAAACAATTAGAAGAATTAGGGATTGGAAGACCATCAACCTATGCGCCTACAATTTCTACGGTTCAGAGAAGAGGTTATGTTGAAAAAGGAGAAACGGAAGGTTTAGAAAGAGCTTACGAACAATTTACCTTAAAAGCTGGAACTGTTTCAAGTAATTCATTATCTGAAAAAACAGGTTCTGATAAAGGGAAGTTAATTCCGACTGATATTGGAAACATCGTAACTGACTTTTTAGTTGCGAACTTTTCAAATATTTTAGATTTCGGATTTACGGCAAAAGTAGAATCGTCTTTTGATGATATATCAGAAGGAACTGAAGATTGGATTGAAATGATTAAAGGTTTCTATAATGAGTTTCATCCAACAGTAACTTTTGTTTCTGAAAATGCCGAAAGAGAAAGCGGAGAACGTATTTTAGGAAATCACCCAGAATCAGGAAAAACGGTTTTAGTCCGTCTAGGTAAATTTGGAGCGATGGCACAAATTGGAGATAGAGATGATGATGATAAACAATTTGCTAGTTTGCTAAAAGAGCAAAACTTAGGAACCATAACTTTAGAAGAAGCGTTAGATTTATTTTTGTTACCAAAAAATTTAGGAACATATGAAGCTGAAGAAGTGGTAGTTTCTAACGGTAGATTTGGTCCTTATATTAAGTTTGGAACCATGTATGTTTCCTTAGATAGAGGAGAAAATCCGATGGAGGTTGATTTAGAAAGAGCGACTGAATTAATTGTTGCAAAACAAGAAGCAGATGCACCAATTGCTGAATATGAAAACTTACCAGTTCAAAAAGGAGTTGGAAGATTTGGTCCATTTATCAAATGGAATTCAATGTTTATCAACGTAAATAAAAAGTACGATTATGATAATTTAACATATGATAATATTGTTGAATTAATTGAAGACAAGAAGCGTAAAGAGATCGAAAAAGTGATTCATAATTGGGAAGAAGCAGGAATTAGAGTTGAAAAAGCTCGTTGGGGAAGGTTTAATATTTTAAAAGGAAAAATTAAAATTGAAATGCCTAAAACTACAAATGCTAAAGAATTAACTTTAGAAGAAGTAGAGCAAATTATTGCAGCAAAAGCACCAAAGAAAAAAACTACTAGAAAAAAAACTACTAAAAAGAAATAGCAATTAGTTATATTGCGTTCGTATAAGCGATAAATAAGTACATGAATTTCGATTTTTTAACCCCTATAAAAGATACGATCATTGCTCACTCAATGCTCCATTCTGCTCAAAGTTTCGGTAGGAATATTGCAGTACATTCTACGCAAAATGGTTTCCCTGAATTAGAAAATGTTCAAATTGCAATTTTTGGTGTTTTAGAAGATCGAAACGCTGAAGATAATTTAGGTTGTGGAGAAGATTTGCAGGCTATTCGTAAACACTTGTATCAATTGTTTCCAGGAAATTGGCACACAAATATTGCCGATTTAGGAAATATCATTAAAGGAAACTCTGTAGAAGACACTTATTTTGCAGTAACTATTTTAACAACATATTTATTAAAAAATAACATCATTCCAGTAATTATTGGAGGTAGTCAGGATATTACATATGCAAATTATAGAGGTTATGATGCCCTTGAACAAACGGTAAATTTGGTTTCTGTTGATAGTAAATTTGATATTGGTTCTACAGAAGACGAACTAAATTCGCGCTCTTATTTGAGTAAAATAGTAATGAACGAGCCTAATAATTTGTTTAACTTTAGTAACATTGGTTATCAAACATATTATAATTCTCAAGAAGAATTAGATCTATTAAATAGCTTGTTTTTTGATGCATATCGACTAGGAGAAGTAAAAGATTTAACGAAAGTTGAACCGATTATGAGAGATGCTGATGTTGTAAGTATTGATATTGGTGCAATTCGTCAAAGTGAAGCACCAGCAAATAATAATTGTTCTCCAAACGGATTTTATGGAGAAGAGATTTGTGCAATTTCTCGTTACGCCGGAATTAGTGATAAAGTAACCTCATTTGGGATTTACGAATACAATTCGAAGTTTGATAATAACAATCAAACTGCGCATTTGATTTCACAAATGATTTGGTATTTTATTGAAGGCGTGAATTATAGAGCGAAAGATTACCCTTTTAGTACAAAAGAATCGTATCAGAAATTTATTGTTTTAGTTGAGAGTGACGATCCAATTAATTTTTACAAAAGTGATAAAAGCGGAAGATGGTGGATGGAGATAAATATCATAACAAATAATAAATACAAAAGACATGCGTTAATACCATGTACATATCAAGATTACCTTGAAGCAATTGATCAAAAAATACCTGAAAGATGGTATAAAGCTTTAAGAAAATTAATGTAGAATTAAATGCTAATTTATTGTTAGCTATTGAAATATAAAGTATTAAAACGATTGTTTTTTATAAAAAAAAGAATAGGTTTACGAACTTTTTGAGGAAAGATTATATACATATGAAGAGAGTAGCATTATTTGCACTGATAGTAGTCACGCTTTATAGTTGTGGCTCTAATGATAGAGGAGAGTTGACCGGAGTTAATTCTAAAAGGAAATGGTTCGCAGAAAAACCTATGGGAATGACTTTAATTCCTGGTGGTTCGTTTACTATGGGTAAACAAGATGAAGATTTAATGGGAGCTTTAAGTGCACCAACTAAAACAGTTACAGTTCGTCCTTTTTACATGGATGAAACTGAAGTTACAAATAGCGAGTACAAACAATTTGTATACTGGGTAAAAGATTCTGTTGTAAGAACAAAATTGGCATATAAAGCAGCAGAGGTAAATTTACTTTCTGATGGAAATGCTGATGGATCTCCATTATCTGGTGGAATTCACGATTTTTCATTTGCTGTAATTGGTACTACTAATGCAAATCCATATCATAAATACATGTTAGAAAACTATTATGATATTGGTGGAGGTTTAGATTCTTTAAGACCTTTGAAAAAAGACATTGATATTATTTGGAATAAAAATGATTATCCAGATGTAAATTATGTAGAGGTAATGGATTCACTTTATTTGAAAAAAGATGAAGCTGTTGATGGTAATAGAAGTTTTAATCCAAAGTTTTTAAATTACAGATATTTTTGGTTTGATAAAGAAGTTGCTGCAAGAAGAGGAGGTAATAGAAAAGATTTTTTACGTACAGAAATGATTAATATTTATCCGGATACAACGGTTTGGGTAAAAGATTTTAATTATTCATATAACGATCCAATGCATCAAGATTATTTTTATCACCAAGCTTATGGAGATTATCCTGTAGTTGGTGTTAACTGGTATCAAGCAGGAGCTTTCTGTAATTGGAGAACAAAAAATAAGAATGATTATTTAAGAGCAAGAAAAAACACAGTTGCAGTTCCAAGTTTTAGACTTCCAACAGAAGCAGAATGGGAATACGCAGCGCGTGGTGGATTAAATTTCGCAAAATATCCTTGGGGTGGGCCAAGTACAACAAGTGATAGAGGTTGTTTTTTAGCAAATTTTAAACCTGTAAGAGGAGATTATGCTGTTGATGGCGCTTTATATACAATGGAAGGGAAATCGTTTAACGCAAATGATTATGGATTGTATAATATGGCTGGAAATGTTTCAGAATGGACAAATTCATCATACAACATGTCATCATACTATTTAGGTTCTACAATGAACCCGAATATTGAAGACAGAAACAATAAAAGAAAAATAATTCGTGGTGGTTCTTGGAAAGACGTAGCTTACTTTTTAGAAGTAAGTTCTAGAGATTACGAATATGCAGATACTGCAAGAAGTTATATCGGTTTTAGAACTGTACAAAATTACTTGGGTAAAATTTACGGCAAAAACAAATAAATATATTAGCTAGCCCCCTAAAAACAAAAATTATGGCACAATCAAGAAAAAACAAAAAAATAATGAATATGGTTTACGGCCTAGGAGCTGCAATCGTTATTCTTGGAGCGCTTTTTAAAATACAGCACATAACAATATTCGGTATTTCCGGTGGATTTATGTTAACTCTTGGTTTAATAGTAGAAGCAGGAGTATTTGCAGTCTCTGCTTTTGAACCTGTAGATGATGATTTAGATTGGAGTAAAGTATATCCAGAATTAGGAGATTCTGATGAAGAGGCAACTGGAGCAAATGGAATGCTTTCTAAAAAATTAGATAATTTATTAAGAGAAGCAGAATTAGATAATACACTTATTAAAAGCTTTGGCGATAGTATAAAAGATTTTAAAAGTGCAGCACAAGGTTTAACAGTAGCGTCTGAAACTATTTCTGCAACAAGTAGTTATAATGAAGAAATAGCCAAAGCTGTTTCTCAAATGGAATCTTTAAACGGATTGTATCAAGTACAAGTTCAAAATGCAGATAAACAAGCAGAGTTGAACAATTCATTAGCTGAAAATTCTGAGAAATTACAACAACAAATGGAATCATTAGCCGAAAATATGTCTTCTTTAAATGGAGTTTATGGTGGAATGTTATCTGCAATGTCAAGCAAATAATTAGTAATAATTTATAACTAAACTAATTAGATATGGCAGGAGGAAAAATGTCCCCAAGACAAAAAATGATAAACTTAATGTATCTTGTATTTATTGCAATGTTAGCAATGAATATGAGTAAAGAGGTTTTATCAGCATTCGGTTTTATGAATGAAGGAATTTCTGAGAATAATACAACAACAACTCAGAAAAATAATGCAGCTTATTTAAGTTTAAGCTCAAAAGCAACAGATCAACCAGCAGAATATGGTCCTTTAAATCAACAAGCATTAGAAATTAAAGGAGTAGCAGAGAACTTTTATTCGTACTTAGATAATTTAAAATCTAAAATGACTGAAGGTATAGAAGATGACAAAGCGTATCAATCTATGGATAAAACAGATTTCTTAGATTCTTACTTTTTTCTAGGAGATGGTTTTACAGCTGAAGGAGATGATTTCTTAGCTAAAATTGCAAGTTTTAGAGATGGAATTAAAGCTGCGTTAGGAAACAATGAAACATTAAAATCTACAGTTGATAGAAGATTTAATACAGATGTTCAATTAGATGCAGATAATAAAGAAATTCCTTGGCTAAAATATAGATACGAAGGGTTTCCATTAATTGCATCGATTGCAAACTTAACACAAATGCAATCGAATATAAAGAATACAGAAAGTGATATTTTAACAACCTTATTAGGTGGTAAATTAGAAAGTGAAGTATCTTTAAGCAATTATAAAGGAATTGTTCAGTTAGATAAAACTGCATATTATGTTGGAGAAAAAGTAACTGGTAAAGTTGTATTAGGTCGTTACGATGCGAATATGAAACCAGATAAAGTTACTTTAAACGGACGTAATTATACAAATGTAAAATCTGGACAAGTAATTTTAGATTTTAGAGCTAACAAATTAGGAGATAATGATATTAAAGGAGTTATTAGTTTTACGGAGAATGGTAAATCTGTTCCAGTAGCATTTAATAGTTCTTATACAGTCATTCCGGAGCCTAACGATGCAGTAATTTCTGCGGATGCAATGAATGTTGTATATCGTGGTGTAGATAATCCTGTTTCGGTTTCGTTACCAGGTGTTAGTAATAATAATTTAAATGTTTCTGCAACTGGTGGTTTAATTGCTAAAAGTGGATCTAGTTATCTTCTAAAACCAGGAAAAGGAAACGAAATGAAAGTAAATGTTAGCGCAACTTTAAGTAGCGGGAAAAAGGTGAATTCACCTAAAAAATTTAGAATAAAAGACATTCCTCCAGCAATGGGAACAGCAAGAGGTGGTTTTGGTATTGTTAAAATGCCAAAGACTAGTGTAGGACGCGTGACTATTGGAGCAGGATTACAAGATTTTGTTTTTGACTTAAAGTTAAAAGTAACAAAGTTCTCTGTAAAGGTTCCTGGTCAATTAGCCGTTACAGTAAATGGTACAACTTTTAATGCCGCTGCTAAAAAAGCAATAGGTAGAGCAAGAAGAGGGCAACAGATTACAATTTTTGATATTGAAGCTGTTATTGAAAACAATACATCTTACAAGCTTAAAAAAGTAATGCCTGTAATTATTGAAATTTCAAATTAAGATTAAACTAAGTAGTATGAATGGAAAACGTTTTTATATTGTTTTTTTAGCATTAATTACCTCAGGGATAATTAACGCACAAGCCAATTTATTAAATTCAACATCTGTTGATCAAATTGGAAAGAAAACAAAAGAACAATTGTTGGCAGATAATGATACACCTTTACCTTATAGGTATATTGACGATAGAGATATTTTATGGTCTAAAGTTGTTTGGGAAATTATTGATTTAAATCAAAAAATTAATCTTCCTTATTATTTTCCTATTGATACTGCTAATATTTCTAAAGATCGTAGATCGTTATTTGATACCTTGTATAAAGGAATTAAAACAGGGAAAATTAAAGAAGCATATTCTGATGATTTTTTCAATTCTAAAATTACGAGACAAGAAATCTCTGAACTACTTTTTAATGCGCGTCCAAACGGAAATGACATCGATACATTTAGAGTTAGTACACAAGATATTACAGCCTATAAGATTAAAGGAATGTGGTATTTTGATAAAAGACAAGGAGAATTAAAATATCGATTATTAGCAATTGCGCCTTTAGGACCAGATGTGAAAACAATGGGAGTTTCTGAAGTTGAAGATGACAATTTATATCCGTTATTTTGGATTTTTTATCCGTCGGCTAGAAATGTTTTGCACAAAGCAAAAGTATTTAATCCAAAGAACTCATCACATCCAATTTCCTTTGATCACTTGCTAAATGCTAGGCGATTTGCCTCCTTTGTTGTGCGGACAGAAAACATTTATGACAATCGAAAAATATCCGATTATGTAAGAGGAAATTCTTTATTTCAATTGCTAGAAGCAGACAAGATTAAAGAAGAGATTAGAAATAGAGAAATTGATATGTGGAATTACTAATGTCAATTCAATAAATAATAAAAAAGCGTTCTGAATTTCAGAACGCTTTTTTGCGTTTAATAGCGTATTTTTACCACATGAGAGTAGCTTATATTGTTGTTGGTTTGGGTTTGGCTGGTTTGGCTTTTGTTGAGGAATTAATTGCCGCTAAAAAAACATTTATTGTTTTTGAAGACGATTCTCAAACATCTTCTTTAGTTGCTGGCGGTGTATACAATCCTGTAATTTTAAAACGATTTACGCCAGTTTGGAATGCCGAAAAACAATTAGAAACAGCGCTTCCTTTTTATAAAAAAATTGAAGAAAAACTGAACCTGAAGATTGACATTAAGTTTAAAATCAGAAAAGCTTTTAAATCCATTGAAGATCAAAATAATTGGTTTGAAGCATCAGATAAACCAATGCTTTCTAATTTTATGAATCCAGAGATTCTGAATGAAAAAATTGATGCTGTTGTTGCTGATTTTGGTTTTGGAGAAGTAGAAAATACAGGAAGAATTGATACTGAAAAATTGGTAACTGCTTATAGAAACTACTTGAAGGAAAACGCGCAAATTGTTTTTGAAAAGTTTGATTATGATTCGATAGAATTTAATAAAGAAAGTGTTTCATACAATACTATTGAAGCAAACCGAATTGTTTTTTGTGAAGGTTTTGGAATCAAACAAAATCCGTTTTTTAATGACTTGCCTTTAAATGAAGTAAAAGGAGAGTTGTTTACAATTCACGCGCCAGAATTAGATATCGATTTTTTATTAAAATCAACCTTGTTTGTAATGCCTTTAGGAAATCACCATTATAAAGTCGGCGCAACTTTTAATTGGAAAGACAAAACATTAGATCTAACCAAGGCAGGAAAAGAAGAGTTGATTGAGAAACTAAAAAAAGTAATTAAAGTTCCGTACACAATTGTAAAGCAATTTGCAGGAATTAGGCCAACAGTAAAAGACAGAAGACCAATGGTTGGTGTTCATCTAGAGAAACCAGAATTAATCGTTTTAAACGGTTTGGGAACGCGTGGAGTTATGATTGCGCCAACAATTGCTAAAAACCTTTTTAATCACTTAGAAAAGGGTGAAATGTTAGATAAAGAAATAGATATTAAAAGATTTATTAAGAATTAGCTTTATCTTTTTTTTCAAAAGCAACAAACATATTAATCCAAAGAATTCTAGAAAGTCTCATATTTAAAGGCATCAAAATTACTGCGGTAATTAAAATGGCCGCAAAAGATTCTAAAATTTCTAACCCAATAAAAACTTTTGCAATAATAAATACAGCTACAAACATGGCTACAGTAATTCCGTAACTCACATACATCGCGCCATAAAAAAAAGACGGTTCTAACATGTATTTTAAATCGCAATTTGGACAATTATCATGCAATTTTGTAATTTTATTTGGGTGATAAGTAAGTTTGTGTTTGAAAAAATCTCCTTCATGGCATTTAGGACATTTATGGTTGAAAATGCTGTATAATTTTGTGCCTTTCTTAAACATGATTACTCTAATTATTTTAAGTAGATTTGCAATCACAAATTTACAAAAAAATACATGCTTAACGTACATAATTTATCGGTTTCTTTTATGGGGACAGATTTGTTTTCTGGAATCACTTTTAAATTAAATAAAGGAGATAGAATTGGGTTGATTGGGAAAAATGGAGCAGGAAAATCTACGCTGTTAAAAGTATTGTCTAAAGACATTGAAACCAGTGGCGGAACGATGGCTTTTGATAAAGATATTCGCATGGGATTTCTACGTCAAGATATCGATTTTGTTCAAGGAAGAACTATTTTAGAAGAAGCATATCAAGCATTTGAAGAGATTAAAGAAATTGAGTTAAAGCTTGATGATATCAATAATCAATTAGCCACAAGAACGGATTATGAAAGTGAAGCATATAGTCAGTTAATTCATGATTTAACTGATTTAACAGAACGTTACGAATTGCTTGGTGGATATAATTATCAAGGAAATACAGAGAAAATATTACAAGGTTTAGGTTTTCAAAGAGAAGATTTTGATAAGCTTACAGATACTTTTTCTGGTGGATGGAGAATGCGTATCGAGTTGGCAAAACTATTATTGCAAGACAATGATATTTTATTATTAGATGAGCCAACGAATCACTTAGACATCGAATCTATTATTTGGTTAGAGAATTTCTTAAAAGGTTATTCTGGCGCAATTGTATTGGTTTCGCATGATAAAATGTTCTTAGATAATGTAACAAATCGTACCATAGAAATTTCTTTGGGACAGATTTACGATTACAAAAAACCGTATTCTCAATTCTTATTATTAAGAGGAGAAATCAAAGAAAAACAACTGCAAGCTCAGAAAAATCAAGAGAAAGAAATTAAACAAAAACAACATTTAATAAACAAGTTTAAGGCAAAAGCAAGTAAAGCTTCGATGGCGCAATCGTTAATGAAACAACTTGATAAAGTTGAATTAATTGAAGTAGATCAAGATGATAATCAGGCAATGAATATTCGTTTTGCAAAATCGATTGAACCAGGAAAAATTATTGTCGAAGCAGAAAAGATGAGCAAAAGCTACGGCGATAATCATGTCTTAGAAAATGTTGATTTATTAATTGAGCGTAACAGCAGAATTGCATTTGTTGGTCAAAATGGACAAGGAAAATCTACGTTGGCAAAAATGATGGTTGGCGATATTCCATTTGATGGTCATTTAAAGTTGGGACATAATGTGCAAATCGGATATTTTGCGCAAAATCAATCTGAACATTTACCGCCAGAAAAAACAGTTTTACAAATTATGGAAGATGCCGCAACAGATTCTAACAGAGCAAGAGTTAGAGATATGTTAGGGTCATTTTTATTTAGTGGAGATACAGTAGATAAAAAAGCAAAAGTACTTTCTGGAGGAGAACGTAATCGTTTGGCTTTGTGTAAATTGTTGTTGTCTCCGTTTAACGTGTTGATAATGGATGAACCAACAAACCATTTAGATATTGCATCTAAAAGTGTTTTGAAAGAAGCATTAAGAAGTTTTACTGGAACCTTGATTTTAGTTTCGCATGATAGAGATTTCTTACAAGGATTAACTTCAACTGTTTATGGATTTAAAGATAAAGTAATCAAAGAATATTTAGGTGATATTGATTATTTCTTAGAACAACACAAAATGGAGAATTTACGTGAAGCAGAAAAGAAAACCGTTGTTAAAGAAGTAAAAGAAACAAAGAAGAAAGAAGCAACTCAATTAAGTAGAGAAGAAGAAAAAGAGCTGAAGAAATTAAAAAATAAATTGTCTAAAATTGAAGCTGAAATTGCAAGTTTAGAAACTCAAATTGAGAATATGGATTTTGAATTATCGCAACATTACGACGCCGTTTCAACAAGACCGAATTTCTTTAAAAACTACGAAGCTAAAAAAGAAGAATTAGACGCTTTACTTTCTGATTGGGAAAAGGTTGAAGAACAGGTGACTAGTTTTTAGAAGTTTCACTAACTTTAAATGATTAGACGAGTTTTAACTCGTTATATCAAACCTTAGCGAAGTTCGCTTTTTTTATTTTAAAAGTCAAGTTTGTGAAATTTATATCTCTTATTTTTGTGTAAACAAATAGGTTACTTTGATTGCAACTAGAAACTCTTTTTTTAATACGATTGTTGAAACACAGAACCAACAAGTTTTTCTTCCACTTTTAGAAGAAAAAAAAGTAGAGTTATTTATCAAACGAGAAGATAAAATTCATCCCTTTGTCTCTGGAAATAAATTTAGAAAACTCAAATACAACATTCAAGAAGCTAAAAAGGAAAAGCAGAAAACCATATTGACTTTTGGAGGCGCTTTTTCCAATCATATTTTAGCGACAGCAGTTGCAGGTAAATTAGCTGGATTAAAAACCATTGGTGTTATTCGCGGAGATGAATTGGCGAATGATTTCCAAAAAACACTAGCGCATAATTCAACATTACGGCAAGCATATGAAAACGGAATGCAATTTCATTTTGTGTCTAGAGAAATATATCGAGAAAAAAAATCAGAATTATTTCTTAATTCCTTGAAACAGAAATTTGGAAATTTTTATGTAATTCCTGAAGGCGGAACCAATGATTTGGCCATAAAAGGATGTGAAGAAATTTTGTCAGAAAAGGACTCGAAATTTGATGTTATTTGTGTTGCAGTTGGAACTGGCGGAACTATTTCTGGTTTGATTAACTCGGCTAAAAATCACCAAAGAGTTATTGGATTCCCTGCTTTGAAAGGTGATTTTTTACAACAAGAAATCGAAAGACTAACAACAAAAAGAGAAAATTGGAGTTTACTAAACGGTTATCAATTTGGTGGTTATGCAAAGTATAATGAAACGTTGATTTCGTTTATCAACCAATTTTATGAGGCGACAAATATTCCTTTAGATCCAATTTATACCGGAAAAATGCTATTTGGAATTGTAGATGTAATCAAAAAGGACTATTTTTCAGAAAATAGTAAAATTTTAATAATTCACACTGGCGGTTTACAAGGAATTGAAGGCGTTAATCAGAAATTATCAAAGAAAAATTTAGAATTAATTACCCTTTAATGAAGTTTAAATCTTACATAATTATAGCATTTCTTAGCATCTTTATTGTAAGCTGTGGCTCTAAAAAAAGCGTGGTAAAATCTAAAAAGAAAGCTCCAAAAGAAACTACCTCTATAAAGAAAATGCCCTCTGTAAAGCAGAATGCACACGTAAAAAAGCTTGTCAAGAAAAATAAAAAACTAAACAAATACACGTTAACGTATATTAAAAAGTATGCACCGTTAGCAGTAATAAAAATGCACGAATATAAAATTCCGGCAAGTATAACTTTAGCACAAGGAATTTTAGAATCTGGAAACGGAAGAAGTACATTGGCATCAAAATCTAACAATCATTTTGGAATAAAATGTCATAGAGGTTGGACAGGGAAACGCGTATATCATGATGATGATAAAAAAGACGATTGTTTTAGAAAATATAGATATGTAGAGAATTCATATAACGATCATTCTAAGTTTTTAACAGGAAGGAGACGTTATGCTTTTTTGTTCAATTACAGAATCAAAGATTATAAGAAATGGGCTAGAGGTTTAAAAAAAGCGGGTTATGCTACGGATAGAAAATATCCAAATAAGCTTATTAAGATAATTGAAGATTATAAATTATATGAGTTTGATAAGGTTAAAAAAAGTGATTTAAAAAAGTATAGAAAAGAAGTTAAAAAGAATCAACCAAAAGTTGTTCCTGTAAAAAAGACTGTGAAGCCTAAGAAGTTTTCAAAAGGTAAAACGCATACAGTTAAAAAAGGAGAAACGTTATATTCTATTTCTAGGAAGTATAAAATTACAGTGAGTCAGTTAAAAAAAGCCAATAACTTATCAAGTAACACAATAAGTGTTGGGCAAACCTTGAAAATCAAATAAATTTTTAATGAAAATAATTAAAGCTGTAAAAGGTAATTTTCCGCAAATTCCAGAAGATTGTTATGTCGCAGAAAATGCAACTATTGTAGGCGAAGTTTCTATGGGTAAAAATTGTAGCGTTTGGTTTAATGCTGTAATTCGTGGCGATGTTCATTTTATAAAAATGGGCGATAAAGTAAATGTGCAAGATGGCGCTGTAATCCATGCAACGTATCAAAAATCACCGACAACAATTGGTAATAATGTTTCTATTGGTCATAATGCAATTGTACACGGTTGTACAATTCAGGACAATGTTTTAATTGGGATGGGAAGTATTATTATGGATGATTGTGTGATTGAAAGTAATTCGATAGTTGCAGCTGGGGCAGTAGTTTCTAAAAACACTATTGTAGAAAGTGGAACTATTTACGCGGGAGTTCCTGCTAAAAAAATAAAAGATATTTCTAAGGAATTAATTTCTGGAGAGATTGACAGAATTGCCAATAATTATGTGGAGTATTCTAGTTGGTTTAAAGAATAAAAAAGAAAAACCCGATGAACTCTCACATAACATCGGGCTTTTTTGTATCAATCAATCAAACAAATACATTTATTTTTTAACGCTTTCCTTTTCCGCGTTTTTTCATTTTTTTATTTTTTGCCATTTTCTTCTTTTTTCCAGCCATCATTTTCTTTGCTTTACCAACTTTACGTTTTTGAAGTTTAGAAAATTTTTCATATTGCTCTGAAGTTAAGATCTTTTTCATTTTTGCTTGAAAAGCAATTCTATTATCTAAAGCTTCATTGGTAGTTTCAAAATCTGCTCTTGGTCTTCGCTGTCTTCTAACATCGTCTTTTTTGTTTTTTGCTAACTTTGCCCTAGAAGCTTCTGCTTCTTTTCTCATTTTATCCCCTTTTACTTTTCTTTGTTTTGCCATATCGGTGTACAAAGCAGTAATTTTTCGAGTTTGGTCTTTAGATAAATCTAATTGAAGTGTTAATTTTTTTGCAGACAATGTTGCCACTTGTTCTGGAGTCATATTATTCTTTTTAGCCATTCTTTTTCTCTGTTGAGAAAAACCAGCTGAAACTGTAAATATAAACGCTAATGCTAATGCTACTTTTTTCATGTTTTAAAATTTTAATTGTTATTTATTATGCTTCTTTGACTTTAAAAAAATCAAAAGGTTTAACTTTGAATGTTTTTTTAACATACGATTAACAAATTTGAAATCCTTAAAAATGAAAAGATTACTACTCGTTTTTTTACTATTTACATCAGTTTTGTCGGCTCAAGATTCTACTAAAGTTAACCTTAAGAATCCTAATGCTACTATATACTCGCACTTGTATTTTTTACAATCAGACTCATACCAGCCTGAAAAAGCAGCATTAACCATTTTTCCAAATTCTACAAAAAAACCTAAAAATGCAGCGATTAAAATAAAGCAAATTTTAGATGGGAAAGGGTTGTTTGTCGATTTTAAAAATACACCAACAAATTCAGATTATAAAGATTCATTAATGCTAGGGAATTTTAATAAGTATGTCTTATTTCCAGATGTGATGCCTTTAATTTCTGTTGAAAAAGTTGGAGAGAAATGGTATTATTCTCAGGAAACAATTAAAAACCTCGATGATATTTATAATGATGTTTTTCCTTGGTATGTTTTAAAGCTTGAAGAATTAATGCCAGATTTTGGACATAAAAAAGTTTTTGAGATTGAGGTTTGGAAATATGTAGGGTTGCTAATTATGCTAATTATTGCATTTTTATTACATGCTATTTTTAAACGTTTTACTTTTTTCGTTCTACGTAAAGTACACAGTTATTTCCTTCATAACGATGGCTTAGCTATTGCCAAAGTCTTAAAAAAATTGGCGCATCCGATAGGCTTGTTAATAGCACTAAGTTTTATTGATAAAGTATTTCCTTCTTTTCAATTTAGTTTGACAATTAACAAATGGGTGTTTGTTGGATTAAATATAGCACAAACTGTTTTTTGGATTTATGTTTTCTTAAAATTAGTGCAAGTAGTTATGCATGTGTATTCAGAATTTACAGAAAGAACTGTAAGTAAGTTAGATGATCAATTAGTTCCTATTTTAAATAATTTTTTAACAGGAATTGTCATTTTTGTTGGAATTTTAAAGATGTTAACTGTTTTAGGTTTTGATGCAACAACAGTTATTGCTGGTGCTTCAATTGGTGGTTTGGCAGTTGCATTAGCATCTCAAGATACTGTTCGAAATTTGATAGGAACATTTATGATATTTCTTGACAAGCCGTTTCATATTGGAGACTGGATTGAAGCTGGTGAGGTTGTTGGATCCGTAGAAGAAGTTGGATTTAGATCATCAAGAATTAGAGCTGTAGATACTTCTATTTATCAAATACCTAATAGTAAGTTGTCTGAGATTGTCATCAATAATAAAGGCTTAAGATTGTATAGACGTTACAACACAAAGTTGGGTTTACGATACGACACACCACCAGAACTAATTGAAGCTTTTGTAAAAGGATTAAGAGAATTGATAATTGCACATCCAGAAACACGCACAGAGTCTTATAATGTAGAATTTACTGGGTTTGGAGATTCTGCTTTATTAATCATGATAAATGTGTATTTTAAGTCTTTGGAATGGGGAACAGAGCAATCTTCTAAACACAGGTTACATATTGCAATTGTAAAATTGGCAAAGGCTTTAGGTGTTGATTTTGCTTTTCCTTCATCATCATTAATTATTGAGCAATTCCCAGAAAAGAATGGTTTAGATATGAAATATAATATAGATCAGAAAAGATTAGACGAAGTCATAAAGAACTCAATTGAAGATTTTAATAAGTAGAATTAATAAAAAAAGCCTCTCAAACTTGAGAGGCTTTTTTTAGTTTAAGGTAACATCAACTGTCTCACTTTCTTTAATTGTTGAGTTTAAATAGACTTTCTTATTATTAAAAACTTTAATATGAAGTTGATTGTTTTTTCTTTTAATTTCAATGTCAAAATCAGAATTAAAGGCTTTGATATTTCTTAAAGCTATTTGATTCCATTCTTTTGGAAGTTTTGGGGAAAACGAAAAATTCTTAAAACCAGTGGGTCTAATTCCTAATAATCCTTCAGTAATTACTCTACAGTATAAGGCACTTTCGGCAGATAAATGTCGTTGACTTCCTTCTGGGTAAGCTTCAACAGGATAAGGAACGTGTTCACCTAACAAACGTCTTTCTGAATACTCTTTTAAATATTTCATAGTACGTTTGGTTTCACCAGCTGCAAAAGCTCCTCTAAAAGCATATAATGTTGCTCTGTCCCAAAAGGTTGTAATGTTTTCATCCTGAAAAATAGATTTTAATTTTTCTTGATGATTTAATATTTGTTTACTTTTTTTAGTGGCTTTAATAAAATACTGATAGTTTCTTGTAAACCCGTAAAACAAATATTTCCATTTTCCATTTAAAGAGATTTTAACACCTGAATTATTTTCAATAGAAATATCTCCAGTAATTCCACCAGGACCCCTTCGGTCAATTGCTAAAATTGCGACGATGTTTTCTCCTTTTCTTAAATATGATTTAGGAATTGTAAAATTATTAGCTGTTGTATTCCAAATAGAAGTTCCAATTGTTTTTCCATTCACAAATATTCTTGCCGAATCGTCAATTGATTCATCAATATTTAAGGTAAAATCTGAATTTATATTTTGAATTTTGAATTTTTTTCGAAACCAATAAACACCATCTAATGGCTCTTTGTCTTTAAAAATAGTTTCATAATACCCAGGAAGTTGAACACTTCTCCATTTAGAATCTCTAAAGTTTCTCTTTGTAAATTGATCTTGATTAAAAACCTTGTCATCAAATACTTTATTAATTGCTGCAATTGATCGATTATCACTTTCTTGTAATTTGTGAATTTTAATATATGGTTTTACAGACGCTTTCCAATCTTTAATGCTTGCTTGAGAAGCCAATCCGTCATTTGTCCATAAATATTTTGAAAATAGAGCATCAACAGTTCCTTTTGTTCTATTAAAAATATTAACGGTTAATGGTGTAGCAATCCAAGCTCTTAAAAAATCGTTTCCTTCAAAATATCTATATGTTTCAAAACCATTAAGATTTGCTCCGAAGAATTTTTCAATAGCAATTTTCAAATTTTCTGACTGGGTTTTGTAAGTATTTAATTGCTTTACGTCAATGTCAATTTCTTTTCCTAAAATTGCTGCAGAAACTAAAGCGTCATAATATAAACTAGATGTATTTAAGTTAGCATCTCCTGCTGCGAACCTTCCTTCTAATTCATCAGAATCAGAAACTACAACTCCGTTAGAATTCACTTTTCTTCTAGAAAACTCTAAACACCATTCAATTAATGGCCACAATTCTTTTGCTGTATTTCTATTTCCGTAAGCTAACGCAAACCTTGTAGCTCCATAAGCTATCATCGCCATATCACCTCTGTCTCCAGCGCCATTCCAATAATCTAGGCCTTCTGCTATAATTGAACTAGGAATAGGTTTGTACTCATCGTTTATATATCTAGCAAAATGTCTAAAAGAATTTATTGCAGATTCATTTCCTGCACGATTTCCTAGAAAAGGAAAAAAAGGATTTGCATATTCTGCTTGGTCATTTGCCCATATTGCGGCATAATATCTACTTCCTCCTGGAGCATGCATCAAACCTCCTTTTGTTTTAAAAATGCTTTCTACAGCTCTTATTTTTGCGAAAGAAAAAGCATTGTTTAAAATTTCATCTGGGGATTCAAGAACTAAAGCGGATGAAGTGTTTTTAACAAAATCAACTCTCTTTTTGTATTCATAATCTGCAGAAACAAATTGCTCATCTTCGTGTATTCTTCTAGCAGAATATATAATAGCATATTCTAATACTTCATTCTTTCTTAAACTAAACACCCCTCTTTTAGAAGTTTTAGCTGAAATGATATAAGAACCGGTTACTCCTTTTTCCGCATCTGTTGTGTGTAAATAATTGATATCAGGTAGATCAATTTTTACTGAATTCTGAGTAGTGTTTTTCAAAGTTATTTTATCAATAAAAACAGGTTGATCTGTAGAAGGAAACAAGTGGTGTTCTACAGCAATTCCAGTATTAGTATTCGATTTTATTTTAATAATACCTTTGTGATAAAAATGACTAGGGTATTCAATAATTGATTTTCCATTTACTTTTACCTTATCAAAAGTATCACTATCTAAATCATGAATTAAACTTGCATGCGTATCATTAGGAATGGTGCGAAGCATTGGGAAAACCAATTTTGTTTTCTGTTTTAAAACCCCCTTTTCTACACCGTAATAAACAATTGCTGATGTGTAAAAACCACTCATTTCAATATGATCTAAATGAGATTCATTTTGCTTTACCTTCCATTCAATAGCATTGTCATTTGTTAAATTCCATCTCGTATCCTGAGATTGAATTGTAAATGGCAAAAAAGCAATTAAAAAAAAGAGGATATATTTTAATACTATAGTTTGGTGTTTCATCAAAAAAAAATTAAAAGTGTAATACGTGTACAATTTAAAGTTTTAATATGTAGGAATAAAAAAAAGCGTTACCAAATTGGTAACGCTTTTTATAATTAGTTAAGAAAATACTATTTAGGGTCTAAAATAGTATCTATTCTTTCAACAACATCTTGTAAATGATATCTAGTCATTGTATCAGGTGCAGTAGCAATTGCTCTCTTAGTATCTCTTTTAATTCTGTTTAACTCTCCTCTTACTACAGGTTTGATGTCAGAAATATCAGTTCCTTTAGACATTAAAGTTCCTAATCTACTAATGTGAGCTCTTTGTAAGTTTCTTCTGTATGTATCAATTGATTTTTTTGAATACAACTCAGCCCAAATACCTCTACGTAAATCATACATTAGAGTTATTACAGTATATGCTTTTGCTCCATTTAGAGTTTGGTTTTCTACCATTCTAATGATTCTAGCATCATTTAAAAGTCCGTTAAGAGCTCTTGACTGCATGTTTTTGATACGGTTAGAAACTCCAGATGATTCAGTTCTATCAATAATTGCTTTGTTGATTAACCAAGATGGTGTATTAAATACTTCATCATTAAGATATTTAACAGCACTTCTTTGTCTGTCTTTTGAAACATTTGTATAGATAACTCCAGCTTGATCAGATGTTTTATTGTCTTCAATAACACCACCCACAATAGTAGTTACATGTCCAGAATATCTCATAAATTGAGAAAGTACATGGCCATACATTTCTTTTAAGTCAGCATAATTTTCACCTTTTTTACCAGTCCATCTCATTAAATTCGGAACAATGCGTTTTAAATTTGCAACTCCGTATTTACTCGCTTTAATTCCGTCATCACCTAAATCTTCAGTTTGAGAACTTGGGTCAATTCTGTTATTTCTTCCAAAACGATACCAAGGATCTCCAGCATGTTTTAAAATCCAGCTATCTAAGATTGGTTTTTCTTGTTCTGCAGTTCTTCCTAAGATTGGTCTATAACCCCAGTTAATTGCATGCTTATCATATACACCAATATTTGGCATTAATGCAACTCCTTTATCTCCTGGTTGTGCTACATAATTGAAACGTGCATAATCCATAATAGAAGGTGCTGTTCCGAATTTTTTTGTAAAAGTAGCAGAACGTAAAGAGTCTACAGGGTATGCAGAACTACTTCCCATGTTATGTGGTAATCCAATTGTGTGTCCTAATTCGTGAGAAGAAACAAACTTGATTAACTCTCCCATAACTTCAGTTTTGAATCCAACTTTTTGTGCTTCAGGATTTATTGCTGCTGTTTGAACAAAAAACCATCCTTGTAATAAGCTCATTACATTGTGATACCAGTTGATATCTGATTCTAAAATTTCTCCTGAACGTGGATCACTTACGTGAGGTCCGTTTGCATTTGGAATTGGAGAAGCTAAATAACGAATTACAGAATAACGTACATCTTCTGGACTGTACTCTGGATCTTCTTCTGCAGTTGGAGCTCTCTTCGCAACAATTGCATTTTTAAATCCTGCTGCTTCAAAAGCTACATTCCAGTCATTAACTCCTTGAATAATAAATGGAACCCACTCTTCAGGAGTAGCTCTATCTACGTAATAAACAATTTGTTTTTTAGGCTCAACTAATTCACCTCTATTAAACTTAGCGATGTCTTCTTTTTTAACTTCTAAACGATACCTATCTAAGTATCTTACAGTTTTACTTCTTTGATCAGATAAACCATAGTCTACCTGAGATCTTGCGAACCATCCAACTCTATCGTCAGCGTAACGACGCTTCATAGGAACTTTAGGTAATAAAATCAATGAGTTACTTAATTCTATTGAAATAGAACCAACACTTTGATTTGAAGGAGGAGCAGATGAGAAATAAGTTTTAACATCTCTGATTTCAATATTTTGTGGGTAACTATTTACTCTATCAATAAAAGAACGCTTTGTATCTAATCTAGTAGCTTTTAACCTTCTTTTATAAAAACTAGGTAATCCAATTGCTGCAACATCAGTTGTAAATAATGTAGTTGCATCAATTACGATAGCATTATTAGCATCTTTATTAATTGCTAGTATAGGAAAAGCAAATAATATTGGGGCAAAATTAGAGTTTTCTACTGCTTCGTGTACTGGTAAATTTTTATCAGCAACTACATTTTGAGAAATAACTCTTAATAATATTTTTTTGTCTTTACGTTCCCAACGTAACATTTGTGTGTTGATTTTTCCACCACCAAAGCCAAGACCATTTGCTGTTTTAGCAATTCTAGTTACCATTAACATATCTCTCCCTAATAAATCATTAGGAATTTCAAATAGGTAAGCTGCGTCTTTTTTATGAACTTTAAATAAACCATCATCAGTTTTTACATCTTTTGTAACAACATCTGCATAAGGTTTAATGGCTCCTTTTTTAGGTTTTGGTTTTGGAGTAGGTTTAACTACTGTTTTAGCATCTTTTTTGCTGTTTTTCTTTTTTCGCTGAGCATCAGCGTCTATAGAAAAACCAAAAACAAATAAGACAACTAATAATCTTGAAATGACTTTTTGTATCATGTATTTATATTTAAAAGGTTAGTGTAAAAAAATTATTTTTTCGAATTTAATACTAATATAGAAGAAAATTCTTAAAAAAATGTTAAAGACATTGTTGAGTTTACTAGTAAACTAATTTCTATTTATTGTTATAAATTAAGCCAATAACTGAGTTTTAAATTTATGGATCTAAATCTAGGGCTTAAAGGTGAGTTTGTGTTGTAATTATCATTATAAGCAATGAATAAATCAGATAACGGAGCAAAACGCCATTGTAATCTAGAGTTTATACTCAAACTCTCGTCTTGACTACTGTACTGAATTAACGTATTCCAAAACAAACTTTTATTAAAGGTAACGTCAAATCGAGGGCCAACTAACCATATTGATGCTGTTGCATAAGGATCTGGTAAACTAATATAGTTGTAGTTTACTTGAATTTTAGTTTGAAAATTAGGTTCAAACCTCCAATTTAAATTACTTTCTAATGAATATTTATTTCCATTATAAAATTGCCCTACTGAAGGGGAAACATCAAAAGAAAATTGTTTTCTAATATCTGATCTATATTTTGCTTCAAAACTTGTGTAAGAATATCCAACATTTGCTGGTAATTCTGTTGAGCTTGTTCTAGTCGGGTCAAAACCATCATACAAATACGTGTAACGATTAAACATAGAAAACTCTAGGTTTGTAGCATTATTAAAATCGATATTCCAATTGCTAATTATCGTGTAATCTGAGTTCTCATAACTTAATTCGGGTTTCCAAATAAAAATTGGCGTTATTGAAACTGCATGCTTTTGAATTTTGCCAGACTTTGGATAAAAAGTGCGTTCAAAATTTGGATTGATTTTTAAAATATCTGTTCTTCTAATAAAACCTAAATCAGATCTAAAAGCATCTTCAATATAAACACCGCTTAATCTAATTTTAAAATTTCTAGAATTGTATTCTGTAGAAATTCCTGCAGAAATATCTTTGCCATTTGTAGTTGGAGAAAAAGACTTATGTATAAAATATCTTCCATTCCAGGTATTATTTGCGGAAGCTAAATTGTAATCTACACCAATAACTCGATTGTATTTGTCTTCTTGAGCTAGAAAACTATACTCTTTTGTCGCTTGTTTATTAATGAATAAAAAACTAAGATTTGACCGGCTAAATAATTTTTGTTGAATTGCAACCACCGAATTGTTTGTAGACGGAATTTCATTTGCAACATCTTCTTCAGTCTGAACACTCAAGATACCTAAACGTAAATTGTTATTTAATTTTCCGCTTAATCTTGCTCCAGCAACAATTCCGTTCTCTATAGAATTTCCGCTTTTATCTTTTGCAATTCCAATCCGTCTTGAGAAAAAAGGATTTCCGTCTCTTGAACTTCCAAAATCTCCAAATAAATCACTGTTTTCAATAAAAAACTGTCTTCGTTCTGGTAACGAAATTTCAAATCTGGTTAAATTTGTGGTTTGTTGATCAACTTCTACTTGGGAAAAATCTGGATTGATTGTTACATCTAAATTCATGCTATTGCCAATAGCAAACTTTGCATCTCCTCCAATTTTTACATCATTTATTGATGTGTTATTTTCAAAATCTTTTCCAGAAAAAGTATTGATGTATGGTATAATTGCAATAGGTGCTCTAGACTTTCCTAATGGTTTTTCGAAAATCATTTCGCCCATATAAGCTAAACTAAAAATAAACTGATTTTGTGGAATATTCATCCATGTATTTTGCTGGTTATCTTGCGTATCAAATTGATAGCTATTAAAACGCCATTTCGTTTCTCCTTCTCTAAATTTAAATGCGGTTAACGGAATTGCAATTTCTGCAACATAGGCATCTTCTAAAATTTGAGTTTTACAAACCCATTTTGTATCCCAAGCTAAATTAAATCCTCGTAAATCTGTTCCTCCACCAGAAAGCAATGCTTCTCTTTTTACACCTGCGGGATTTGTTCCAAAGAAAAAAGCATTGGAGCCATCATTAAATGTGTCAAAAATTAGTGTAACATTATCGTTACCTGAAGCTCTAAAATCTCTTCTCAAGGAAGGGACGATGAAATCGTTTGATTTTGCTTTAACTATAATTCCAACATATAAGTTTTTGTCATCAAACATCATCTTTATTTCTGTTTGATTTTTTGCTTTTAAAGAATCTGTTGGAAAGTATTGCCAGAAATTTGTAGTTGTTTTAGCTGTTGCCCAAGCGGCCTCATTTAGTAGCCCATCAATAGCTATTTCTCTAATATCTGTATTGATGTGTTTTACAAAAACTTGTTTTTTTTCTTGTGCAAATATTGTTGCGAAACTAATTATAAAAATTAGAAATAGATTTTTTTTCAAAACGGTAGTTGGTTAGCGTTTCGAAAGATAAAAAAAATAATAATAGATAGCTTATTGAAGTAGAGAAAACAAAAATGTTCTAATTTCTACTGAACAGGAATTACAATTTACAAACGCATCGTGTTTGCCGTCTTGAACCGTATTTAACTTGCTTGTTAAACCAATTGATTTCGCATAAGGATGTAAAATTCCAGAACCATCAGCAATAATTCCTGTTCCATTTACATTTCCTTGTAAAAAAGGAACAACTAAATCATCAGTTCCATGATAACTGTATAAACTAGCTTCGCTAGAATTTATAAAATTCGAATTAAATAAAGCGCCAGAAATATTAATGACACCTTTTATATCAGAAGAATAATTTTCGTTTCCGCTCATACCTTCCAGTCCACCTTTTGAGTTTACATAATCTACAAATGTTTGTCCGCCAATGGTTGTTAATTCGCTTTCATTATTAACATAAGCAGTATGTAAAGCTGTGATTGCTCCGGCTGAATATCCGCCAA
Source organism: Polaribacter sp. (assembly GCA_029250685.1). Classification (GTDB taxonomy): domain Bacteria; phylum Bacteroidota; class Bacteroidia; order Flavobacteriales; family Flavobacteriaceae; genus Polaribacter. The sequence continues at coordinate 84,976 of JAQXEU010000037.1, forward strand.
TAAATACTTTTGTAGAATCGGTTTTGTACAAGTTAGTTGTTGCTGCATCTTTTGTGAAATAACGAACAGAAGCTTTCATGTCAGCGACAGAATTTATGACCACTTTTTTGAAGTCTAATTGTGTTGGTGTAACATCTAATAACCTGTAGTTTATGGAAGCGACAACATAACCTGCTTTTGCTAAAAAAGCAGCTAATTCTGATAGATCTTTTTTGTCACCAGAAGTATAACTTCCGCCATGTGCTAAAACTATTAAAGGTCTATTTATTTCTGTGTCGTTTTCTGGTTGATAAATATCCATAGATAAACCAGTCGCAGCTCCGCTTAAAGTAACATTTGCTCCATAACGAACATCCTCAGAAACAATTGCGTTTTGAAAAATCTGACTGTTATACCGTTGCTGATTATCTGCTTGATTTGTATAATTAATTTCACTTTTTCCACATGAAATTAATAAAAGCAATGAAAAACTAAGAAATAGAATTTTACGAGTCATATTTTTTGTTGATTGAATCAAGTTTAAATTGTTTTTTTGATTCGGTATCTCTTTTTAACGAAAAAAAAGAAACTACATTGTTTGTAATTCCTTTTTTGAATTTATTTTTTATAAAGCTTCTACAAATAAGCCTTCATCTGTTTTAGAAACCTTAGCAACCTCTTTTTTGGTTAACCCTTTAATGGTTTTATCCCATTTTTTGTTGGATAAACCAGATTGTGCTTTCAACTCGTTCAAATCTATTTTTTCTGCTTTTGTGATGATTTCCAGCACTGCTTTTTCTTCCTCATTCAATTCTACAGAAACCGCTTTTTTCTCAGGTCGCATTTGAGGAAAGAATAATACTTCTTGTATTGATTGATTATTCGTTAAAAACATAATCAATCTGTCCATTCCAATCCCCATTCCAGATGTTGGAGGCATTCCGTATTCTAAAGCTCTTAAGAAATCTTCATCTATAAATTCTGTTGCTTCATCATCTCCTTTTGCAGCTAGTTTTAATTGGTGCTCAAAACGCTCTCTTTGATCAATAGGGTCATTTAATTCTGAATATGCATTTGCAATTTCTTTACCACAAACCATCAATTCAAAACGCTCTGTTAATTCTGGATTATCTCTATGTTCTTTACAAAGTGGAGACATTTCCTTCGGGTAATCTGTAATGTATGTTGGCTGAATGTAATTTCCTTCACACTTTTCTCCGAAAATTTCATCAATCAATTTTCCTTTCCCCATGGTTGCATCAACCTCGATTCCCATTCCTTTTGCTGCTGCAAAAATTTCTTCTTCAGTTTTATCACTAATGTCAAAACCTGTGAAATGTTTGATAGAATCTGCCATTGTTACTCTTGCATATGGCGCTTTAAAATCAATTTCGTGTTCTCCGAAAGTTGCTTTTGTGGTTCCGTTTACGGCAATTGCACAATGCTCTAATAAACGCTCACAGAAATCCATCATCCAATTGTAATCTTTGTATGCGACATAGATTTCCATTGCAGTAAATTCTGGATTGTGAGTTCTATCCATTCCTTCATTTCTGAAGTTTTTAGAAAACTCATAAACACCATCAAATCCACCAACAATTAATCTTTTTAAATACAATTCGTTGGCAATTCTCATATATAATGGAATATCTAATGAATTGTGATGTGTAATAAACGGTCTTGCTGCTGCTCCACCAGGAATTGGTTGTAAAATAGGGGTTTCAACTTCAAAGTATCCAGATTCATTAAAGAAATTACGCATTGCGTTAAATAACTTTGTTCTTTTAATGAATACTTCTTTTACATGAGGATTTACTGCTAAATCTGCATAACGTTGTCTGTATCTCATTTCTGGATCTGTAAATGCATCAAATACAACTCCGTCTTTTTCTTTTGGTAATGGTAAAGGTTTTAAAGCTTTACTTAATAAGGTGAAGTCTTTAACTCTAACTGTTTTTTCGCCAACTTTAGTAGTGAATAATTCTCCTTCAATTCCAACAAAATCTCCTAAATCTAATAATTTCTTAAAGACATCATTGTACTTCGTTTTATCTTCTCCTTCACAAATAATATCTCTATTAAAATACACCTGAATTTTACCTTCAGCATCTTGTAACTGTGCGAAAGAAGCTTTTCCTTGAATATTAATAGACATTAATCTACCAGCAATAATTACCTGTTTATCTTCAGTAAAACTCTCTTTAATCTGTTTTGAATTGTGGTTCACTGGAAATAAATCTGCCGGATAAGGATTGATCCCTAATTCGCGTAATTTTGATAGTTTTTCTCTACGTACAACTTCTTGTTCTGATAATTGCATAATGCCTTATTCTTTATAGGATATATAATAAAGGCGCAAAGATACAATCAATAAAATGATTAAGCAATTTGCAATTAAATAGATTTCTTTTAGAAATCTTTAAAATAAGTTGTCAGGTTTAAAAAACCTTGTATATTTGCAGGCTGCTTTTTTTAAAGTAGCATTTAGTTGTGTTGTTTTGGCACTTTCATAAAAGTGTCGTGGTTTTGTTAACCAATGGAAAGCTTCCCTGAGATGGGACGCTTTTTTTTGTTATCAACTTTTAAAAAAAGACCGACTTATATTCCCAAAAAGAACTGATAAAAAACCAGAAATACACCAATCCAACACCAAATTTCAAACTTGCCGAAACAAAAAAACCAAGTAAAGACCCAAAAGAAGCTTTTAATGCTTTGTCTGATTTCTTTTTATCAAAAACTGTTTCACCAATAAAAGCACCAACAAAAGCACCAATTAACATTCCAAATGGAATAGGAGATAACAAACCAAGGATTAATCCGATTGTAGTTCCGTAAACGCCATATTTACTTCCGCCAAAACGTTTTGTTCCCATTGCGGGTATAAAATAATCGAGAATCCAAACTAAAATTGCAACGGCTAACGTAATTCCTAAAAAGGTCCAATCTTTTGGTACAACAGATGTGAAACTCAATAATAATAAACCGAGCCAACCAGTTAAAGGCCCAGGTAAAATTGGTAAAAATGCGCCGATGATTCCTAAAATCATACAAATCAACCCTAGAAAAAGTAAAAGTAAATCCATGTAGTTTTTATAGTAAGACGAAAATACAAAAAGTTTGTTACTGAAGTTTTTATCCTCTAGAAATAAATTATTATTTTCGGCTTTTAAAACATCAAAATGAAATCAATAAAACTTCTTTTTTTACATTCTTATTTTCAGTCAGTTGTTTTTCTCAATCAGAGGGAGAAAGTAAAGGAAAAGAAAATCAAGACACAAAAAATGTTCCTTTTGTAATAGTAGAATCTCCACCCGTTTATCCTGGTTGTATTGGTACTAAAAAAGAAAAAATAAAATGCTTAAATGTTAGTATGCAACAATTTCTTGCTAAAAATTTTGATTTTTCTTTAACAAATAAATTAGACCTTTCAGCAGGTAAGTATAGGTTTTTGGTAATGTTAGTTGTAAAGCCATCTGGATATTCTGAAGCTGTTAAAGTACAAGCTCCACATCCGGATATTGTAAAGGAGCTTAAAAGAGTTGTGTCTACTTTCCCTAAGATGAAGCCCGGAAATCAACGAGGAAAAGCAATTGGAATGAGATATGCTTTGCCATTAACTGTTATTGTGCAATAATTAAAACTTACAAAATATATCAAATCAGGAATTCGTCCTGATTTATTAAGGTAAAACTCTATTTTTTAGAACAATTATTTAATCGTATTTTTACCTAGTAATTTTACAATATGCGATTTCGAGTACTTTCATTTTTCTTAATCATCTTAATGGGTTCATCTTGTGAGTTTTTCAATTTGAAAAAGAAATCGCAATTACAAGAAGTAGATACTATTATCGATTTTTCTTCTGTAGATGTTTTTCCAACTTTTGATGCTTGTAAAAGTTTTATTGATAAAGAAAAAAAGACAGATTGTTTTAGAAACACAATTCACCAACACATTTCTAAAAACTTAGCTGAAAACAAGATTGAAGTTAAAAATCCTGTGAAAGAAATTGTAAATGTTGTAGTGTTGATTAACAACGAAGGAAATGTGTCAATTCAAAAAATTACAACTTCGGGTATTTTAAAAACAGAAATTCCTACAATTGATAGTTTGATAACTGCAAGTTTGCAAAATTTACCTAGACCTTCTCCTGCAACAAAAAGAGGAATTCCAGTTGCTACTCAATATCAAATTCCGATTCAAATTAACGTAAACTAAAAATAGATTTCCGAAGCGAAAATCTATTTTTAAAATATAAAGTTTGTTGAGTTTTTAATTCAACATTTTCCAAAGTTGATCTTTTAATTCTACCAAGCCAGTATTTGCTAATGAAGAGAAAAATATATGCGGAATTCCCTCAGGTAATTCTTTTGTAATTTCTGCTCTCAATTCATCATCTAACATATCGTCTTTTGAAATCGCTAATAATCGTTGTTTGTCTAGTAACTCTGGATTGTGTGTTTTGAGTTCGTTTAATAAAATTTCATACTCTTTATTAATATCTTCACTATCTGCTGGAACTAGAAATAATAAGGTTGAATTACGTTCTATATGACGCAAAAAACGATGTCCTAAACCTTTTCCTTCAGCAGCACCTTCAATAATTCCAGGAATATCAGCAATTACAAAACTTTTAAAATCTCTATATTCTACAATTCCTAAATTAGGTTTTAAAGTTGTAAATGCGTAATCAGCAATTTTTGGTTTTGCTGATGTAATTACTGATAATAAAGTTGATTTTCCTGCATTTGGAAACCCAACCAAACCAACATCAGCCAATAATTTTAATTCTAATAAAAACCAACCTTCAGCTCCTTCCATTCCTGGTTGTGCATATCTTGGAGTTTGATTTGTAGAAGATTTAAAATGCCAGTTCCCTAAGCCACCTTTTCCTCCTCTTAACAAAACGATTTCTTGTTGATCGTCTGTTATTTCAAAAAGAATCTTATTGGTATCTGCATCTCTAATAATTGTTCCTAAAGGCACGTCTACAAAAACATCACCACCATCGTGACCCGTACTTCTACTTTTAGAACCAGAACCACCTTGATCTGCTCTAAAATGTTTTTTAAATTTTAAATGAAATAATGTCCACATATTTTTACTGCCACGAAGAATTATATGTCCGCCACGACCACCATCTCCACCATCTGGACCACCTTTGGTAATAAATTTTTCTCTATGTAAATGCATAGATCCACTTCCTCCATTTCCAGATGAAGCATGTACTTTTATGTAGTCAACAAAATTTCCTTCAGTCATAATTTTTTGTGTATGCGTTTATCTGTTTATAGAGTTTATGCATTAAACGGATAAACAAATAAACGATTAAACATTATCTATAATGTGTCAAAAACTTCTGCCAAACGATTTGTAATATCATCAATAGAACCAACTCCGTTTACTCCGAAATAGTTTCCATGTGCCTGATAATAATCTTTTAGAATTGCTGTTTTTGTATTGTATTCATTAAAACGATTTCTGATTTTGTTTTCATCAGTATCATCTGTTCTTCCGCTTGTTTTTCCTCTTTCTAATAAACGTGCAACTAATAAATCTTCAGAAACTTCTAAAGCTACCATTCCGTTTATTTGCTCTCCTTTTTCTGTTAAAAAAATATCCAAAGCTTTTGCTTGAGATTCTGTTCTTGGAAATCCATCAAAAATAAATCCGTTTGCATCAGCATTTTTATTTACTTCTGCTTTTAACATGTTAATTGTTACTTCATCCGGAACTAAATCTCCTTCATCCATGTATTTTTTTGCTAACAAACCTAAATCAGTTTCGTTTTTGATATTGTATCTAAAAACATCTCCAGTAGAAATGTGAACTAATTGATATTTCTCTTTTAAAAGTGTTGCCTGTGTACCTTTTCCTGCTCCTGGAGGACCGAATAATACAATGTTTTTCATTTTTTTAGTGTTGTGTTGTTAGTTGATAAATTTTCGGCAAATTTCTTCCCAAACCATTATAATCTAAGCCGTAGCCGACGATAAATTTATCTGGAATGCTTTTGCCAACATAATCTATAGGTAATTCTTTTTTAAATACATCTGGTTTAAAGAAAAGCGTTGCAATTTTTAATTGCTTTACATTTTTGTCTTTAAAGATGTTATATATTTCTTGAAGCGTGTTTCCTGTGTCAATAATATCTTCTAAGATCACGACAGTTCTACCTTCTAAATCTTCGTTTATTCCGACAAGTTGTTTTACTTTTTCTGTAGATGAAGTGCCTTCGTAAGAAGCTAATTTTACAAAAGAAATTTCGCAATCTCCTTTGTATTTTTTTACAAAATCAGAAACAAACATAAATGAACCGTTTAAGATACCAATAAACAGCGGAGTTTCTCCTTCGCAATCTTTTGCTATTTCTGTAGCTAATGATTGAACGATGTTATTGATTTCTTCTTCTTCTATAAAAGAATTAAAACTTAAATCGTGTAGTTTAACGGTGTTCATTTTGCAAAGATACGCTCTAGTTACTGAATGAAAAAACCGTTTTGAATTTTGTTCAAAACGGTTTTTCTATTGTTTGTTTTTTAGATTATTCTTTTTCCTCTTTCTTAGAAGAATCAAACATAATCGGAGTTGCTACGAATAATGAAGAGTATGTTCCAACTACCACACCAACGATTAATGCAAACATAAATCCTTTAATAGAATCTCCTCCGAAAAAGAAGATTGCTAACATTACTAATAATGTAGTTAAAGATGTATTTATTGTTCTTCCTAAAGTAGAACTTAATGCTTTATCTACAACTTCAGAATATTTCCATTTTGTGTGAATTCCGGCAAACTCTCTGATTCTATCAAAAATTACCACCGTATCATTCAGAGAATAACCAACTACAGTTAATATTGCTGCAATAAAGGATTGTCCTACCTCCATATCAAATGGCATAAACTTGTATAATATAGAGAAGACTCCTAGTACAATTAATACATCGTGGAATACTGCTATTACAGCACCAATACTAAATGATATTTTTCTAAAACGTAATAAAATGTATAAGAAAACTACAATTAATGAACCTAAAACTGCCCATAATGCAGATGTTTTGATGTCATCGGCAATTGTTGGATCAACTTTTCTCGCACTCATAATACCACTTGCATTATCAGCCTTTTCAAAACCTGGTTTAAAGCTTTCGTAGGTTGTAGTTCCTAAATGAGATTTTAAACCGTTGTATAAAGCCGTTTGAACTTCTTCATCAACAGTTGCGTTTTTATCTTCAATTTTAAAAGCTGTTGTTATTTTTAACTGATTTGAAGCTCCATATGTTTTTACTTCTGGCGCACCATTGAAAACAGCTGTTAATTGAGTTCTAACCTCTGAAGCATTCATTGGTTGGTCAAAACGAACCATATAAGAACGACCTCCTTTAAAGTCAACTCCTTGTTTTAATCCAAGTGTTGCTATAGAAACAATTCCTCCTAAAATAATAGCTCCAGAAATTACGTAAGCAATTTTACGTTTTCTTAAGAACTTTATATTGATGTTTTGGAACCAGTTTTTAGAAATTGAAGTATTGAATGTTAAGTTGTTGTTTTTATTAACAGCACCATCAATTAACATTCTTGTAATAAATACAGCAGTAAATAATGATGTTGCAATACCAATCATTAATGTTAATGCAAAACCTTTTATTGGTCCTGTACCGAAAACATATAATATAATACCCGTTAATAAAGTTGTAATATTCGCATCAATAATTGCAGATAAAGCTCCTTTTACACTAAATCCATCTTCAACGGCTAATTTTAATCCTTTTCCGCCTCTTAAGCCTTCCTTAATTCTTTCGAATATAATAACGTTTGCATCTACAGACATACCAATTGTTAAGATAATACCTGCAATTCCAGGTAATGTTAACACGGCACTAAATGAAGCTAAAATTCCGAAGATAAATAAAATGTTTACTAATAAAGCAACGTTTGCAAAAGCACCTGCTTTACCATAATAGAACATCATCCAAACTAAAACTAAAAGAATTGCTAAGCCAAAAGATTTGAATGACTTATCAATCGCTTCTTGTCCTAATGAAGGTCCAACTACACTAGATTCAATAATTCTAGCAGCAGCAGGTAATTTACCAGCTTTTAAAACGGTTGCAATATCTTGTGCTTCTGTAATAGTCATTAATCCACCAGAAATTGAAGTTCTACCACCAGAAATTGGTTGGTTTACAGAAGGAGCAGTGTATACATAATCATCTAATACAACAGCAACAAATTTCCCAGCATTGTCTGTGGTCATTTTTTCCCATTGTTTAGAACCTGAACTGTTCATTGTCATGCTTACTTCTGGTTTGTTTCCTAATTGGTCAAAAACCTGAGCAGCATCTACAATTACATCACCTTCAATTGTAGCAACATCTTTTCTGTTTGATTTAATTGCATATAAGCTAATAACTTCAGCAGACTTATCTGCATTTGGTTGTGCTTTGTAGTCCCATAAGAATTTCACATACCTTAAGTTGTTTGGTAATAAAGCTCTAATTTCTTTTCTGCTTAGTAAGTTATTTACAGTTGCGGTATCAGAAACTTTAACGAAAGCAACTAAAGAGCTAATCTGTTGTTGATTTTGCGCTACATTAGGAGATAAGTAAGTAAACAATGTTTTTTGGTTATTTACTTTCGTAGAATCATTTTCTCCTAATAAGTTGTCGATATTGTCTTTTTGGATAGAATCTTTTGAAGTAGGATTTTCATCTTTTAAAAGCTCAGTAACTTTTGCATTTGCTTCAAAGAAGAAATTTTGAACTTCTGTATTTGTAAATACTTCCCAAAACTGTAATTTTGCAGTACTTTCTAGTAATCTTCTAACACGAGCAATATCTTTAGCTCCAGGTAATTCAATTTGAATTCTCCCCGAACTTCCTAAACGTTGAATGTTTGGTTGCGTTACACCGAATTTATCAATTCTACTACGTAATACTTCAAAAGCAGTATTAATAGAACTGTCTATTTCAGTTTGTATAATTGGCTTAACTTCAGCATTTGTTTTGTTAAAGTTGATTCCTTTTTCAGATAAATTCTTTGTTCCGAAAATTGTAGGGTCACTTAATTTTATTGTTCCGTTACTTAAGTTTTCAAATTCTGAAAAGAATAAGTTTAGATACGTATCCGAACTATTTTTTTGTGCTGCATCAGCCGCAACTAAAGCCTGATTGAAAATTGCATTTTTAGATTCATTAGATAATCCTATTAAGATATCTTTTACAGAAACTTGTAAAATAGCATTTATTCCACCTTTTAAATCAAGACCAAGATTCATTTCTTTGTCTCTAATATCATTGTAACTATACTCAGCAATTCCTAAGTTTATAGATTTGATATTACCAACACTATCTAAGTATTTTTTTTCAAAATTGGCTAATTCTCTACCATCATTATTGGTAACTTTTTCTTTAGCATATACCTTTGCTGCATCTTCAACATTTCCTGCGAAATATGTAAATGATAATTGATATAAACTCACTAACCCAAAAAGGATTGCGAATAATCTGATAAGTCCTTTGTTTTGCATCTTCTATAAATAATTTTAATCGACTTCTTTGTAAAAACGTGCAAATATAGTATTTCAATAAAGAGTAACCAATTGTTTTGTCATATTTGTAGCATAAGATTCTTGTTTTTGAACTCATTAAAATAATTGAGTGAAATGAAGTCTTAATTTTTTATATATTTACTAACCAAAATAAGTAAACAAACAACTTAAAATAAAACAAACTAGAATGGCTTATCAATCTGATATTGAAATCGCACAAGCTAAAACCTTAGTGCACATTAAAGAAATTGCAGCAAAATTGAATATTGAAGAAGACAATATGGAAATGTACGGAAAATACAAAGCCAAATTGCCGTTAGATTTAATTAATGAAGATAGCATCAAGCAAAACAACTTAGTATTGGTTACTGCTTTGACGCCAACACCTGCCGGAGAAGGAAAAACTACAGTTTCTATTGGGTTAACAGAAGGGTTAAATAAAATAGGGAAGCAAGCAACAGTAGTTTTAAGAGAACCGTCTTTAGGTCCAGTTTTTGGTATAAAAGGTGGAGCAGCTGGTGGAGGATATTCTCAGGTTGTGCCAATGGAAGATATCAATTTACATTTTACAGGCGACTTTAACGCTGTTGAAAAAGCAAATAATTTATTGTCTGCCTTGATTGATAATAACCTACAGAGTAAAGTTGGAAACTTAAATATTGATCCTCGAACAATTTTATGGAAACGTGTAATTGACATGAATGATAGAGCTTTGCGAGATATTACGATTGGTTTAGGAGGAACAGGAAACGGAATTCCAAGACAAGATGGTTTTAATATTACACCAGCTTCTGAAGTTATGGCGATTTTATGTATGGCAACCGATTTTGAAAACTTAAAGAAACGTTTAGGAGATATTTTTATAGGGTTTACTTTTGATAAGAAAGCTGTTTTTGCACGTGATTTAAATGCAGAAAACGCCATGGCAATTTTATTAAAAGATGCTATCAAACCAAATCTAGTGCAAACTTTAGAAGAAAATCCTGCAATTATTCATGGAGGACCTTTTGCTAATATAGCGCAAGGAACAAATACAGTTTTAGCTACTAAAATGGGGTTATCATTATCTAATTATGTAGTTACAGAAGCAGGGTTTGGAGCTGATTTAGGAGCAGAAAAATTCTTAAATATCAAATCGGCTTTTGCTGGGTTAAATCCAAAATGTGTAGTGCTGGTTGCAACAATTAGAGCATTACGTCATCATGGTGGTGCAAAACCAGATGAATACAATACGCCAAGTTTAGAAAGAGTTACAGAAGGGTTTAAAAACCTTGAAAAGCATATAGAAAATATACGTAAATTTAATATTGAACCTGTTGTGGCAATTAATTCTTTTGTTTCTGATTCTGATGAAGAAGTACAGTTTATTAAAGATACCTGTAAAGGATTAGGAGTAGAAGCTGTATTGTCTGAAGGTTGGGCGAAAGGAGGAGAGGGAACCAGAAACCTAGCAACAGCAGTTGTTGATGTTGTTGAGAATAAAGCAACTCAGTTTAAACCATTATATGATTGGAAATCTCCAGTGAAAGAAAAAATCGCAATCATTGCAAAGGAGATTTACGGTGCAGATGCTGTTATTTATGATAAAAAAGCAGAATTAAACTTACGTAGAATTGATCGTTTAGGATTTAATGATTTTGCGATTTGTATGGCAAAAACTCAAAAATCTTTTTCTGACGATGATAAGTTAATCGGAAGGCCAACAGGCTTCTCAGTTACAGTAAGAGAAATTGAAATTGCTGCTGGTGCACAATTTATCATTCCGATTTTAGGAAAAATGATGCGTATGCCAGGTTTACCAGGAAAACCAGCTTCTGAAAATATGACAATTGATAACAACGGAGTTATCTCTGGATTGTCTTAAATAGTAGAAAGAATAGAAAAGAAAAATCCAGCCATTTGGCTGGATTTTTTTTATGATAAACGTACTTTTTAATACTGTTTAATTCATTTTTTCATAACCTTCTGGAGGAGTCATGCTAAATTTTTTGCCATCAATAGCAACTTCTTTTTTGATTTCCGTAACTTCAGTTGTTATAGTCATGCTAACTCCCATTTGATCCATTTTCATTACAGAGTATAAAGGAAATCCTTTTATTTTGTTACCTAACATAGCAGTTTGTTGCGAAGTGATAGTAATAGCTTCTGTAGTAAACAAGTCCATGTCAATAGATTGTCCTTTAACATTACCAGAAACAATAAACTGCTTACAAGTATAGCCTAAAACTACTTTAGTTTTACCTGTTGCTGTTATTTTTATGTTTTTCAAATCTTCAGCTGTAATATCATTTTTTTGCAACATGTACTTTTTTCCAAGCATAGGATTTTCCAATAGCATCAATACATCTCCTGTTTTTGTATCGCCAATTGTAATTACATCTCCAGACATCGGATTAGATAATTCTGATCTAGATTTTGTTCCACTAAAAAAGGTGGTAGTTTTCATATCTCCCATCATAGCAAATTGTTGATTTGCTTGCTCATTATCACTTGTAAGTGATTGTTTAGAGATGATAATTCCTTTTGAAATTTTCTTTTGTGCAGAAATTGCAACTGTTAGCGATAGTGCTAATAAGATTAATATTTTTTTCATCTTTTTATTTTTGAATTGTGTTCGTTAATTTATTTTAAAAAAACCTCACAAGTAACAAACGAGTGAGGTTTAAGATATTGTGTTTGTGCTATTTGTTAAAGCTCTAACAATCCGTTTGTAGCTTTTACTCCTTGAGCAGAATCTTGCATTTGTGCTTTTTCAGCATCACTTAATTCAATTTCAACAATACTTTCAATTCCGTTTTTACCTAAAACAACAGGAACTCCGATACATAAATCATTCAATCCATATTCTCCGTCTAATAAAACAGAACATGGGAATATTTTCTTTTGATCGCAAGCAATTGCTTGCACCAATCCAGAAACTGCAGCACCTGGAGCATACCAAGCAGAAGTTCCTAATAATCTAGTTAATGTAGCGCCACCAACTTTAGTGTCTTGTAAAACTTGTGCCAATCTTTCTTCAGAAATAAACTGAGAAACAGGAACAGAATTTCTTGTTGCCAAACGTGTTAATGGAACCATTCCTTTGTCTGAATGTCCTCCAATTACCATTCCGTCTACATCAGATATTGGTGCTTCTAATGCTTCCGCTAAACGGTATTTAAAACGAGCAGAATCTAAAGCGCCACCCATACCGATAATTCTATTTTTAGGTAAACCAGTTGTTTTGTGAACTAAATACGTCATGGTATCCATTGGGTTAGAAACCACAATGATAATTGTGTTTGGAGAATGGGCAATCAAACTAGCGGAAACCATCTTTACAATTCCAGCATTAATTCCAATTAATTCCTCACGTGTCATTCCTGGTTTTCTAGGGATTCCAGAAGTAATTACACAAATATCAGAATTTGCTGTTTTAGAATAATCACTAGTAGAACCAGTAATTTTAGTATCAAACCCGTTTAAAGAAGCGGTTTGCATTAAATCCATAGCTTTACCTTCTGCAAAACCTTCTTTAATGTCTAAGATTACAACTTCTGATGCAAAATTTTTAATTGCAATGTACTCTGCACAACTTGCTCCTACAGCACCTGCTCCTACAACTGTTACTTTCATTTTTTTTTTTTTTTTAATTGTGATGATAAATTTTGTTGCACAAAAGTACTATAAATAATTGAAAATTAGTTGTTTTCTAAATCAAAAAAGACCACGAAAAACGTGGTCTTTTAGGTGATAATTTTTTTAAATATTTCTATCGAATACTAAATGCAACACCTAAATTTAAAGTGTTGTATTCTTGTAGTGTATAATCTGCATATATTTTAAAGAACAATAAGCTAATTCTAGCTCCGATTGTAGTTTTTATTCCATTCGCATCGAATTTCATGTCATTTGGAGTCGTTAAATTTTCTGTTGTAGTAGCAGTTCCTCCACCAGGGGTAGCATAAGAATAAACTCCTGCGTATGTTCCATTCATTTTCAATGTCGAAGTTCCACCGCTATATCCAATTCCGCCATATACATTAATGAAAGGGAAATTTAATGAAGCAATTGCTTGAACTGTATACGCTTTTAAAGAAAATTCTGATCCAGCTCCATTTGTTTGAATTGGACCTGTAGTAACATTCGCTATTCCATAGTTCACATCCATAGAAGTATATGCTCCTAATAAAGATACGTGTAAAGGTAATTTGTCCAAAGGTCCAAACCAGCTTGTAATTTCTTTTTTAATTCCAATACCATACATTTTGGCCTTACTATTATCACCTCCAATTGAGGTTTCAGGAAAATAACGAACCATTGCTTCTGTTTTAAATGGTAAACCAATATTAAACTGAACAGCTGGTGCGGGTACAGCGTTTAAAGGAAGACTACTGCTTTTTCCTCCGGGCATGCTAAAATTTGCACTTACTTGCGTAGATTGACCATTTACTGACAAGGTTCTTGTGACTACTAAAGGAGTTTTTACATCCTTTCCTGCGAAAGTTGGTGCTGATGACGCTCCTGAAACTGATGTTAATCCAGCTAAACTAAATATTTCATCTTCTGAGGGCACCATTGAAGCGCTTAATCCTATTTGTAAATCAAATCCTAATACTTTGTGAACTTTAGCAGTGTGATACCAGCCACTGTTCATTGAGTAAATAAATCCTTTCATTGCGGGATTAAAATACCCTTGGATTAATTTGGTTGCATCATTGGGGCTAGCTAATAGCAATGCTTCAATATTGTCTTGAGCTTTTGCGGAAAATGTAAGGGTAAAAACCCCTAATAAAATTAAAATAGACTTCTTCATAAGTAAAATGGTTTAGTTAATACTTATTTTGTGTTCTTGTGTTAAAATTTGTTAATTTAATAAAGCGAATATACAAAGAAAAAAAACACCCCCAATGATGGGGGTGTTTTTTGATAAAATACAACAAGTGTCGTAGTTGTTTTACACATCAATATTTGCATATTTTGCATTCTTTTCTATAAACTCTCTACGAGGTGGTACTTCGTCTCCCATTAGCATAGAGAACACTCTGTCTGCTTCTGTTGGACTGTCAATAACCACTTTACGTAAGGTTCTAAACTCTGGGTTCATGGTGGTGTCCCATAATTGGCTAGCATTCATCTCTCCTAGACCTTTATAACGTTGTATAGAAACTGAACCACCCATTTGTTGCGCAATTAAATCACGTTGGTTATCGTCCCAAGCATATTCTTTCTTTTGTCCTTTTTTTACTAAATATAAAGGTGGCGTTGCAATATAAATATATCCTTGCTCAACCATTTCTCTCATATATCTAAAGAAGAATGTTAAAATAAGTGTTGCAATATGTGATCCATCTACATCGGCATCACACATAATAACTACTTTATGATAACGTACTTTTGATAAATTCAACGCTCTTGGATCTTCTTCTGTTCCGATAGAAACACCTAAAGCTGTAAACATGTTTTTGATTTCTTCGTTTTCAAAAACTTTGTGTTGCATTGCTTTTTCAACATTCAAAATTTTTCCACGTAATGGTAAAATTGCTTGAAAGTTTCTATCTCTACCTTGTTTTGCTGTTCCACCTGCCGAATCTCCCTCAACTAAGAAAATTTCACATAAAGATGGATCCGTTTCAGAACAGTCAGATAATTTACCAGGTAAACCACCAATAGACATCACTGTTTTACGTTGTACCATTTCTCTGGCTTTACGTGCTGCATGACGTGCTGTTGCGGCTAAGATTACTTTCTGAACAATGGTTTTAGCATCATTCGGATTTTCTTCTAAATAATCAGTTAACATTTCAGAAACTGCCTGACTTACTGCAGAAGTTACTTCTCTGTTTCCTAATTTTGTTTTTGTTTGTCCTTCAAATTGTGGTTCTGCTACTTTTACAGAAATAATAGCGGTTAATCCTTCACGGAAATCATCACCAGCAATTTCGAACTTTACATTTTTAAGTAAACCAGAAGTTTCTGCGTACTTTTTTAAAGTTCCAGTTAATCCTCTACGGAAACCAGATAAATGTGTTCCACCTTCGTGTGTATTAATATTATTTACATACGAATGTAAATTTTCAGAATACGAGGTATTATAAACCATTGCAACTTCAACAGGAATTCCATTTTTCTCACCTTCCATAGAAATAACATTCGCAGTTAATTGCTCACGAGTGCTATCTAAATATCTAATGAATTCTGGTAAACCTTCTGTACTTGTAAAAGTCTCCGTAATGTCATTTCCTTCATCATCTTGATTACGTTTATCAGTTAAAGTAATGGTAATTCCTTTATTTAAGTATGATAATTCACGTAAACGTGCAGATAATGTATCGTAATTGTATTCTGTAGTTTGTGCGAAAATTGTTTTATCAGGAGAAAAAGTAACAATGGTTCCTGTAAAATCTGTTTCTCCAACAGTTTTAACAGGATACAATGCTTTTCCTTTAGAATATTCTTGTTGCCAAACTTTTCCTTCTTTATGAACGGTTGCAGTTAAGTGCTCTGATAATGCATTTACACAACTTACACCAACACCATGCAATCCTCCAGAAACTTTATAAGAATCTTTATCAAATTTACCACCAGCTCCAATTTTTGTCATTACAACTTGTAATGCAGAAACACCTTCTTTTTCATGTATTCCAACCGGAATCCCACGACCATTATCTTTGGTTGTGATTGAGTTGTCTTCGTTAATTGTTACATCAATGGTATCACAATAGCCACCCATTGCTTCATCAATAGAGTTATCTACAACCTCATAGACTAAATGGTGTAAACCACGTACGCCAACGTCTCCAATATACATTGAAGGACGCATTCTTACATGCTCCATTCCTTCTAATGCCTGAATACTGGAAGCATCATAATTGTTTTTTTTGTCTTCGCTCATTATAAAGTGAATTTTAAGTTTAAATTTCAAAAAGAATCGTCCATAAAAAGACGAAATCTCACTTAACAAATTTAATCAATTACTGTCTTTATTGAAAGAGAATCGACTGATTTGTGTTCAAATTATTAACATTTGTTAACTACGTAATAGTGTCTTAAATCGCTTAAAAAGGACTTTATTTTTAATTTATTGATTCTGTTTTAAGGTTGATTTTGGATAAAATAATAAAACCTCGCAAATGCGAGATTTTAGGCGCAATTAATTTGTTATGTTATTGCTGTTTTAGGCTTTTTTCTTCTGAAATATTCAGTTAGTATAATTCCAATTAAAAGGATGCATAATTGCATTATCAATCCAATATGCTCTGTTTGAGCTCTTAGAACTGGAGTGATTTCTGTTGTGTATTCAAGATTCCATATAGCATGTCTACTATCTTTTTGCCCAACCAAAGCCAAAACAACATTAATAGCCATGTGTAATCCTGTAGGAAAAGCTAAACCTTTTGACCAAACAGCAGAAACACCATAAATTAAAGCCCAAGTTCCAGGCCCTAATAATTGATTTAATAAAGTAACTCCAGTAAAATCATGATACCATGCAAAAAGAATTGCCATCAAAATTTGTGCTGGCCATAAACCAATATTTTTGTTTATTTTAGAAAATGCATATCCTCTAAAAATTATTTCTTCCATATATGCTAAAGGAAAAAATGCCAGCAACCAAAATAGAACAGTAGGAATGTTTGCGTTTTTATTATAATTCAATTCGATGCTCGAAAAATAGATTAAAATAGTTAGCATTACTATGGTTATTAAAGCACCAATAAGAAACCCTATTGAAAATCTAATTGGTGTTTTTCTATCTAAATAGAATCCTATTTCTTTAAATGTTTTCCTGTCTGTTTTTAAGGCAATAAAAGTGATAATAAGCGCGATAATTGTAATAATTACACCTCCAGAGCCATATTTGCTAATTTTTTGTAGTGGTATCGTAATTAATAAGAATAAAATTAAAATAAAACTGATAGGTAATAATAGTGCAGACAAAGTCTGTATGAATTTATTTTTCATATCGTTATAGATTTAAATTAAAAAAATGGGTGTTTTATTTCTTCTTCAAAAAAGAAATAGAAAACGGATACTTAAAAGTTCCAGAACTTAATGCTGAAAGAATATTTACAATAGTTGTAGTTATTCCAAATAAAACAACAGCGCCTGTTAAAAAGAAATTCAGACCTGGAAAAGGGAAAAAGAGCAATAAAGAAACAATTAAATATAAGTTTAAAGAACAATGAAAGTTAACAATGGCTCTTCCATGATTATCATATGTTTTATTATCATTTGCCTTGTGAATCCATAAAAATAAAGGAAATAATATGTTTCCAAACGGAATAATCAATCCTAAAAAGGGAATTGCGTGTAGTAAAAGCATCCATTTTCTCTCAATCACTTCTTCTTTTGGATTATCAAGCGGAATTAAATCATCTACTTCGATGTCTAATCCTAATGCTAATAATTTTACAGTTTGTAGATGAGGTTGAACATCGCCCTTTTCTATACGTTGAATTGTACGAACACCAACTGTAGTTTTTTCTGAAAGTTGATCTTGAGTGAAACCTTTTAGCTTTCGGTGATATAATAAATTCTCTCTAATCGATTGTTGTTTCATTTCTAAGTTATTTTGATGTTACAAATCTATAGAGTAATATTAGTTTTTAGCACGTCATTTAAATGTCACCTAGCTGTCAGTTTCAGTATTTATAGGTGTTATAACGAAGATAAAACAAAAAAACGTGGTATTTGTACAGTTTAATGAGTAAATAAGAATCACTTAAATAAAAGTTGCTTTTTTATTTGTCAGATTAAAAATCTATTATAAATTTGTTCCTAAATGATGAAACAATTAAACATATGGTGGTGGAACTCTCTTAATCAATAAGTGAGAAGTAAACCTATATGTAAAATATAAAAAAAGGCTTATCTCACGATAAGCCTTTTTCAGTTCTATAAAATGAAGAAAATAAAATTTAATACAATTACAAAAAGAAGAATTTCAGACACAATTACACCGGTTGGTTTGTATTTGCGTTTTAGAGATAAATTTTCAAACACGTTATTGTTAGAGAGTTCAGATTATCATAGTAAAGAAGAAAGTTTTTCTTTTATTGCTATTGAACCTGTTTTTTCAATGAAAGCAGATAAAAATATTTTTTCTACAAACTACAAAGGAAAAGATCTTGATAACCAGAATATTGATGGAAATTTCTACCAGTTATTTGATGGATTTTGTAATAAAGTGGATTTAAATTGTGATGAAGAAATCAAATCTTTCAATGGTTTGTATGGATACACCACTTTTGATTCTGTTCAGTATTTTGAAACCATAAAATTTAACAATCCAGATGCACCTTCTGCAATTCCGGAAATGCAATACAGTTTTTACAGATTTATTATTGCCATCAATCATTTTAACGATGAAATGACGTTGATTGAGAATATTGAAGAAGGAACGGATTCTAGAATTTCAGAAATTGAAACAATTATTGAAGCGCAAACTTTCAATACTCAAAAATTTGATATTGTTGGTGATGAAACTTCAAATTGTACGGATGAAGATTTTAGAGATTATGTTGTAAAAGCAAAGCAACACTGTAAAAGAGGAGATGTTTTTCAATTGGTTTTATCACGCCAATTTCAACAGAAATTTAAAGGCGATGAATTTAATGTCTATAGAGCGTTACGTTCTATAAATCCGTCTCCATATTTGTTTTATTTCGATTACGGAAGCTTCAGATTGATGGGTTCCTCACCAGAAGCACAAATTAAAATTTCTGATAATAAAGCAACCATAAATCCAATTGCGGGAACGTTTAGAAGAACTGGTGATATGGCACAAGATATTCAGTTAGGAAAAAAACTATCCGAAGATAAAAAAGAGACGGCAGAACATGTTATGTTAGTAGATTTAGCTCGTAACGACCTTAGTAAACATGCAGACAATGTTACGGTTGAAGTTTTTAAGGAAGTGCAGTATTTTAGTCATGTTATTCATTTAGTTTCTACCGTTCGTGGAAAAATTAAAGGAAATCCGATAGAAATTGTTGGAGATACTTTTCCTGCAGGAACTTTGAGTGGTGCTCCAAAATACAAGGCAATGGAATTGATTAATAAATATGAAAATCAAACGCGTGGATTTTACGGTGGCGCTGTCGGAATTATTGGACTAAATGGTTCAGTAAATTTGGCGATAGCAATCCGTTCTTTTGTGAGTAAAAACAATGTGTTGTATTCGCAAGCTGGAGCAGGAATTGTAATTCATTCTGATGAGCAAAAGGAATTACAAGAAGTAAATAATAAGTTAGCGGCGTTAAAGAAGGCGTTGCTTTTAGCAGAAAACATTTAAAATGAAAATATTAATATTAGATAATTACGATTCGTTTACTTACAATTTGGTTCACATGGTTGAAAAAATTACAGGAAACTTTCCTGCAGTTTATAGAAATGATGAAATCAGTATTGAGGAAATTGGAATGTTTGATTTAATTATGCTTTCTCCAGGACCTGGAATTCCTGATGAGGCCGGAATCTTAAAGGAAGTAATTAAAACCTATGCTGGTATAAAACCAATTTTTGGGGTTTGCTTAGGTTTACAAGCAATTACTGAAGTTTTTGGAGGGAAAATAATCAATTTAGAAAATGTTTTTCACGGAGTTGCAACAGAAATGAGGGTAATAAAGGATGACTGCGTCATCTTTAAAGATATACCAGAAACATTTTTGGCAGCACGTTATCATTCTTGGTTAGCTTCTGATGAAGGTTTTCCATCAGAATTAATTGTAACAGCAAGAGATGAAGAAGGTGGAATTCAAGCAATTGAACATAATGCATTCCGAATTTCTGCAGTACAATTTCATCCAGAAAGTATTTTAACAGAAGTTGGAGAGCAAATTGTGAAGAATTTTATAGAAGCAAATAATTAAAAAAGTAGAGTGTGTCCCCTCGAGCGCAGTCGAGAGGTTTATTTAGGTCTCGACTGCGCTCGACCTGAAAAAAAATACTGAAATAAATTCAGCATATAATGAAAGATATTTTAAACGATTTATATCAACATAAAAGATTAACGCAATCTCAAGCAAAAGAGGTTTTGATTAATATAGCAGCAGAAAAATATAACGATGCGCATTTAGCATCGTTCATGACTGTTTTTATGATGCGTCCAATTACGGTTGATGAACTTTCTGGGTTTAGAAATGCATTAAAAGTATTGGCAATAAAAGTAGATTTCTCTGATTATAATACAATTGATATTGTTGGAACTGGTGGCGATGGAAAAGATACTTTTAACATTTCAACATTAACATCATTTATAGTTGCAGGAACTGGTCAGAAAGTTGCAAAACATGGTAATTATTCTGTGTCTTCAAAATCTGGTTCTTCTGATATGTTGGAGAGTTTTGGTTATGAATTTACAAATGATGAAAATATTTTAAAAGAGCATTTAGAAAAAGCAAATATTTGTTTTTTACATGCACCAAAATTTCACCCTGCAATGAAAGCTGTTGGACCAACTAGAAAAGCGTTAAAATTAAAAACGTTCTTTAATATGTTGGGGCCTCTGGTAAATCCGAGTTCACCACAGAATCAATTATTAGGAACTTTTAATGTTGAAGTTGCACGTTTGTATAATTATATTTTACAAGAGGAAAATACGAATTACGGAATTGTACACGGATTAGATGGTTATGATGAAATCTCTTTAACAAGCGGATTTAAATTGTTTACCAAAAATGGTGAGCAATTAATTACCCCTGAAGATTTAGGTCAAAAAAGAATTCAACAATCAGAAATTTTTGGTGGAAATTCTGTTGCAGATGCAGCCAAAATTTTCAAAAATATTTTAGATGGAAATGGAAGTGAAGCACAAAACAATGTGGTATTAACAAATACGGCATTCGCATTAAAAATAGTAGATTCAAAAAAGAGTTTTGAGAGTGCTTTTGAAGAAGCAAAAGATTCATTATTTTCAGGGAATGCAAAACAAAAATTAGAAACATTAGTAAGTTTATAAAAATGACAATTTTAGACAAAATAATAGCTTTTAAAAAGAAGGAAATTGCAAAAATTAAAGCAGAAGTTCCTTTAAAAAAATTAGTTGAAAGTCCAAACTTTAAAAGAACTGGAATTTCGTTAAAATCATCTTTATTAGAAGTTGGTTCAACAGGGATTATTGCCGAGTTTAAACGTCAATCTCCATCCAAAGGAATCATCAATGATAAAGCAACGATTGAAGAGGTTACAAATGGTTATTTAGACGCAAACGTTGCCGCACAATCTATTTTAACAGACACTTCTTTTTTTGGCGGAACGATGGCTGATTTAATGGAAGCAAGAGTAATTAATCAGCAAAAACCAATTTTAAGAAAAGATTTTATTGTTGACGGATTTCAAATTGTAGAAGCAAAAGCAATTGGAGCTGATGTTATTTTGTTAATTGCCGCTTGTTTATCTCAAGAGCAATTAAAGAATTACGGACAACTGGCAACTGATTTAGGTTTAGAGGTTTTGTATGAAGTGCATACACAAGAAGATTTGTATAAAATTAATGATTTAGACAATAAGATTATCGGAATTAACAACAGGAACTTAAAAACTTTTGAAGTTGATTTAGAAAACTCAATGTTGTTGGCGAATCAAATTCCTGATAGCTGTGTAAAAGTTTCTGAAAGCGGAATTTCTGATCCAAGAATTATAACAGGATTAAAAGAATATGGTTTTCATGGATTTTTAATTGGTGAAACATTTATGAAAACTGAAAATCCAGGAGAAGCGTGTCAAGAATTCATCAGTCAAATACGTTAAAATGAAGCTGAAGGTTTGCGGAATGAAATATGTAGAAAATATTCAGCAAGTTGCTGAATTACAACCTGATTATTTGGGTTTTATTTTCTATGATAAATCAAAAAGAAATTTTGACGGAATTATTCCTGAGCTATCACAATCAATCAAGAAGATTGGTGTTTTTGTAAACCCAATCAGGGATGAAGTTGTTTCAAAGGTTGATAAATATAATTTGCAAGCAGTTCAATTACATGGTGATGAGTCTGTGGAATATATAAAAGGATTGAAAAAACATTTACCTAACGCAGAGATTATAAAAGTTTTCGGAATCAAAGACGAATTCGATTTCAATATTTTAAACCCATATTTAGAAGTTGTCGATTATTTTTTATTCGACACAAAAGGAAAAGAACGTGGAGGAAATGGAATTACATTCGATTGGAAAATGTTAGAAAACTATCCATTTTCAAAACCCTTTTTTTTAAGTGGAGGAATTGGGTTAGATCAGGTTCAAGAAATAAATAAGATTAGAAAAACAGATTTACCAATTTATGCTTTAGATATAAATAGTCAATTTGAAATAGAAGCTGGTTTAAAATCAGTAGAAAACATAAAGAAATTTAAAGATGAAATTTCAACCAAATAAAAACGGTTATTACGGACAATTCGGAGGTGCATTTATCCCAGAACTATTGTATCCAAATGTTAAAGAATTAGAAGATAATTATTTAACAATTTTAGAATCTGTAGCATTTCAAACTGAATACAAAGATTTATTACAACATTATGTTGGTCGACCAAGTCCGTTGTATTTAGCAAAACGATTGTCTGAAAAATATGGAGCAACTATTTATTTAAAACGTGAAGATTTAAATCATACAGGCGCACATAAAGTGAACAATACAATTGGTCAGATTTTAGTAGCCAAACATTTAGGAAAAACGAAGATTATTGCAGAAACTGGCGCTGGTCAACATGGAGTTGCAACAGCAACTGTTTGTGCATTAATGAATTTAGAATGTACTGTTTTTATGGGAGAAGTTGATATTAAGCGTCAAGCCCCAAATGTTGCTAGAATGAAAATGTTAGGTGCAAAAGTTGTTGCAGCTACAAGCGGAAGTAAGACTTTAAAAGACGCCACAAATGAAGCAATAAGATATTGGATTCAAAATCCAGAAACGTATTATTTAATTGGTTCAGTTGTTGGACCGCATCCATATCCAGATATGGTGGCGCGTTTACAAGCAGTAATTTCTAAAGAAATGAAAGCACAATTAAAAATGCAAACAGGAAATGAAAATCCGGATACAATTATTGCTTGTGTTGGAGGAGGATCTAACGCAGCTGGCGCTTTTTATCATTATTTAGAAAATGAGAACGTAGAGTTAATTGCAGTTGAAGCTGCTGGTTTAGGAGTTCATTCTGGCGAAAGTGCAGCAACATCACAATTAGGAGAAGTTGGTGTGATTCATGGAAGTAAAACGATTTTAATGCAAGATGAATATGGACAAATTGTTGAGCCGTATTCTATTTCTGCTGGATTGGATTATCCAGGAGTTGGACCTTTACATGCGTTTTTACATGAAACTAAAAGAGCGAAATTTATGAATGCAACTGATAAGGAAGCGTTAAAAGCAGCGTATGAATTAACAAAGATTGAAGGAATAATTCCAGCCTTAGAAAGTGCGCATGCATTGGCCGTTTTACCAAAAATAAAATTCAAGAAAGATCAAGTTGTGGTTGTAAATTTATCAGGAAGAGGTGATAAAGATTTAGAAACCTATATCAATCATTTAGAAAAGTAAAATAATAATGTCACCTCGAGCGGAGTCGAGAGGTTATGACAATTAGAAGTAAATAGTTCTCGACTGCGCTCGAACTGACAAAAAGGAAAAAATGAAATCATTAAAAAACATATTTCAAGAAAAAGAAAATTTATTATCGATTTTCTTCACAGCTGGTTATCCAAATTTGAATGATACAACTACCATTATTTCAGAGTTAGCTAATAACAATGTTGATTTTATTGAAGTCGGTTTGCCATATTCAGATCCGTTGGCTGATGGACCAACAATTCAAGATAGTAGTCAGGTTGCGTTGCAAAACGGAATGAATCTAGACATTGTTTTTGAGCAATTAAAAGCAATCAAAGAAACAAACTCTAAGCCGTTAGTCTTAATGGGATATTTAAATCAGTTATTGAAATATGGTGAAGATAAATTTTGTCAAGCTTGTTTAGAAAGCGGAATCGAAACTTTAATTCTTCCAGATTTGCCAATGGTTGAATATGAAAATCATTATCAGCAATTATTTAAAAAATACGGATTGACAAATGTGTTTTTAATTACGCCACATACATCCGAAGAACGAATTAGAAAGATTGATGCTTTAACGGAAGCTTTTATTTATGTTGTTGCATCTGCTTCAATAACTGGAGCAAAAGGGGATATTTCTAATAGTCAAATCACTTATTTTGAGCGCATCAAAACAATGAATTTAAAAAGTGATTTAATTATTGGATTCGGAATATCGAATAACGAAACGTTTAAAACGGCTTGTCAGTTTGCAAACGGAGCAATTATTGGGTCGGCTTTTATAAAAGAATTATCTAAAAATGGTGTTTCAGAAATAGATAATTTCATACAATCAATTCGTTAATTGATTTTTAATAAATGAATACTAAAAACTAAAACAGAACCTCCTGGGATTGAGTTTGAACCACTACTTCCATAACCTAAATGAGAAGGAACTAAAAGCCAACCTTGAGCATTTTCATTAAAATGTGTTAACCCTTCAGACCAACCTGTTATCACTTGATTTAAATTGAATGTTATGTTTTGCCCTTGATCAAAAAGACGTCCGTCTGTAAAATAACCTTTATAATTTACAGTTACAGATGAGCTAGAATTTGGCTTCCCGCCATTTCCTTGATCAGTTATTACATAGTATAAGCCACTTGCAGTTTTAGTTGCATTTAAGTTGTTTGCTTTAATATATTCTTGAATTTCTAAATCATTTTCTGTGCTGTAATCATCTTCATCATTACTACAAGAGATAAAGAAAATCATTAAAAATAGAACTAAATATGGTTTCATGCTTTTAAATATTTGTGTTTTAAATGGCGAATATATAAGAATTTATCTTAATGATAAAGTTATAAGAACGATTCAGAAAAGTTAATTCTTGCTTAAAACATTACTATAAACTGCAACTTTTTTTATTGATAGTTTTTTTGAATTATATTAGTGGTCATAAACTTTACAACAATGACTAAAAAAACTTTATTTTTCTTAGCAATCTTTCTGAATTGTGGATTGCTAATTGCACAAAACACACTAATTCGTCAACCTTCAATTAGTCCAGATGCTTCTAAAATGGCATTTAGTTTTCATGGAGATATTTGGGTGCACAATTTTGCAACCAATCAATCAAAAAGATTAACGATTCATCAGGCCTATGAAAATGGTATAGTTTGGAATTCAAAAGGAAATCAACTTGCTTTTACTTCAAATAGAAAAGGAGTAACTAATATTTTCAAGATGGGTCTACAAGGAGGAATTCCAACACAAGTCACGTATTTTCCGACTACAAATATGCCTTCGCAATGGAATTCTGATGGTAGGATTTTGTTTACTTCTAATAGAATGTACAAAGGTCCAGAACGAGACCCAGCAATGTATGTTGTAAATGAAAAAGGTGAAACACCACAAAGACTGTTAACTGCATTAGGAAGCCAGCCGGTTATTTCTCCTAATGGGAATTTTATAGCTTTTGTAAAAGGAGCTTGTAGAATAGCCAGAGAAGATTATAGTGGTCCGGCACAAAGAGATGTTTGGATTTATAATTTAAAAACAAAACAATATTATCAAATTACAACGAGTAAAAAGAATGATCATACACCGCTTTGGGATGCAAACAATAATCTATATTATGTTGGAGCAGAAAGTGGTCGATACAATATTTACAAAACTTCTGTAAATGCAAATGGTTCTTCAACTGGAAAAGCACAACGATTAACAAGGTTGAATAAAGATGGAGTTTTGTCTTATTCGGTCAGTGAAAACGGAACGATAGTTTATAATAGTGGAGTTAGTGCTTATAAGTTACAGAATGGTTCAACAAAAAAGTTAAACTTAAATATTGCAACTGATAATCGATTTGAATTAGAAGAAACAAAAACTGTTTCTAACGGAATTGGTGATTTAAGTGTTTCACCAAACGGGAAATTAGTTGCGTTAAGTATCAACGGAGAAATTTTTGTAAAGGAGAATAATAAAGACAAAACAACTACAAATAATGTAAGTAATCATAGTTTTAAAGATGATAATCCTTTTTGGATTGATGATAATACATTAGGTTTTTTATCTGATAGA
The DNA here is from genome assembly GCA_029250685.1 of Polaribacter sp. Lineage (GTDB taxonomy): Bacteria > Bacteroidota > Bacteroidia > Flavobacteriales > Flavobacteriaceae > Polaribacter. Next base: position 111,589 of record JAQXEU010000037.1, read on the forward strand.
AGTGGGCAAAACGAATTGTATAAAGTTGTTTCAACGGATGAAAATGTAAACTTGAGTAGAAGTTTAAAAACGAAAGTTACCAAATTAACAAAAAGTAAGATTGATGTTTTTGAGCCATTATTGTCTCCAGATAGAAAAAAGATTTCTTACAGAATTGGAAGAGGTCAATTAGTGATTGCTGATGTAAAAGATGGAAAAATTAGCAACGTTATAAGTTTTTCTGACACTTGGGCAGCAGCTGAAGGTGTTAGTTGGAGTCCAGATAGTAAATACATTGCATATTCTCAGGAGGATTTAAATTTTGATAGTGAAATTTATATTCAGTCTGTTGCAAATGCAGCAATTAAAATGAATGTTTCAATGCACCCAAGATCTGATGTTGGACCAGTTTGGAGTCCAGATGGAAAGAAACTTTCATTTGCTTCTAATAGAGCAGGAGATAGAGGTGGGATCAATTTTGACACTTGGATGGTTTGGTTACAAAAATCTGATTGGGAAAAATCTAGAACTGATTTTAAAGAAGGAGCATATTATCAGCCAAAGAAAGACCCGAAAGCTAAGAAAACTAAAAAAGAAGTTGTTGTTACAATTGATCAAGATAGAATTTATGATCGTTTAGTTCAGATTACAAGTTGGGCTGGAAACGAATTTGGAGCAATGTTCAGTGCAGATAGTAAAAGTATTTATATTTCAGCTACAAATCCTGCAACAAGACAAAACGGATTTTATACTGTAAAATTAACTGGCGGAGTTCCAGCTCCAGTAAAAGGAGTTTCTAATGTTGGTGCAACAAGTTTTAATAAAGGAACGTTGTATTATGCTTCTCGTGGTAGATTAAAGTCATTAAATTTAAAATCAAATAAAGTTTCTTCATTTTCACACTCTGCAACCTACACGACAAATAATAAAAAGTTAAATGAGCAAATTTTTGAAGAAGGTGTTAGAGCAATTACCGCAGGATTTTACGACCCTAAATACCATGGTTATAATTGGAGCTCAATCGTAAAAAGATATCGCCCTTGGGTATTATCTGCTAAGACCAAACAAGATTATACATTTATGTTCAATAATATGTTAGGACAATTAAATGCTAGTCATATGGGATATAGAGGATCTAATCCAGAGCAAGTTTCTAGTGATAGAATTGGTTTGTTAGGTTTGGATGTTACCAATGTTAAAAATGGCGCAAGAATTAATTATATATTACCAAATTCAGCTGCGACAAAAACAAATGTTGCTTTAAATGTTGGTGATGTAATTGCATCGATAAACGGAAAGTCAATTGGAAAGAACACAAATTTTTATAGTTTGTTAAAGAATACATCTAACAAAGAAATCTTGTTGAGATTAAGCTCAGGAAAAGAAGTGGTTGTTAGAACGCAGTCAAACGGAGTTTTAGGAAGATTGCGTTATGAAGAATGGATTGATTCTCGTAAAAAATTAGTTGATAAATTCTCTAATGGACAATTAGGTTATATTCATATTCAAGGGATGAATTTACCAAGTTTTGAGCGTTTTGAGCGTGAATTAAAGGCAAGTGGTTACGGTAAAAAAGGAATTGTAATTGATGTACGTTATAACGGTGGTGGTTGGACAACAGATCGTGTAATGACGGTTTTAACAACACAACAACATGCCTATACAGTTCCAAGAGGAGCAACTAATAATCTACAAAGAGATAATAAAAAGTACGCAAGTAATTATCCATATAATGAAAGAGCAATTTTATCTGTAAATACAAAACCTTTAGTTGCATTGGCGAATGAAAGTAGTTACTCGAATGCAGAGATTTTCGCACATGCTTTCAAGAGTTTTAAATTAGGGAAATTAGTTGGACAACCAACATTTGGAGCTGTAATTTCTACAGGAAGCCACAGATTGCAAAACGGAGCGATTAGAATGCCTTTTAGAGCTTGGTATGTAAAAGAATCTGGAATGAATATGGAACACGGACCTGCAGTACCAGATTATTTAGTCACAAACAAACCAGGTTGGAAAGCTAGAGGAGAAGACGATCAATTGAAAAAAGCAGTTGAGGTTTTATTAGAAGGAATGAAATAACGATTTGTAATCATAAAATTATTCGAAATTAATTATAATTAAGTAAAAAATATATAGATATATGAAACTACCAAAAAGAGCTGGAGATGGACCAGTAGCAGTAGAGTTGGAAGCAGGAAAAAATTATGCTTGGTGCACTTGTGGGTTGTCTGACAACCAACCATTATGTGATGGAAAGCATAGAGGAACAGGAATGAGTCCAAATGTGTTTACTGCAGAAAATACAGAAACAAAGTATTTATGTGCTTGTAAATTAACGGTCAATCAGCCATTTTGTGATGGTTCTCATAAATAGAAAAAAACGTGTAATAAAAAAGGCAAACCAAATTGGTTTGCCTTTTTTTTATGTTTTCTTTTCATTTTGTCTTAATACAAAACGAAACAAAAAATCAATTCAATCCTTATGAAATTCTTTCAGACCGTTCTCTTTCGGAATTTTATGCTAAGTTCTGCGAACTGCAATTCCATTCCTTCGTTCACTATTTCTAGGATTGAAGACTAAGCTAAAAAGGTATAATCTCTGAATTTGAGTGATAAACAATTACAAGTTTTTTAAAACCAAAATGATTCCAGAAATTATTAGAATTATTGGTAAAATTTTATCTTGTACATCAGTTGTTTTAGAAAGTATATTTGGATTTTTCTCTTTCTTTTTTAAAAAATAACTCCAAGATCCATATAAAACACCTAATAATATAAGTAAAATTCCTACACCTAATATTTCAACATCCATTTAATAAACCTTTTCACCATTTAAATAAGTAGAAACTACTTTCGTTTTATGAATTTTAGAACCTTCAACTTCCATAATATTTTGATTTAGAATTACAAAATCTGCAAACTTACCAACTTCAATACTTCCTTTTTCGTTTTCTTCAAAGTTAGAATGTGCAGCCCAAATTGTCATTCCACGTAAGGTTTCTTCTCTCGTTAAAACATTTTCCATTTGAAATCCACCTTTTGGATAACCATCAGTATCTTGACGAGTTGCCGCAGCAGAAAATGTTAAAAATGGACTTACTCTTTCTACAGGGAAATCAGTTCCTAAAGCAACGCTTCCGTATTTATTTAATAAATCTTTAAAAGCATAAGCACCTTTCATACGTTCTTTCCCAACTCTATCTCCAGCCCAATACATATCAGAAGTTGCGTGTGTTGGTTGAATAGAAGGAACAATATTATCGAACATATCAAAATCTTCTGGAGAAACAATTTGAGAATGCTCAATTTTCCAGCGTCTATCTTTTTGTCCTTTTAATGCTAGTTTATACGTTTTTAAAATGTGTGTATTTGCAGAATCTCCAATTGCGTGTGTATTCATTTGATAATCAGATTTTGCAATTTGAGCTGCTATTTCTGTATATCTTTTTGGTTCGAAAATTAATGCGCCAAAATGATTATCTCTATCGCTATATGATTTACGCATTGCAGCTCCACGAGAACCTAAAGCGCCATCGCCATAAACTTTAAAAGAACGCACATTTAAACGATCTGTTTTAATGATTCCTTTTGGTAAATAATAATCCAAACTTTTTTGGCTTACCGAAACCATTGCATAAATACGCATTTTTAAATCTCCAGTTTTTTGTAAACTATCCATTAAATCGATCGTAGATTTGCTAACTCCTGCATCATTTACCGTTGTTAATCCGTAGCTAAAAGTTACTTTTTGGGCATCTAATAAACCTTGAATAGATTCTTTTTTTGTAGTGTTTGGAGTTTTAATATAGCCCATTGCTGCATCAATTAAGACACCTGTTAATTTCCCGTTTTTCTGAATGAATTCTCCTCCAGATATTTTCTTTGGGAATTTTCGGCTAGATAATCCAGAGTATTTTAAAGCAGCTTCGTTTACTAATAAAGCATGACCATCAACTCTTCTGATGGCAACTGGTGTATTCGGAAATAATTTGTCTAATTTTTCTTTTGTTGGAAATACTTTTACCTCCCAGTCATTTTGATCCCAACCACGACCAGTAATGTAGTCTGCATTTTTTTCTTTTTTAAATGCGGAAAGTTTTTCTAAAATCTCATCATAACTTTTTGTACCTCTTAAATCTACTTTTTGTAGACTTAATCCCAATCCGTAAAAATGACAATGCGCATCGATTAACCCAGGAACAATCGTTTGATTTTCTGCATCAATTGTTTTAAGAGTTGCATAGTTTTTTAAGATTTCATCGTTCGTTCCTACAGCAATAAATTTCCCGTCTTTTACAGCAAAACTTTCTGCTTTATCAAATCCTTCATTTACTGTATATGCATTCGCATTGATAACAATAAAATCTGCTTTTTCTTGTTGTTGACAAGCGGTAAACAAACCGATAATACTAAGTGCTAAAATAAATTTTCTCATGATGTTGTGTAAATTAAATAGGCGTTATGCATTAATAAAAAAGATAAAAGGCTTTTGTAATTAAGGTTTGATTGGCGTATTGTTGTATAAGTATTTATCCATTAAATAAATCATACTAGCCATTGAAGCACTACCTAATTCAAGTTCACGTTTGTTTACTTTATCAAATGTATCTGTTGCTGCATGATGATAATCAAAGTAACGTTGCGGGTCTGGACGATAACCAACTAACGTAACCCCATCTGATTTCAAAGGACTGATATCTGCACCACTTCCGCCTTTTGTTATGTCATGTAATCCATAAGGAGATAATAATTTTTTCCAGCTTTTTAATAAATCAGTATTTGCAGTATTTGCATCAATTGTAAAACCTCTCGGTGTATGTCCGCCAGCATCAGATTCTAAACCTCCAATATGAATTTCTTTCGTCGTTTTTACAGCATCAGCATATGCATCTGCTCCTCCGCCACCTTGCTCTTCATCCATAAAGAAAACTACACGAATTGTGTTCTTTGGTCTGATGTTATTCATTTTTAAAATATGTAATACTTCTAGAGACTGTACAATTCCAGTTCCGTCATCGTGTGCTCCATCTCCCAAATCCCAAGAATCTAAATGACCACCAACTACAATAATTTTTTCTGGATTTTCAGAACCTCTAATTTCACCAATCACATTAAATGATTTTTCTTTTGGTAAATTTTTACTACTCTGTTTTAAGTATACTTTTAAGTTTGGATCTTTCTTTAATTGTTTGCTCAATGTCTCAGCAGCCAATGTGCTAATAGCAGCTCCAGGAATATATTCATTCTCAGGAATGTTTCCGTAACGCATTGTTCCTGTGTGTGGATAATTGTCGATGTTATTTGTCATAGAACGGACAATTACGGCCAAAGCTCCAAACTTACCTACGGTTGCTGCACCACTTCCTCGTTGATCTACACAACCTCCATAAGCACTAAACGTATTTATGATTGTATTATCAAAGGGCCTGTTGTAAAAGATGATTTTTCCTTTTGCTTTATTACCTAAAGCTTCTGCTTCTTTTAAACTGAAAACTTCAATTACTTCAGCAAAAACACCTTTTTTTGGAGTGCTGATTGAACTTCCTAAAGCACAAACAGCCATGTCAACCTTTTCTCCATTGGATACAAAATAAGAAACTTCTTTTTCTCCTCTTACCCAATGCGGAACCATTGCTGGTTGTAGCCAAACTGAATCTAATCCAGCTTCTTTCATTACTTTTTCTCCCCATTTCACAGCCATTGCTGCTTCCGGTGAACCTGATAATCTTCCGCCAACATTTGATGTTAAATCACGAAGCCATTCGTAAGACTTTCCTTGTGTTAAAGCGGTATCAAAAATGGTTTTGATATTGGTTTTGTCAATTTTCTCTTCTGCTGTTAATTCGCTTGAAGCTGTTTTAGTTTCTTTCTTTTCGTTACATGCAATTGCTAAAATTGCAAAAAGGAAAAGGACGGATAGTTTTTTCATTTGGTTGTAGTTTTATAAAAGTGTATAAATCTACATAAAATCAATGACAAAAAGAAAGCCTATCTTTTAAGATAAACTTTTTTTTAAAATTTTGAGATACTGATATAAATTCAGCATGAGGATGTTATCGTTAAAAATCAAACTTATAGCTAATTCCACCTAAAACTTGAAAACCTTGAACATTAAAATTACTAAATTGTTGATATTCAGAATTAGTTACATTATTCATTTTTACAAAAGCAGTAAACTTATCATTAAAATGATAACCTCCGTTTATGTTTATATCGATAAAAGATTTTAATGTCTGAATTCCGCTTAATGCTGAAGGATAAATTCCTCCGTAAGTCACATCTTTTCGTTCAGAAACTGTGAAAATATTTACTCCAGCATACCATTTTGCTGTTTTGTAATTTGCGAATATTTCGGTATTCATTGTTGGTAGATTCCACGCTTCAGCTTGATTTGTTACTGTGTAGGAATTAAATTCTCCGTTTGCGCCAACAACTAAATTTCTACTTACATCAAACGTAACTTCTCCAGAAAAAGAAAGTGTTTTTACATCATCATAAACCACAGAAAAAGAGTTTCCATATTCGTAACCTAATAATCCAACTGTATTTGTTCCGTTAGATTTTGAATTGTTTCTTACAAATAGTGCTTTGTCATCTTCATTGCTATAACTTGCTTTAAAGTCATAACTCACATTAGATGATAATTTACCGTTTAATCCACCAAAGAAATCATATTTTTTATTGGTTTGCGTAATAAATTGTGTTGGAGAAATGTATGGGTTTTCATCCGTAAAACCTTTAATTGTGTTGGTGTTTAAATCTCCACCAGCACCAAGATACATATTTACATAATTTTCAAACAAAGGGTAGTTTATATTGATGTCTGGGTACACATATAGTTGATTCGCTTTGTTTTCTAAATCGGATGTAAAATACAATTTTGTTCCAATTCTAAAATTGAATTTTTTGTATTCAAAATTATATTTAGGCGCTAAACCAATAGTGAAAAAACTGTGTTCTAATTTTGTTGTAGCACTGTAAGATTGTTGCGAATGTCCGTTTACATAATCAAAAGATGTATCTAAAATTAAATCATTTAATTTACTTCCGATGTTTTTTAGTGAAATTTTAAACTGTGGTTCAACAACAAAACGCAACTCTTTACTTAATAAGTTATCGTTGAAAAACGAAAGATTTACTTTGGCAGAATTCACGAAAAAATCTTCAAAAATAATTTCAGCATCGGTTTCGAAATTGCTGTAAGATTGCTCTTCATTTATTGCGGCAATTGTTGCTGGTAAATAAGTTATTGTGCTTGGTAAACCATACCAATTGTATTTGTTCTGTTGATAATTTGCTCCAATTTTCCAGGTAAAATAACGTTCTTCTTGTTTGTAAAAAGCACCAAAATTCATTTGAGAAAAATTGCTATTTAATTCAGTTGCATCAATACTGTTTTCTGATGAAATGTATTTTGTGTAGAAGCCAAAATCGTTTTTAAATTTTGTTGCATGATGCAAAAAAGCTTCAAAAAAAGGTGTTGAATTATTTCCAAATCCTGCAGCTACATAGTTTTTATACAAACGTTCTTTTATACCCATATTTATACCTTTTGCAACACCACTTTTCGGAATAAAAGTTGAAGCAACTGGTGCAGAAAAAATTTGATATTTTAATTGTTTCTTTTGTGTTTTTGCACCTAATTTTATTTTAGGATTCTTTTTTATTTTAAACGCATCAGAAATTGTTGGCGTATAAGAAGTAACAACATTTATTACTTCTGTTTTTATAGTGTCTTTTGCTTTGTTTGTTTGAGCATTTATAGCTGAAATCAAAGTACATAAGCAAAGTGTTAATACAATTTTTCGCATTATTTTAATCTATTTAATTGTTGTTAGGAGTAACAGATTCGTTTGTTTTTGCTTCGTTTGTTTTTATGTTTGTAAGCTCTCTTTGTGCATCTAAAATTACATCATCAAATTGTTTAAAATTCTTGATAATATTTTCTAAAATGTAGGTTGCTTGATAGGCATCTTTTAAACCGTAATAGTTTTTTGCCATTGTGATATAACTTTTAACACCCCAATACTTATAAGTAGAATAATCTGCAATCAACGTCTGAACAATTTTATTTGAAGCTGCGTATTCTTTATTCTGATTTTTAAAATAAGCATTGTAATACAAAGCTTCAGCTTTTAATTCGCCATTTGCATTACGTTCTACTTCGTTGTAAAATTCTTCAGCTGTCTTTAAATCATTCGTTTTAAAGGCTGAACGTGCAATAATTATTTTTGCATCAAACTCTACATTTTCCTCTAACTTATCGGTCAATAATATTTTTTCGGCGTATGCAACTGCATCATTAAATTGATTAGCTTCATAGTAACTTTTCATTAAATTACTTTGTGCAAATAAAATATTTTGAGGATAATTTGCCTCTAATTCTAAACGAACTAAAAGTGGAGTTGCATTTTTCCAGTCTTCTTTTTCAAGATAAATTTGAGCTAATTTGTTTAAAGATTCTTCGCTAAATTCGCTAAAATTTTGATCAACAACATATTTATAATATTGCTCTGCTTTTGCTTCTTGATTTGTTTTAGATAAAGATTGAGCTAAGTAAAAATTCGCTTTTAATGCATGTAACCCCTTAGGGAAAGCAGCAATATATTTTGTAAATCCTTCAATTGCTTTTGCAGCGTTATTTTCTAAAAATTTGTTTTCTGCGGCTTCATAAGTAGTGTCGTCTAAATCTGAATCGGTAACATTAACAAATGAAATATTTTTAACCCATGCAGCATATAAATCAACTTGACCCAAATCTACATATACATTTCTGGCGTTTGTAACAGCTTCTTTTGCTTCGTTAGAATTTGGATAAGCGCTTACAATTTTTTTGAATTTCCCTAAAGCTTGTGTGTTTTGGTTGTCATTATAATACACCAAACCTTGACGTAATAATGCTTTCGGAATATAAGAGCTTTTGGTGTGTCTTGTAATTAATGTATTGTACGTTTCGTGAGCTCTAGAATTGTTTTTTGCAGCTACATATGTGTTTGCTAATTGAAACAAACCATCATCTTGTAAAGTTGTCAATTCAAAATTAGAAACTAAATCATTTAGATTTTCTATTTTTTTAGAATTATCACCTAAAAAACCAAAACTAATTGCTTTTTGATAGGTTGCGTAATCAGAACCAACACCAGCATTATTAATTACTTTATCGTACGCTAAGATGGCGTTTGAATAATTTTTTGTCACAAAATAACAATCTGCCAATCTAATATTTGCATCATCAAATAACGGATTTTCATTATTGGTTTTTCGGATGAAATTACTGAATGAATTTGCTGCGTTAGCATAATCCTTCAGTTTAAAATGACTGTATGCAATATTGTAATCGATTGCTTTAAAAGCATCAATTTGAGAAGCGCCAGACGCTTTCTTAAAAGTTGTAAATCCGGTTAAAGATTTTTTGAAGTTCGATAATTGAAAATCTGTTTCAGCTTTCCAATACAAAGCCGAAACTTTAATTTTAGTATCTGAAGAAGAGGTTGCCAAATTAAAATACGGGTATGCCTCTTGTAATTTTTTAAGATTGAATAATTGTACGCCTCGATAATAAGAAACATCTTTTGTCAAAGCTCTATTTTCGTTACTTTTCTTTTTTGCCAAATAATCTAAAGCGCCTTTGTAATCTTGTTGATACAAATAAGAAGTAACTACTAATTGATTTATTTCTTGATAAAAATTCGACTTAGGATATGCAGTTAAAAAATCTTGTAATACTTCTGCAACACTTTTGTATGGATTTCCTTGTTCGTAACTTAATTTGGCATAATTTAAAAATGCATCTTCTTTGATTTTCAAATCAAAATTCATTTCGCTTGCACTTTTAAATGCATTTAAAGCTTCAGGTTTTTTTTCTAAATACAAATAACATTCAGCCAAATGATAATACGCGTTTTGTGAAACTGAATTTGTATCGCCAATAATTTTATTAAAGTTTTTTACAGCGTTTTCAAAATCATTTTGTTTGTAATATGTATACCCTAATTGATAATAATCTGTATTATTCCATTTTCCACGTTTGCCTTTGTAAGCTTGTAAGAGAGGTAAAGCTTCTTTGTATTTCTTTAAATTGAAATAACTTTCTCCTACAATTTTAGAAATGTCAGAACGTTCTTTTTGTTTTTTATCTTTCAGTAATTTTTTACCGATTTCAATACTTTTTTCAAACTTTCCGTCTTTAAAACTAATATCTAATAAATAATAAGTTGCCTCATTTTTATAAGAAGCTTGCTTTGCAATTTCTGTTAAATGAATTTCTGCAGTTGCATAATCTGCTTGTTTGTATGCGATAAATCCGTAGTAATATCTAGAATCATTTCCGTAACGAGCATCATTTATCAACGGGAAAAACTTGTTTTTAGCGAGTTTTAAATTCCCTGTGGTTAACATCGCGTAACCCATTTTAAAATCTAACTCTTTTTTATTTTCGGTTGATAATACATTTCGGTTCACTTTAGAATACCATTTTAAAGCATGAGATGCTTTTTTATTGGCAAAATAATAATTACCAACATTTAAAAAAGCTTTCTCTTTTTTATTGCTGTTCGGATTATTTTCAACAAAACTCATCACCATTTTATCTGCTTCCGTTTGATTCAGTTTTATAGCACACATTGCTGTGTAATATTCAGAATCAGATTTTAAGGTTGCAGCATTTTTGTTTTGTGTCGCAACTTCTTTAAATTTCTTTTGAGCAGCTGCGTACGCTTTGTTATTGTATAGCTTTATTGCATGATTGTAATTCGTCAAACTGTTGGTGTTCATTTCAGTTTGCTGAGCAAATACAATGCTAGAACTTAACGTGATTAAAATTAAAAAAGCGATTTTCTTAAAAAAGCGAATATTCATTTTTCTTAAAGGGTTTTTTGCTATTTGAAAACTATAACGCAGTTTTTTTATTTTTGTTTGATAAACAATCAGAAAAAATCAACCTTAGTTTAAAAATCAAAGATAAAAATTGTTATAGATTAATTCTCTTAATATTTCTTTAAACTCACAAGAAAATGATAAGTTTGTAGAAACTACTTTTTTATGGCTGATGCAATTTTACATTTAGAAGACGCAGATATTTACCAAAGAGATAATTTGGTGCTTTCTAAAGTCAATTTAAAAATTGAAAAAGGAGAGTTTTTCTATTTAATTGGAAAAACAGGAAGCGGTAAAAGTAGTTTGATGAAAACTTTATATGGCGATTTAAATTTAAATCGCGGAAAAGGAACCATCGTAGATTTTGATTTAAATAAATTGAAAGAAAAAGACATTCCGTTTTTACGTAGAAAAATCGGAATTGTTTTTCAAGACTTTAAATTATTAAATGACAGAACTGTTTTTGATAATTTATTATTTGTCTTAAAAGCTACAGGCTGGAAAGACAAAGAGAAAATGACTTTTAAAATAAATGAAGTGTTAGATAAGGTTGATATGAAAACCAAATATTACAAAAAACCTTTCGAACTTTCTGGGGGAGAACAACAAAGAGTTGCAATTGCAAGAGCGTTGTTAAACGATCCAGATTTAATTTTAGCAGATGAACCAACGGGTAATTTAGATCCAAAAACTTCTTTAGAAGTAATGGAGTTGCTAAACGGAATTCATCAAAGCGGAAAATCAATTTTAATGGCAACGCATGATTATGCGCTGATTGTAAAATTCAAACAAAAAACAATTAAATGCGAAGGCGGAGAATTGTTTGAAGTTGTACAACAAGCAACTATTTAACACAACGCTATGTTGAACTCAAAAAAGAAAATTTTTGTAGCGGTAACAAATGATATTTCTACAGATCAGCGAGTTCACAAAGTTTCTAATTATCTGTTCAGTAAAGGTTTTGACGTTTTGGTTTACGGACGCATCTTACCAACAACTTTTTCGGTAAAAAGAAAGTACACAATCAAACGTAAAAAGCATTTTTTTAATCATAACTTTTTATTTTATGCTGAATATAATTTTCGGTTATTTTTCAAATTATTGTTTTACAAATGCGATTATATTTTAGCCAATGATTTAGATGTTTTACCAGCTTGTTTTGTAGCAAGTAAGTTTAAAAAAACTGAATTAATTTACGATAGTCACGAACTGTTTTCAGAAGGACCAGAATTACAGGGAAGAAATTTTGTAAAAGGTTTTTGGAAAACATTAGAAAATTTTTTTCTACCCAGAATTAAAAAATCATACACAGTAAGTCAATCTATAGCAGATTATTATAACAGAAAACACAATGCTAATTTTGGTGTTGTTAGAAATGTCCCTCTTTTAAAAAGAAAAACTATTAAGGTTGATGCAAAATTCCCAACTGAAAATAAAACTGTTTTATATCAAGGTGTTTTAAATCCTGGAAGAGGAATAAAACCAATGATAAAAGCATTGCATTTCTTAAAAGAAATAGATTTAGTAATTATTGGTTACGGAAAAGTTGAAGAAGAGTTGCGGCAATTTGTAAAAGATGAAATATTAGAAAATCGAGTTCATTTTTTAGGAAGAATTCCGCAAGAAGAATTACCGAATTACACAAAGTTGGCAACAATCGGAATGGTTTTAGAAGAACCGTTAGGGTTGAGTTTTGAATATTCATTACCGAATAAATTATTTGATTATATACATTCAGGATTGCCAATAATTTGCGGCAGTTTACCAGAAATAAAAAAGGTTGTTGAAACCTATAAAGTTGGAGTTGTTGTAGAAGATTATGCTCCAGAAACGATTGCTGAAAAAATTCAAGAATTAGTTGATAATGAAGCTTTGTATTATCAAATAAAACTGAATCAACAAAAAATCAAAAAAGGGTTTTGTTGGGAAAACGAACAACAATTATTAGATAATTATTTTTATTAAACGATATCGAAACAACTATTTCCATAATAATTCCAACCTACAACAATCTTAGTCAATTAAAAGATTGTGTTGCCAGTATTCAACAACAAATATTTACAGATTTTGATGTTTGGATTGTTGACGGAGATTCTACTGATGGGACTAAAGAATACTTACAGGAATTGCAAAACCCGTTTCATGTTGTTTCTGAAAAAGATAAAGGGATTTATGATGCAATGAATAAAGGAATCTCTTTGTCAAAAGGAAAATGGTTGTATTTTTTAGGAGGGGATGATGTGCTTAAAGACAAGAACGTTTTAGAGGAAGTTGCAAAAGAATTACATCTAAGTTTTGATATTGTTAGTGGAAAAATTCAATATCAATTTACTGAATCAGATTCACGACAACTAAAAAAGAATAATGGTATTTTTTCTTCAAGTTGGTCAAGAAAAATATGGATTAAAAACACCATTCACCATCAAGCAACATTTTATAAAAGAGGTTTGTTTTTAAAGAATCAGTTTAATACAGATTATAAAGTATTGGCAGATTACGAATTTAATTTACAGTTGTTTAAAAATAAAAAGAAGGCGAAAATGATTCCTGAAATTATTGCTCTTTGTAGTACAAAAGGAATTTCTAAAAATTATAATTGGTCTTTATATAAAGAAGAAATTCGGTTTAAAACTAAAGCTTCTTCAAAGCTATTGTGGATTTTATTTTTTAAAATCGCATTGTTAAAATACCTTTTCAAGAAAGCATAAAAAACCCGTTTCAAATAAATGAAACGGGAAAATTGCTATGAAAAAGAATGATAAGAAACTCTTATCATATATTTAAACGTAATTTTTATAAAATCCTTACAGTCAGTTATTTATTTTAACACAATTTTGGGATTTATTTTAGTTTATCAGCATGTAGTTTTCTGAGTTTACTCAGTTTTGGAGTAATTACATAATTACAATAAGGTTGTTCTGAATTTTCTTTGTAAAAATCTTGATGTTCTTTTTCAGCTTCATAAAAGATTGTTAACGGACTAATTTCTGTTATTATTTTATTATCAAAAGCATTCGCTAATTGTTCAATGACCTTTTCTGAATTCTTCTTTTGATTTTCATCTTTATAAAAAATCACAGATCTATATTGAGTTCCTCTATCGGCTCCTTGTTGATTTAGTGTTGTAGGATCATGCGTTGTCATAAAAATCAAAATAATATCTTCAAAAGAAATGACATTAGAATCAAAAGTAATTTGAATAACTTCTGCATGACCAGTTAAACCAGAACATATTTCTCTGTATGTAGGTTTACCAGGAAGGGTTCCTCCAGAATAACCAGAAATTACTTCTTCGACACCTTTTATAGCTTGAAAAACTGCTTCTGTGCACCAAAAACATCCTCCACCAACAATGGCGGTTTCTAAATTATTTTTCATTTTTTAATTGTATTGAAATTGAATTTACACAAAAACGCAATCCACTTGGTTCTGGTCCGTCAGGGAATACATGTCCTAAATGTGCATCACATGTATTACACAAAACTTCTACACGAATCATTCCATGACTTGCGTCTTTAATATATTTTATGGCATTTTCTTTAATGGGTTCTGTAAAACTTGGCCAACCACTTCCAGAATTAAATTGAATGCTAGAATCAAATAATTGGGTATCACAACATGTACAAGTATATTTTCCTGTTTCATAAGTAGAACAATGTTCGCCAGAAAAAGCACGTTCAGTTCCTTTTAAACGTGTAATTTGATATTGTTCGGGAGTTAATAATTCTTGCCATTCTGCAGCTGTTTTTAAAACAGTTTTATCAGGTGTCGGATTTCCTTTTGTAGCAAAATGAATAACATCTTTCCAAGTCATTTTATAGATTTTAAAGTTCAATAGTTTGTCGTGTAATAGGTGGTTAAATTACAATAATAGTAGAAATAAAAAACCTTGTAATAAAATTACAAGGTTTTTATTTTTTGTGGAGCCAAAGGGAGTGAAGTCGAACTATTTTGGGAAGGATTTAATAAATATAAAACCCTACAACATAAAGATGTAGGGTTTTTTTATTTACGTTAGTAATACTTTTTTAAACAGATGTTTAAAGTATTGGAATTCCGTTTGAAATTGTTGAGATTGGAGCAATACCATAAACTTCTTTTGTGAAATTCACAAGATTAGGATGGTTCTCAATACCTTGCCAAAATTCAGATTTCAAATAATAATTGATTGCCTCCTTACTTTTAAAATGGTATACTCCCCCAAATACTCCAGTATCAGTATTTCCAATAAAGGATTTTCCTATAAAACCTTTAATTTTTTCAGATGTAAAATT
>JAQXEU010000046.1 GCA_029250685.1 Polaribacter sp.
CTACTAGATGGGCTGACAATGATAGCTATGGTCATGTAAATAATGTAGTTTACTACTCCTATTTTGATACTATTGCTAATCAATATTTAATAGAATTTTCTGATTTTAAACCTCTTAGTTCACCAATTATTGGCCTTGTTGCTCACTCTAATTGTACCTATATAAAAGCTA
This sequence comes from Polaribacter sp., assembly GCA_029250685.1. Classification (GTDB taxonomy): domain Bacteria; phylum Bacteroidota; class Bacteroidia; order Flavobacteriales; family Flavobacteriaceae; genus Polaribacter. The sequence goes on from JAQXEU010000046.1 coordinate 172, forward strand.
TTGCTTATCCAGATAAAATTGAAGCTGGCTTATCTGTAAAAAAATTAGGAAATAGTTCGGTAACTTATAGTATAGGGATTTTTAAAAAAGATGAAAATACTCCTTGTGCATATGGAGAGTTTGTTCACGTTTTTGCAGACAGAATAAGTAAGAAATCAATATCAATCCCCAAAAAAATAAAAGAAGCTTTAAAGAAGTTGCTTTAATTTAAGCGATTGATTTGTTACGATAAAGATCTAATCTTTTTTTCATTATAGGTTTAAATAGGAACGGGAAATAGGATAACATTAACATGGCAGGATATCCATAAGGTAAGGTAGGACTGTCATTTTTTGATTCCAATACTTGATAAGGCTTTGCCCCGCTGTGGTGGTGATCTGAATGTCTTGTTAATTCAAATAACAACACCCTTCCAATAATATGATCTGAATTCCACGAATGTTCACGTTTTACTCGTTCATACCTTCCATTAGCTTTCTTTTTTCTACGAAGTCCGTAATGAGAAAAATAATTTTGCGCTTCTAAAACTGAAATTCCATACACTGCTGTGATAAAATAGATAGCTGTTACGTTAAAGCCAAAAAAGAAATTAATTCCAACAAAAAGTGACACCGATAAAAGTGTAAAAAATATCATTGGGTTGAATAATGAAGACTTTCCCACAGATCTCAACCTTTCTGTTTCTAATCGCCATGTTTTAAAATAACCTCCTATTTGAGATTTCAATGCAAACCAATAAAAAATATCGCCTTCTTTGGCAGAGGTAAGATCATTTGGGGTTGCTACATCTCTGTGATGGCCAGAATTATGATAGGTCATAAAGTGGTTTTGTATGGCCGTTAATAATAATATGTGAGCTAAAAATTGTTTCAATTTATGATCTTTTTTGTGACCTAACTCATGTCCAATATTAATTCCATTGACCCCTAAAATTGTTCCCATAAACAAAATACAAGCTATTAAATCAGAAGTTAATATTGAAGGGTTAGAAACCGTAATCAAAAATTGGTATACCACAAATAAATGAAGCGGTACTGAAAGATAAAGAACAACGTCATAAAAAATATTTTCTGTTGCTAATTCTTTCTCAACAGAAGTCAAGTTATACGTATTGTGAGGTAAAAAGTTTTCTAATACAGGAACTATAACATATAAACTAAAAATACCTGTGTAAGCGATTATGCCGGTAGTATTAAATGTTAATAATCCTAGTAAAGGAACAATAAAGGCTGAAAAATATTTAAATTTTGCCATACTATTTAAAATAAATTAAATTTCAAAAATCTAATATACTGATAATCAAATATAAATATGGCAGAGTTGCTATTTTTTTCTGAATTGAGAACCTATTAGTTCAAGATTAACTTTTTTTGGTTGCTCCAATTTCATCATTAATTTGTTTAACCAAAATCTCATCTGTTTTTATGCCCCTGAGAATTCGACCTTTGTAATAATGATGTAAATAAAGTTTATCTTGTATTTGTTGTAGTATCTTTTGAGGAATTTTTAAATTCCCTGTATACGTTCTATCAATTTGATAACCAAGGGCATTTACCTGATTACTATTGTATTTTGTATTGGTATAAAGAAAATCCAGGATTGCATTGGCTCTCAAATCTATCATCCCTTCTATTTGTTTACAAAAATCATGATATATATATTTTTTCTGAAGAGCTGTAACTACTGATTCATTATCAATTAATTCAATTAGCCCTGAGTTTTGAAGCCCTCGATACTCTTCCTGATTGTCAACGAATATAGTATTGATTGATATTGCTGCTCCAATATGATACCCAATAGAATCTCTAGAATATTTAGAAAGTTGATTTTGGTTGTCTACTATCCATTGACCAGATTTAATCGCAATTTTTTGTGCCTCAAGATTAAATGAATAATCTTCATGATCAACCTTACAATTAGTTAAAATTCTACTTAAAGATTGATTTTTTAAAGTTTCCTTGTATTTGATAGCATTTTGTTTCTCAAGATAAAATGAAATTGAAATCCCCAATACAATGACCAAAAACTCTAAAAAATACCTTATCAATTGTTTTTTCATAAAAACTATCATTAATTTATAAAATCAAAAATACTAAAAAAAGGATGCCTAGTGGCATCCTTTTATTTTCCATAACATTTATTACTTCTACTTTCCTCCCAACATTAACAATTCGTTACAGACTACTTCTGTGATGTATTTTTTTTCTCCTTCTTTACTCTCATAAGAGCGAGAGGTTAATTTGCCTTCAATTGCAATTTCATTTCCTTTTGTCACATACTTTTCAATAATTTCAGCAGTCTTATTCCATGCCACAACATTGTGCCATTGTGTGTCGGTTATTTTTTCACCTAGTGAATTTTTATAACTTTCATTTGTTGCAATGGAAAACTTTGCTAATTTCTTACCACTTTCTAAAGTAATAATTTCAGGATCGTTTCCTAGGTTTCCAATTAACTGTACTTTGTTTCTTAACGTATTCATAAGATAAGGTTTTTAAACACTTCGACTTTGCTCAGTGCATATTTATATTAATTTTTGTCAATTCGTTTTGACATGGCAAAGATGCGTCGACGTCCAAATTTTATTCGGTTAAAAAGCGCTTACTTTCGTATGTAAACGTTTGTAGTCGTTTGTAAATGATTTTTAGTATCTTTATTGTCAACAAATTAAAAAGCAATGGAGACAAAGCAATGTTTAGAATGTGGAGATAAAATAATCGGTAGAATTGATAAAAAATTCTGCACAGATTATTGTCGAAACAGCTATAACAACAAGGTCAATAAAGAGAGTAAAAACTTAATAAGAAACACCAATAATCGACTTCGAAAAAACTATAAAATTTTATCAGAATTAAATGTTTCTGGTAAAACAAAAGTGACACGAACTAAATTATTTGATAAAGGATTTGATTTCAATTATTTCACATCCATTTATAAAACCAAAACTGGAAATGTCTATTATTATTTATACAATCAAGGGTATTTAGCTTTAGAAAGTGATTATTTTCTATTAATTAAAAGAGAATAACAAAAGCTTTATCGATTTAAAAACCAACAAATTATCTAAAAAATAGTACTTTTATAAAAACCACTACTTCATGAAAAAATACGCTCCAATTATTTCCATTCTAATTATTGTATCAGTAATCTATTGGAGTTTTGCTGATATGTTGCCTTCGTATTCTGAAAATAAAAAAGTAACCGAAACCGAATTTTCTATAAATAATGCGCTAAAGCATTTAAAAGAAATTTCAAAAACTACACATTATACAGGTTCAGAAGATCATATAAAGGTTCAGAATTATATTGTAAATGAACTTAAAAAATTAGGTTTACAACCAGAAATTCAACAACAAGTTGCTATCAATAATAAATGGAGAGCTGCGACAAATAGCGCCAATATTATTGCAACGATAAAAGGTAGCGAAGGTGGCAAATCGTTGGTTTTATTATCACATTACGATTCTAATCCACATTCGTCTTTAGGAGCAAGTGATGCTGGTTCTGGAGTTGTTACGATTTTAGAAAGTGTAAGAGCTTTTTTAGCAAAAAACAAAATACCAAAAAACGACATTCATATTGTAATTACCGATGCAGAAGAATTAGGACTTTTAGGCGCAAAAGCTTTTGTGGATAAGCATCCGTTAGCAAAAAATATTGGTTTGGTTTTAAATTTTGAAGCTCGTGGAAGTGGTGGACCAAGTTATATGTTGATGGAAACCAATGGTAAAAACAGTAAACTATTGACTGAGTTTATTAAAGCAAATCCAAATTATCCAGCAGCAAATTCGTTAATGTATAGCATTTATAAAATGTTGCCAAACGATACAGATTTAACTGTTTTTAGAGAAAATGGAAATATAAATGGATTCAATTTTGCATTTATCGGAGATCATTTTGATTATCATACAGCACAAGATTCTTACGAAAGGTTAGACAGAGAAACACTCTTACATCAAGCAGATTATTTAATGACCACGTTAAATTATTTTGCAAATTCTGATTTATCAAATTTAGAAAGTACCAAGGATCATATTTATACAAACTTCCCTTTTACAACATTATTACATTATCCATTTTCATGTATTTTACCTTTATTGATTATAGCCGTTTTAATATTAATCGGAGTCTTATTTTTCGGAATTGCACTAAATAAAATAACCATAAAAGGGTTATTAAAAGGCTTTACACCGTTTACTCTTTCATTGGTTATTTGTGTTGGAATTTCAATTTTATTATGGAAAGGAGTTTTATTAATTCACCCTCATTATAAAGACATTTTACACGGATTTACTTATAATGGATATGAATATATTGCCGCTTTTTCTTTGTTAAATATTTGGTTACTTTTTAAAATTTACAAACCGTTTTTTAAGAAATATAAAGGAGCCGATTTAGTGGTTGCACCACTTATTTTTTGGCTGATAATTAACCTATTGATATTTATCTATTTAAAAGGTGCTGCGTATTTTATCATTCCCGTTTATTTTGCTTTATTAACTTTAGGAATATTTATTTTCATTGACACTAAACGAACAACTAAAATTGCTGTTTCTACTATTTTAGCAATTCCGATAATCTTTATTTTTGCGCCACAAATTAAAATGTTTCCTGTTGGATTAGGGTTGAAAAATTTATTTATAAGCGGCTTATTTTTAGTGTTAATTTTCGGGTTGATGACGCCAATTTTCGCAACATATAAATCAAGAAAATTTCTTACAAAATTAATTGGATTTAGCACGATTTTCTTTTTTGCTTTTGCAACTTATAATAGCGGATTCGATGAAAATAAAAAGAAACCAAATAGCGCAGTTTTTATAAGTGATATTGATTCAAATCAATCGTATTGGGCAACGTATGATTCAAAACCAGATGCTTATACAAAACAATTTTTAGGAGATAATCCAACCAAAGGAAATTTCACAGGAACCACTTCTAAAAGCAAATACAATACATCTTATCGTTTTCATAAGAAAACAGAAAATAGAGCGATTAATTCACCGGAGATTTCAACCATAAATGATACAATTATTGGCGATTTCAGAAACATTTCATTACTCATAAAACCTCAACGTTTGGTTAATAAGTTAGAGTTAATAGCAAATGCTCCAATTACATTTAATTCAATTGGCGTACAAAATGTTTACCTAGATAAAAAGAAAGAAGCAAATACATTTAAAGTAACAAGAGGAACTATTTTAAGTTATTTTTTAGCTGCAAAAGATTCTATTTTAAAAGTAGATTTCACTATCAATAAAAATAGCATTCCTAACATTAGTTTGATTGAGTCTTCGTTTGATTTACAAACAAATTCGTTGTTTAATATCAAACCTAGAAGCAAAGAAATGATGCCAATGCCATTTGTAACAAATGATGCTGTGATTACGATACAGAAAATAAAGCTATAAAAAAGTCTGATGAATTTCATCGGACTTTTTCAGAATGCTTATTGCATTTATTTTATCTGAGAAACACGTAATGTATTTACCATTCCTTTTGCTTCAACTGGCATCGAAGTTAAATTAATCACGTAATCATTTGTTGCTACATAACCTCTTTTTTTTGCAATTAGATTAATATCAACAACTGTATCGTCTGTACTTACATTTTTATCGTAAAAGAAAGATCTAACTCCCCATAGTAAACTCATCTTCGCTAAAATCCTTTTTTCTGATGAAAATGCTAAAATAGTTGATGCCGGTCTCCAAGCAGAAATTTGAAATGCTGTATAACCACTATTTGTTAAAGTCGAAATTGCAGTTGCTTTAACATCGTTTGCCATTAATGCCGCATGATGACAAATAGCTTTAGTAATAAACCGATCAGTTCTAATATGTGGTGGTGCTTGTGGAACTTTAATTAAAGGCGAATTTTCTACACTTTTAATAATTTCTGACATTTTTTCAATGACTTTAATTGGATGTGCTCCAACTGAAGTTTCTCCGGATAACATTAATGCATCTGCGCCATCCATAATAGAATTAGCAACATCATTTACCTCTGCTCTAGTTGGTACAGCATTGGTAATCATTGTTTCCATCATTTGTGTTGCAATAATTACAGGAATTCTTGCCAATTTTGCTTTCCGAACCAACAATTTTTGAATAAGTGGTACTTCTTGCATCGGAATTTCTACACCTAAATCTCCACGAGCAACCATTAAACCATCACAATACGGAATTAATGCATCAATATTTTGTACAGCTTCAGGTTTTTCAATTTTAGCGATCACCGGAATTCTATATTCAGATTTTTGACTGATTAAATCGTGTAATTTTCTTAAATCTTCTGGGTTTCTAACAAACGAAAGTGCAATCCAATCTACCTTTTGCTCAATTGCAAAAATTGCATCTTTCATGTCTTTCTCAGTCAATGCTGGTAAAGATATTTTTGTGTTTGGCAAATTAACTCCTTTCTTTGAAGACAAGATTCCTCCAACAATAACTTTTGTTGTTACTTCATTTTTTTTGTTAGTTGAAACAACTTCAAACATTAATTTACCATCATCAACCAAAATATTTTCTCCTTTCTGTACATCTCTAGGGAAATTTTGATAAGTCATAAATGCCTTCTCCTTATTTCCAATACATTTATCCGTTGTAAAAACAAAAGTATCATTATCTCTTAAAATAACATTCTCCTCCATTACACCAACACGTAATTTTGGCCCCTGTAAATCTCCTAAAATGGCAACATGAAAATTCTTTTCTTCATTAATTTCTCTAATGTCTTTAATTCTTGCTTTTACATTGTCGTATTCTGCATGAGAAAAATTTATTCTGAAAACGTTTACACCAGCATCAATCAATTCAGAAATAATCTCTTTAGTATTTGTTGCAGGTCCTAATGTTGCAAGAATTTTTGTTTTTTTGTTTTTTGCCATATTTAAAAAATTAAAAAATCTTTCGATTTTAATGTATTGGGTTCTATTTTATAAGAGGTAATTACTTGATTTATAGAATTTATTTCTTCAATTTTTCTTGCGATGTAATCGTAATTGAAATCGCCTTCTAATTTTAGAAAAAAATCCACTTTCTTTTTTTCAGGAATTAAATAGGTTGTTATTTCGTTTGATTGAAAGAATCCTTTTGAAGTTCCTTCTATATTATTTGAATACTGATTAGAAATTAAAAACCAAGATTGACTAAATTTTGTATTTATGAACTCGTATATATCAAAAGCTGCATTGTTGTTTTTATTTTCAAAATCTAAACTATAACTTGCTCTCACAAATTTTGTGTTCATCTTTTGATTTAACACATATGCCAATTTACATTCCTCTAAAGTAGAATGAATTCCAATTAAAGTATAGTTGTTATCAGAAAAATCATTTAACTCTAATGAATGAATTTGCATTGTATATGACTTATCCGGTTATCAATATTTCCTTGCTAAAATACATATAGTTTCCGAAAAGGTAAATAAAAACTGTTGTAAAATCTTATGAATTTGTTATTTCGTCTTGCATTGCAAAATAAACTCTTTTAGAAGCTTGTTCTTCCGCTTTTTTCTTTGATGTAGCTCTTCCCTTTGCAACTAAAGCTCCTTCAATACTAATTTTAACACTAAAGTGCTTTACGTTTTCGTTACCAGAGTCTTCGTAAATTTCAAAATCATATTGTTTTTTTTGCTTTTGACACCATTCAATAATAAGCCCTTTATAGCTAGTGATTTTCCCTTCTAGTTTTGCAATATCTACGTATGGTATAATTACATTTTCGTAAATAAATTTCTTGCAATAATTATAACCCCTATCTAAATAAATTGCGCCAATTAATGCTTCAAAAATATTGCCATAAATATTATCACCAACATTATCTTTATCAAAATTGCTTTTCACAAAATTGATTAAATTTAAATCCTTACCAAGTTCATTTAAATGATCTCTACTAACAATTTTAGAGCGCATTTGGGTTAAGTATCCTTCGGATCCTTTTGGTACTTTTTTATACAAATAAGAAGCAATAATTGAACCCAACATTGCGTCACCCAAAAACTCTAAGCGTTCGTAATTAATAGGATTACCCTTTTTATCTTTAAGTTTTAAAGACCTATGTGTAAATGCTTTCTTGTAGTAATTAATTTTTTTTGGTGAAAATTTGAGAAGCGCTTTTAGTTCGTAATACAAACCCTCATCTTCTTTTTTTTGGGGGTTTACAATTTTACGAATAAAATTCATGTAGTATTAGTCAATTTTTTTTATCGCTAGACAGGCATTGTGTCCTCCAAAACCAAATGTATTGCTTATTGCAATTTTAACATCTCGTTTTTGCGACTTATTAAATGTAAAGTTTAATTTATCATCAATTTGATCATCATCTGTAAAATGATTAATTGTAGGAGGAACTTCGCCATTATTGATGGCTAAAATCGAAGCGATTGCTTCAATAGCACCAGCGGCTCCTAATAAATGACCAGTCATTGATTTTGTTGAATTGATGTTGATTTTATAAGCATGTTCACCAAAAACTTCTAAAATTGCTTTAGATTCAGCAATATCTCCTAACGGAGTTGAAGTTCCGTGCATATTAATAGCATCTACATCTTCTGGTTTTATACCAGCATCTCTTAAGCAGTTTAACATCACATTTCTTGCCCCTAACCCTTCAGGATGTGGCGCTGTAATATGATGTGCATCAGAAGACATTCCGCCTCCAATAACTTCTGCATATATTTTTGCTCCACGAGCTTTAGCGTGCTCATATTCTTCAAGAATTAGAGCTCCAGCTCCTTCTCCTAATACAAACCCTTCTCTATCTTTATCAAATGGTCTTGATGCAGTTTCTGGACTATCATTTCTTGTAGATAGTGCATGCATTGCGTTAAACCCTCCCATACCAGCGATTGTAACGGCAGCTTCAGAACCACCTGTAACGATAGCATCAGCATGACCTAATCTGATATAATTTAAAGAATCTATAATTGCATTTGATGAAGATGCACAGGCTGAAACCGTTGCAAAATTTGGCCCTCTAAAACCATGTTTGATTGATATTTGCCCAGGAGCAATATCAGAAATCATTTTTGGGATAAAAAATGGATTGAATCTTGGTGTACCATCTCCAGTACCGTAATTTAGTACTTCTTGTTGAAATGTTTCAATTCCCCCAATTCCAGAACCCCAGATCACACCAATTCTATCTGGGTCGTGATCTTCTGAATTTAATCCAGAATCAGCTATTGCTTCATCTGATGCAACCATTGCATATTGTGTAAAACGATCCATTTTACGTGCTTCCTTTCTATCAAGAAAGTCGGTTACTTTAAAATCTTTTAATTCACATGCAAAACGAGTTTTGAACTTAGTAGTATCAAAATACGTTATAGGTGCTGCTCCGCTAACTCCGTTAACTAAACCGCTCCAATATTCTTGTATATTATTACCAATTGGCGTTAATGCGCCAAGTCCAGTTACAACAACTCGTTTTATCTGCATATGAAAATTACTTTTTAGCTTCTTCTATATAGCTTACTGCTTGACCAACAGTACCAATGTTTTCTGCTTGATCGTCTGGTATTTGAATATCAAATTCTTTTTCGAATTCCATAATTAACTCTACAGTATCTAAAGAATCTGCTCCTAAATCGTTTGTAAAGCTAGCTTCTGTTGTTACTTCGTTATCGTCTACTCCTAATTTGTCTACGATAATAGCTTTTACTCTTGATGCAATGTCTGACATAATTTTCTAAGTTTTAAAATTTTAATCGGGGACAAAAATACGAATCTTATTATTTAATTCTACTTTTTCCGCAAAAATTGTTGTGACTAAATTAAAAAAAAACTTTAAACTTTTAGCAAAGTCCATAACATTCTTAATAATTATTCCTTTTTTTGTAGTGAAACAAATCAATATAAATGAAAAAAATTGTCGTTTTTGCTTCTGGATCTGGCTCTAATGCTGAAAATATCATCAATTATTTCAATGACAAAGGTAATGTCTTAGTTACTAAGGTATATTGCAATAAAAAAGGTGCTGGGATTTTTAATCGATGTAAAAGACTAAATAAAGAATGTGTTTTATTTTCTAAAAACGAGCTTTTTTCTTCTGATGACTTTATAAATCAATTAAAAAAAGAAGCAGATTACATTGTTTTAGCTGGATTTTTATTAAAAATCCCATCAAAACTAATTGAATCTTTCCCTGATAAAATTATCAATATTCACCCTGCTTTATTACCAAAATATGGCGGAAAAGGAATGTACGGAATGAACGTTCACAATGCTGTAAAAGAAAATAAAGAAACTGAAACCGGAATCACCATTCATTTTGTAAATGAAAATTACGATGAAGGCGCAATTATTTTTCAAGCAACAACAAAACTAGAAGATACTGATTCACCAGAAGATATTGCCCAAAAAATTCATACTTTAGAGTATGAGCATTTCCCGAAAGTGATTGCATCTGTGATTATACAATAAATGGCAAAAAAGAAGCAAAAATATTATGTAGTTTGGACTGGTAGAAAAAAAGGTGTTTTTTCTTCTTGGGAAGATTGCAAAAAACAAATTGATGGTTTTGAAGGTGCACAATACAAAGCTTTTGCCGATAAAACTGAAGCCCAACTTGCTTACAATAAAAATTACTTTGCTTATAAAGGTAAAAACACCAAAAAGAAAACATTAACAACTTCCGAAAAGGAAAAATTTGGGAAACCTATTTTAGAAAGCATTTCTGTAGATGCTGCTTGTAGTGGAAATCCTGGAAAAATGGAATATCGTGGTGTTTTAACTCACAACAAACAGCAAATATTTATTAAAGGACCTTATGCAAAAGGCACAAATAACATTGGAGAATTTTTGGCTCTCGTTCATGGATTGGCTTTGTTAAAAAGTAAAAATAAAGAAGATATTCCTGTGTATTCAGATTCAAGAATTGCGATGAGTTGGATTCGTAAAAAACAATGCAGAACTAATTTGGTTTTTGACCCTTCAAATAAAGATTTATTAGAGTTGATAAAACGTGCAGAAAAATGGCTCAAAGAAAACTCTTTTAAAAACCCAATTCTAAAATGGGAAACCAAAGCTTGGGGAGAAATTCCTGCAGATTTTGGTCGTAAGTAATTTAACCCAACATCATTATTGCTTTTTGTAATGCAGCAATAAACACATCAATTTCTTCTTTTGTATTATAAAAAGCAAACGACGCTCTAACAGTTCCTGGAATGTTATAAAAACTCATTATTGGTTGTGCACAATGATGACCAGTTCTTACAGCAACTCCTAATTTATCTAAAATTACACCAATATCATAAGAATGAATTCCATCAACATTAAAAGATATTACAGCCGTTTTAGCTGACGTTCCGTAAATGGTTAAACCATCAATTTCTTGTAGTTTTTTTGTTCCGTATTGCAATAATTCATTTTCATATGCAGCAATTTTATCAAAATCAATTGCATTCATGTAATCCAAAGCAACTCCAAAGGCTATTCCGCCACAAATATTTGGTGTTCCAGCTTCAAATTTATGAGGTAAACCCGCATAGGTAGTTTTTTCGAAAGTTACAGTTTCAATCATTTCTCCACCTCCTTGATAAGGCGGTAATTTTTGCAACCATTTTTCTTTTCCGTATAAAACTCCAACTCCAGTTGGTCCACAAATTTTATGAGCAGATGCTACGTAAAAATCGACATCTAATTCTTGTAAATTTGGTTTAATATGTGGGGTTGCTTGAGCTCCATCAATTAAAACAGCAGCACCAACAGCATGAGCTTGCGCAATAATTTCTTTGATTGGATTGATGGTTCCTAACGCATTTGAAACATGATTACAAAAAACTACTTTTGTTTTATCTGAAAGCAATTCGGCATAAACAGTCATATCCAAAGTTCCATCTTGCAACATCGGAATCACCTTTAAAACAGCACCTGATTTTTCACACAACATTTGCCAAGGCACAATATTAGAATGATGTTCTAAAGCAGAAACAATGATTTCATCACCTTTTTCTAACAATTCAGAAAAACCTGAAGCAATCATATTTATTCCATGAGTTGTTCCGGCTGTAAAAATGATTTCATAAGCTTTTTCAGCATTAAAATGTTGTTGAATTTTAATACGAGCTTCTTCATATTTATCGGTAGCTTCTTGACTTAAAGAATGCACGCCACGATGAATATTTGCATTGTAATTACTGTAATAATCTACAATGGCATCAATTACAATTTGCGGTGTTTGGGATGTTGCAGCATTGTCGAAATACACCAATGGTTTGCCATTAACTTCTCTTTTTAAAATCGGAAAATCTGCTCTAATTTTTTCTACTGGAAACATCGTCTATGAATTGAAATACAAAAATAACTTTTGTAAATGAAACATCGCTACAACAAGCGTTAAATTATTATATTTACTGCTCAAATTTTATTTTTCTTATCATATGAAAATCCTAAAAAGACTTCTATTATTACTTGTTGCAATTATTTTAGTTACTGCAGTTTACAACTATCCTAAGTTAAATATTATTGCTGGATATTCAGCAAAAAGCATGAATTCTTCTGTCTTTTTGGCTGGGAGAACAATGCAATTTACAGATTCAACTGATAATAATTTTTCTCCAATAAATTTAGGTTCAGACAAAATAAATGTGTCAGAAAAAACAAGTTCTTCTTCAGTATTTGGTTTACTTACAAGAAACGCAATTTACAGAGAGGGTTTGGGAAGTGTTTTAATTGTTGATGATTATGATACCTCAAGAAAACTATTAATTCCAAAAAGAACAAAACCAGATAATCTAACCCCTTTTCCGTTTGGAAATGCAGATCAAAAAGATTCGATTTTTACAAATGTTGATTATGAAAAATTGAACAAATCTGTAAATACTATTTTCTCAAATAATACCCAAACTAGAGCCGTTGTTGTGATCCATAAAAATCAGATTATCGCTGAAAAATATGACACAGGTTTTACAAAAAGCTCACGTATTTTAGGTTGGTCGATGACAAAAAGCATTATGAGTACTGTTTTTGGAATCATGCAAAAACAAGGGAAAATTCATGTAAATCAACATGTAAATAATTATGATTGGACTCAAGATGATAGAGGATCTATTACCTATAACAATCTTTTGCAGATGAACTCTGGTTTAGAATGGGATGAAGATTACAATTCTATTTCTGATGTTTCTAAGATGTTGTTTTTAGAAAAGGACATGACCATGATTCAAGCCAAAAAACCGCTTGTAGGGAAACCAAATGAAACTTGGAACTATTCTTCTGGAACAAGTAATTTAATCTCAAGGCTTATAAGAAGTAAATTTAATTCACATCAAGAATACTTAGATTATTGGTATGCAGAATTTATTGATAAAATTGGCATGAATTCTATGCTAGTAGAAACTGATTTGTCTGGAAATTACGTTGGCTCTTCTTATGCATGGGCAACACCAAGAGATTGGGCGAAATTTGGATTGTTATATTTAAATAAAGGAAACTGGAATGGCGAACAACTTTTTAATCCTTCTTGGGTAGATTATATTTCAACGCCAACAAATGGTTCTGATGGAACTTACGGCGGACATTTTTGGCTGAATGCTGAAGGACAATTTCAAGATGTTCCAAAAAACATGTTTTACGCCAGCGGATATCAAGGGCAATTTGTTTTTGTATTTCCTGACCAAGATTTAGTTGTGGTTAGAATGGGATTAACAAAAATTGATATTAATGGGTTTTTGAAGAACCTTTTAGAAAGTATTAAATAAAAAAACCACGCAAATTGCGTGGTTTAAATTTTATACAAAAAGCACCTTCGTTGCTATAAATCAAATCCAATATTAACGCCTAATTTTGTAGCAATTAATTTGTTGATTCGTTGTTTAACTTCTGGAATTTTTACACTTTCTAATACCGTATTTGCAAAAGCGTACATCAACAATGCTTTTCCTTCTTTCTTCGGAATTCCACGTTGTTGCATATAAAATAAAGCATCTTCATCTAATTGACCAATGGTACAACCGTGAGAACATTTTACATCATCAGCAAAAATTTCTAATTGTGGTTTTGCATTTATTGTCGCTTTATCGCTAATCAACACATTATTGTTTTGTTGATATGCATTTGTTTTTTGTGCTTCTTTATCTACAATTACCTTTCCGTTGAAAACACCTGTAGAACGCGCATCAAAAATTCCTTTATAATCTTGATGAGATTCACAATTTGGCTCAATATGATGCACCAAAGTATGATGATCTACATGTTGTTTTCCTTCTATAATTGTAATTCCTTTTAAGATAGAATCGATGTGCTCTCCTCGTTGATAAAAGTTCAAATTATTTCTGGTGATATTTCCGCCAAAAGAAAAAGTATGTACAGAAACAACACTATTTGTTTTTTGCTCGATGTATGTATTATCAACCAAAGAAGCATTGTCTTTATCATTCTGAATTTTGTAATAATCTACCGTTGAATTTTTTGCTGAAAAAATTTCAGTTACAACGTTTGTTAACACAGCATTTTCAGTTAAACTTTGATGACGTTCAATAATTTGAACATGCGCATTTTCTTCAACAACAATTAAATTTCTTGGCTGAACCATCGTTGCAGCATCGTTTCCTGTTGTAAAATTGATGATCTGAATTGGTTTTTCAACCTCAACATTTTTAGGAATATAAATATAAGCGCCTTCGTTAGCGAACGCTGTATTTAACGAAGTTAAATTATCTTGTTTAGCAATTTTATTGAAATAATTTTCAATTACTGCTTTGTATTTAGATTTAGATAATGCAGAAGACATTAAGCAAACATCTTTTCCATCGTGTGTTGTATCAGATAAAAAAGAACTGTATTTCCCATCAATAAAAACAACTTTATAGGTGTCAATATCATGAATAAAATACTTCTTAACATCTGCAAATTCTATTGCATTTTCTTTGTTAGGAAAAATGCTAAAATCGTTTTTTAAAACTGAATTTAACGAAGTGTATTTCCAAGCTTCTAATTTCTTAGTTGGAAAACCTAATTTTTCAAAATTATGAAATGCTTCAGTTCTGATATCGTGTATTTCTGAATTGATGTCAACATCATTTTCAAAAGCTAGATAAGATGATACTATTTTTTCTTTTAATTCCATTTTTGCAAGTTGCTTATTAAGAATTTACTTCTTTTTTAATCCAATCGTATCCTTTAGCTTCTAATTCTAAAGCTAAAGAAGCATCTCCAGTTTTCACGATTTTACCATCATGCAAAACGTGTACAAAATCTGGCACGATATATTCTAACAAACGTTGGTAATGCGTAATTACAATTACAGCGTTGTCTTTAGATTTTAGTTTGTTTACTCCGTTTGCAACAATACGCAACGCATCAATATCTAACCCAGAATCTGTTTCATCTAAAATTGCCAATTTTGGCTCTAACATTGCCATTTGAAAAATCTCATTACGTTTCTTTTCTCCTCCAGAAAAACCTTCATTTAAAGAACGTGATAAAAATTTACGATCTATTTCTAACAATTCAGATTTCTCACGAATCATTTTCAACATATCTTTCGCTGGCATATCTTCTAAACCTTTTGCTTTACGAGTTTCGTTAATTGCAGTTTTGATAAAGTTTGTTACAGAAACTCCAGGAATTTCTACTGGATATTGAAAAGATAAAAACACACCATTGTGCGCTCTTTCTTCTGGAGCTAACTCACTAATATCTTCTCCATTTAATTCAATAACTCCCTCAGTAACATCGTATTCTTCTTTTCCTGCAACGATGTTTGCTAACGTACTTTTTCCTGCTCCGTTTGGCCCCATTATCGCATGAACTTCTCCTGCTTTTACTTCGATATTCAATCCTTTTAAGATTGATTTATCATCTATACTTGCGTGTAAATTGTTGATTTTTAACATCTTCTTATTGTGTAATCGTATATTTGTTTATTTGTGTAACCGTTTTAACGACTCAACGCATAAACGATTAAACGGTAAAAATTCGTAGAATTTTAACCTACTGATCCTTCTAAACTAATTTCTAATAATTTTTGTGCTTCTACAGCAAATTCCATTGGCAACTTATTTAGTACTTCTTTACTGAATCCGTTTACAATTAATGCAATTGCTTTTTCGGTGTCAATTCCACGTTGATTACAGTAAAACAATTGATCTTCACCAATTTTACTTGTCGTTGCTTCATGTTCTATTTGTGCCGATTTATTTTTTGCTTCTATATACGGAAATGTGTGTGCTCCACAAGCATTTCCCATCAATAATGAATCACATTGTGAAAAATTACGTGCATTTTCTGCTCTTGCCCCAACATGAACTAACCCTCTATAAGAGTTTTGTGATTTTCCTGCTGAGATTCCTTTTGAAATAATGGTTGACTTAGTGTTTTTTCCTAAGTGAATCATTTTTGTTCCAGTATCTGCTTGTTGATAATGATTAGTAACTGCAATAGAATAAAATTCACCAACAGAATTGTTTCCTTTTAAAATACAACTTGGATATTTCCAAGTAACTGCAGAACCTGTTTCTACTTGTGTCCAAGAAACTTTTGCATTGGTTTCGCAAATGGCTCTTTTAGTAACAAAATTAAAAACACCACCTTTTCCTTCAGCATCACCAGGGTACCAGTTTTGAACGGTAGAATATTTAATTTCTGAATCATCTAAAGCAATCAACTCAACAACCGCAGCGTGCAATTGATTTTCATCTCTACTTGGCGCAGTACAACCTTCTAAATAAGAAACGTAACTTCCTTTATCAGCAACAACTAATGTTCTTTCAAACTGTCCAGTTCCGCCTTCGTTAATTCTAAAATAGGTTGATAATTCCATCGGACAACGAACGCCTTTTGGAATGTAACAGAAAGATCCGTCAGAAAAAACTGCAGAATTTAAAGCTGCATAAAAGTTATCTGAAGTTGGAACAACAGTTCCTAAATATTTCTTCACCAATTCTGGATGTTCTTGAATTGCTTCAGAAATTGGCATAAAAATAATTCCTTTTTCACCCAGTGTTTTCTTAAAGGTTGTTGCAACAGAAACTGAATCTATTACAATATCTACAGCAACATTTGCTAGCCTTTTTTGTTCTTCTAAAGAGATTCCTAATTTCTTAAATGTCTCTAATAAATCTGGATCAACTTCATCTAAACTATCTAATTTAGGTTTTACTTTTGGTGCAGAATAGTATGCTAATTCTTGAAAATCTGGTTTAGGGTAATTTACATTTGCCCAATCTGGCTCCTCCATTTTCTCCCAAACTCTAAATGCTTCAACACGCCAGTCAGTCATCCATTTTGGCTCATTCTTCTTTTTAGAAATGGCACGAACAACATCTTCATTTAACCCTTTTGCAAATGTGTCACTTTCTATATCTGTATAAAAACCATATTCATATTCTTTGGTTTTTAATTCTTGTTCTAAATCTTCTTCTGTATACTTTGACATCTTTTTCTAAATTTTAAAGTGAAAACGATTCTCCACAACCACAAGTTCTATTTGCGTTTGGATTGTTAAAAACGAAACCTGTTCCGTTTAAACCACCAGAATATTCTAATGTTGTTCCAACTAAATACAAAAAACTCTTTTTGTCTACAATGATTTTTACATCATTATCTTCAAAAACTTTATCATCTTCTAACTGGCTGTTGTCAAACTTTAAATCGTACGATAATCCCGAACAACCTCCACTTTTCACGCCAACTCTTACAAAGTCTTTTGAAGCATCAAAGCCGTCATCACTCATCATTTCAATGACTTTTTTCTTTGCTATATCTGAAACTTTTATCATAATTGTTAAATAGATTAAATCTAAATTGAGTGCAAATATACAGACAAATAATGATTTTTATCCTTTTTTAATATGAATAAAATTGATTGTTCGATTGGTAAAATAAATGCTCTTTTTTTTGCAAGTTTTAACTTAACTTGCATTTTGTTAATGATCTTGTTAAAAAAGAGAGCATCTTTATAAATGAGTAATTAAATTCACTTTTATTCTATTATTAAAACCAACCTAATGAAACGCATTTTTACCGCAATCTTATTTCTACTTGCAATTCAAATTTCTGCTCAGCAAAAAGCTTGGCCAAACGAATTAATTACAACGCCAGTAAAGTCTAATTACCAGAAAACCTCTACCTATGCAGAAGTTATGTCTTATATAGAGGCATTGCAAAAAAGATCAAATTTATTGCACTTAGAATATATGGCAACGAGTAAAGAAGGAAAGAAAATTCCGGTTGTTGTATTGGCAAATCCAAAAGTAACATCGGTTGAAGAAGCAAAGAAATCTGGGAAACCAGTAATGTATATTCAAGGAAATATTCATTCTGGAGAAGTTGAAGGAAAAGAAATTGTGCAACAAATTATGCGTGATATTTTACTGGGTGATAAAAAGCATTTGTTAGACAATCAGATTTTAATTTTTGCACCGATTTACAATACAGATTCTAACGATAAAATGAAGCAAGGAAGAAGACCATCACAAGAAGATAGTCCGGTTGAAGTCGGAATTAGAGCAAATAGCCAAGGATTAGATTTAAATAGAGACGGAATTAAAATGGAAGCGTTTGAAACTAACGGATTAATCCAGAATGTTTTGAACAAATGGAATCCAGAAATGTTAGTTGATTTACATACAACAAACGGAACTTGGCATGGGTACGGAATTACATATGCGCCAAGTTATCATTACGCTGGTGAAAAAGCACCGTATGATTTTACTTGGGATATTTTATTCCCAGAAGTAACCAAAAATATTGACAAAAACTACAAAGTAAAAATTGGTCCTTACGGATATTATTCAACGAGACAAGGTTGGCCACCAACATCAATTTACACGTACAATCATCATCCAAGATATATTGTAAATCAAATGGGATTGCGTAATAAAGTTGGAATTTTAAGTGAGTCTTTTGCTCACGATCGTTTGTATGAGCGTATGAATGGAACCTACGGATTTGTTGCTGAAATCTTAGAATTTACGCATAAGAATGGTAGAGAAATGGCAATAATAAATGCCAAAGCAGAAAAAGATGCCATTGATAACGTAATCAATAATGCAGGAAAAGTTAAAAAAGGGGTTCGTTTTAAAATGGTTGCTTTAGAGAAGAAAATAGAAAACTATAGAACGTATGATTACATACCATATATTAATAAATATGGAAAGAAGGGATATATCCGTTCAGGAAAAATAATTGATGTTCCAAATGTTACCAATTTATCAAAATTTGATGCAACGGTTTCAACCGTTCTACCAAGAGGTTATTATTTACCAAAATCAATGAAACCAATTGTAGATCATTTAAGAAAACAAGGTATAAAAGTTACCGAGTTAAAAAAGCGTAAAAGAGTAACTGGAGCTGTTTTTATGATTGACGAATTAAAAAACGCTAAACGTAAATTTGAAGGACATAATATGGCAACTGTAACTGGAAAATATGTTGAAAAAAAGCAAACGTTTAAAAAAGGAGATTTTTGGGTTGATATGGCACAACCTTTAACAAATTTGGCTTTTTACACATTAGAACCACAATCTGATGATGGCTTAGTTTCTTGGAACTTTTTTGATGCCTATTTAAAAGAACAAGGTGTAAACACAAAACCTGTTGAATATCCTGTTTTTAAATCTTTTTCTATAAAATAACAGCAGATTAAACACAAAATTTAAAGTGGTTCATTTTTAAAATGAATCACTTTTTTTTGCTATAAAAACAAATAGAATTGCTGTATCTTTGCGGCATGATTGAAGATAAAAACCAAGATAGAACCTCATTAGCTGAATTAGGAGAATTCGGATTGATACATCACTTAACTGAGCACTTTAATATAAATCACTCATCAACAGTAAAAGCTGTTGGAGACGATGCTGCTGTGTTAGATGCTTCAGAAAAACAAACGTTAATTACTACCGATTTGTTAATTGAAGGTGTTCATTTTGATTTGAGCTATATGCCGTTAAAACATTTAGGCTACAAAGCGGTAATGGTAAATTTATCTGATGTGTATGCAATGAACGGAACGGCAGAACAAATTACGGTTTCAATTGCGGTTTCAAACCGTTTTCCGTTAGAAGCAATTGAAGAATTGTATGCAGGAATTCAGTTAGCTTGTCAAACATATAATGTTGATTTAATTGGTGGTGACACCACTTCTTCTACCAAAGGGATGTTGATTTCTATCACAGCAATTGGTAAAGCCAATAAAGAAGATATTGTCTACAGAAATGGCGCAAAAGAAACCGATTTAATTGTGGTTTCTGGAGATTTAGGCGCAGCTTATTTAGGTTTACAGGTTCTAGAAAGAGAAAAGCAAGTTTTTCAGGTGGATGCAAATAATCAGCCAGATTTAGACGCATATTCTTACTTAATTGAAAGACAATTAAAACCAGAAGCACGTAAAGATGTCTCGGGTTTATTAAAAGAAATGGAAATAAAACCAACGTCTATGATTGATATTTCTGACGGATTATCTTCAGAGATTATGCACATTTGTTCGCAAAGTAAAGTTGGATGTAAAATTTACGAAGACAAATTGCCTTTAGATCCTCAAGTAATTTCTGCTTCAGAAGAATTTAATATGGATTCAACTATGATTGCTTTAAGTGGTGGCGAAGATTACGAATTGTTATTTACAGTTCCAATTGCCGATTTTGACAAAGTAAAAGGAAATCCAAATTTCTCAATTATTGGTCATGTTACCGATGAAAGCCAAGGAATGAACTTGGTAACGCGTGCAAACCAAGAAATCGAATTAAAAGCTCAAGGTTGGAATGCTTTGAAAGAAGAGTAGATTTACACTCTTTTATTCTTTAGTGAAAATTAAGCTTAACAAGTCTTCACAAACTTTTTTAAGGTTGTAATTAATGCTGTTTTATTTTCAATATGACTCATATGTCCTTCTTCAAAAACTACAGATTCTGAATTCGTTTCTTTTGCTTCTTCTATCAATTCTTGAGATTTTAAAACAGGGTCTTTTTCACCAATAATAAACAATTTTTTAAAATCGTTATTTTTTAAAACATCAATTCTATTGGGTCTAATTCTCATACCTTCTTGACAAGCAATATAACCTTGAATTGGGGTTTGCATTGCTTCGTTTAATGCTGATTGCATTTCATCTTTAAAGTTATTTCTGCTTTTTTCGCTAAACAAATTCGCAAAAGACAATCTAACCATATTTTTAAAATTGGTTTGAATCATTTTATTTGCTCTTGCTCTTAACGTTTTTCGTTCATCATCATCGGGTAAAGAAGTAGAATTCATTAAACACAACCCTTTTATTTTTGAAAGATTTTTTTCTGCAAAAGCCAACGCAACATAACCACCCATTGAATGCCCAATAACAATCGATTTTCTAATTCGTAAATGTTTTAATACCGCTTCAACGGCTTCTGCCATCAATTCCATAGAATGTACATACCCAATACACTCTGATTTTCCGTGACCTAATAAATCAATACAAATCACTTTATTTCGTTTAGAAAGTGCTGTTTTAACGGAACTCCACATGGAAATATTTTCTAAAAACCCATGCAAAAGGACAATTGTTGCGCCTTTTCCTTCGACAGAAAATGTAATATTTGTGTTTTTAAACTGAAGAGTGTTTTGCATTAAACAAAAATATGTATCTTTAATGAGCAAAACCAAATTTAATATTCAAAAAAATGTTCGATTCTCCTTTTTCAAAAATATCTAAAAGACTAGAAAAAAAAATTACTTTTTCTGTGCTTTACCTTTTGGTTATGACGTTGACAACAATGCAGTTCCTTAATACTAACTTAACCAATATAACAGCACCTAATGGTATAATTTCTTTTGAATTTTCAAAAACTTTAGAAAGAGCTCAAGAAATATTAGACTCTTGGTCTCCAACAGCTAAAGTATTTGCGGGATTAAATTTAGGCTTAGACTTTTTGTTTTTAATTATTTACACACTCTTCTTAGCTTTATTAATTCATAAACTAAACGAACGTTTATGGGTTGGAAAACCTTTTCATAAAATAGGTGAATTCTTAGTTTGGAGTATGTTTATTACTGCTATTTTTGACACAGTAGAAAATGTATGTTTAATTAAATTGTTAACTGGAAACATGGAACAATATTGGGTTTCAGTAGCAGATGTTTTTGCTCTTGTAAAATTTATTCTCATCATAGTAGCCATACTTTACATCATTTCAAATTTCTTTATACTCCTCCTTAAGAAACGTTCTTAAATGAATAAGACAAAAGAAGTTTTTATTATTGGTTTTGCTTTATTCTCAATGTTTTTTGGTGCAGGAAATTTAATTCTCCCACCTTTTTTAGGAGTTCAATCTGGCGAAAGTTGGAGCTTAGTTACACTTGGTTTTTTTGTAACCGCAGTAATTATTCCTATAATCGGAATTATGGCGCACGCACGTTTACAGGGAACAATGTTCGATTTCGGAAAGAAAGTTTCACCAACGTTTAGTGTTGTGTATTGTTTAATTGTCTATACAATTTCCATCACTTTACCAGCGCCGAGAACTGCTTCTGTAACACACGAAATGGCAATTGCTCCTTTCCTCGGGGCTTCATCATTATTAACAAGCACCATTTATTTTGCATTGGTTTTTGTATTTGTGATGAATCGTTCTAGAATCTTAAATGTCATCGGAAAATTTTTAACGCCTTTTATCATTATCATTTTATTAGCGGTGATTTTTATTGGAATGACAACAACTCCTGAAGTAATTAATCCTTCAACCTTTAAAACACCTTTTGTTAGTGGATTATTAGAAGGATATCAAACTTTTGATGCCATAGGCGCTGTTGTTATTGGTGGAGTTTTGGTGATTTCTATGAATTTTAAAAAAGGAACTTCTTTCGAAATAAAAAAAGAAATCATAACCAAAGCCGGAATTGTTGCCGGAATTGGTTTACTAATTATTTACACAGGATTAATTTATAATGGAGTTCTTTTTAGCAACACTTTTGGCGAAGAAGCCACCAGAACAGAAATTCTTAGCAGTTTAAGCACTCAAACACTAGGAAATATTGGAACTACTTTTTTAAGTGTTTTAGTAGCTCTAGCATGTTTTACAACTGGTGTTGGAATTATAACTGGAACTGCAGATTATTTTAAAGGATTGTTCAATAATTCACAAAAAGCGTATACAATTACTGCAATTATTGGTTGTTTTTTAGGCATCTTAATTGGTCAATTTGATGTGCATTATATTATTGTAATCGCATTGCCAGCATTAATGTTTATCTACCCAATAACTATTGTGTTGATTTTATTAAACGTATTGCCTGAAAAATTTGCTTCTCCAACAATTTTTAAATCTGTAGTCGGAGTAACTTTTTTATTTAGTATTCCAGATTTTTTAAAGTTTATGATCAATCCCGAAAGTTTAACCGGAATTCAAAGTTATATTCCTTTTTCTGAACACAGTTTAGGTTGGGTTTTGCCAGCTTTATTCATTTTTATTTTTGTGAATGTTTTCAAAAAATTTACGACTAAAGCTTTATAATTACTTTTTAAAAACTTAAAAACTATCAATTATGAAAGAAAATACTACGCAATGTCCAAATTGCTGGGGTTATCAAACGTATGATGAAAATCATCCAGAAAGAGAAATTTGTGAATGTCCAAAAAGAAAATAAGTATAAAAAAACCTATCAAATTTGATAGGTTTTTTTATGTTCTTCTTCGCATTCTTTTCGGTCCGAGCCAAAGCCAAAACCCTGTAATTGTAAAAAGTAATAAAGCCAACCCCATTATTGTAGTATAAATTAGTTTTATTGGATTCCCTGTTGTATTAAAATATACATCTAACGCAGAACCGTCGTGAATTCCTTCTATAAAATCTGACCGTCTTCTTTCTATATGTAATAAGTTTCCTGTTGCTCCATCAACTTGAATTCCGTAATAGTTTTTAAAAATAAACTTTGCAGTTCCTTTTTCTTTTCTGACATCAATACGTTCTATTGTAGGAGCAATTTCATCAGAAATATGTTCTAAAAAATAAGCTGTTGCGTTTGTTTGTAAGCTATCAATTGGCAGCCAGTTTTTAAATTCAGTTGAAGTTCCTTCGTAGGTTTTTGAAAGTAAATAGTCGTTACTATTTTTTTTCCAGCCCAATAATAAGCCGCTAATCGAAACCACAAAAAAGAAAATAAACAAAGTTGCACCCGTAAATCTGTGCACTTTTCTAAAACCACGAATAATTTTAGCTTGTTTTTTTCTGTTTGGATTTTTACTCATTATTTATTATAAAAATGCGAATCTACTTTTTTTTGAATAAAAAAAGCGAGTTTTCACTCGCTTTTAACTTTTATTTATCTTCAATATTATTGATTCATTAAGTCTTCAATTTCGTCAGCTAAAATCGGAATATTACGCATCAAATTAAAAGGGTCTCCTTTTTCTTGAATTACAACATCGTCTTCTAAACGAATTCCCATATTTTCTTCCGGAATGTAAATTCCAGGTTCAACCGTAAAAACCATATTTGCTTTCATTGGTGTTTTCAATGCACCATAATCATGGGTATCTAATCCCATATGGTGACTTGTTCCGTGCATGAAATACTTTTTATACGCAGGCCAATTTTTATCTTCATTTTGCACATCAGCTTTATCTATTAAACCTAAACCTAATAATTCTGATGTCATTATTTTACCAACTTCTTTATGATATTCTGCCCAAATTGTTCCAGGAATTAACATTTTTGTAGCTTCCTCTTTTACATTGTTTACAGCGTTATAAACTGCTCTTTGTCTATCAGAAAAACGACCATTAACAGGAACTGTTCGCGTCATATCAGAAGAATAATTTGCATATTCTGCACCAACATCCATCAATAACATATCACCAGTTTTACATTGCTGATTGTTCTCTATATAATGCAACACACAAGCATTGTAACCAGAACCAATAATTGGCGTATATGCAAATCCTTTTGATCGATTTCGTAGAAACTCGTGCATAAACTCTGCTTCAATTTCATATTCCATTACGTCAGGTTTTACAAATCCTAAAATTCTTCTAAAACCTTTTTCAGTAATATCACACGCAGTTTGTAGTAAATCTAATTCCGTTTGCTCTTTTACACCACGAATACTTTCTAAAATTGGAAAACTTTTTGCGGAATTGTGCGCCGGAAAGTTTGCTTTAATCTTTTTAATAAAACGGTCTTCTCTACTTTCTAATTCAACCGCTTGCCTGTAGTGTTCATTCGTATTAAAGTATAACGTTTCTGCTTCGGTCATCAAATCAAAAAACACTTTATCAAAATCACTCAACCAATAGACAGTTTCAATTCCAGAAGTTTTTGTTGCTTGCGATTTATTTAATTTTGCACCTTCCCAAACTGCAATATGACCATTTGTTTCTTTCACAAAAATGACTTCTCGATGTTTTTTATCTAAGGCGTCCGGGAATAAAACTAAAATACTTTCTTCTTGATCTACACCACTTAAATAAAAAATGTCTCTATGCTGATGAAAAGGCAAAGTTGTATCTGCTCCTGTTGTAAACACATCGTTTGAATTAAAAACCGCTATAGATTTTGGTTTCATTTGAGCAATAAATTTTGCTCTATTTTTTATAAAAAGTTGATTGTCTATTAAGTGGTATTTCATAAGTCAATAGTATTTAGAAAAACAAATGTAGTAATTTAAACAAAGAAGATTTGCGCTTTAACTTGATAATTTTACCTTAAAATGAATGTGATTTTTTCAAGGGTAATTGATTTTCAAATGGTTATAAAAATAAAATAAGATGAAAATTTTAAAAATAAAATTAAAAAAAATAGTTTGTTATTTATAAAACAGTATCTTTGCAGCTAATATTATTTTAATTATTATTACAATGAGTAAAGGTACAGTAAAATTTTTCAATGAATCTAAAGGATTCGGATTCATCACTGAAGAAGACAACAACAAAGAGCATTTCGTACACATTTCTGGATTAATCGATGAGATTAGAGAAGGTGATGACGTAGAATTTGACTTACAAGAAGGTAGAAAAGGAATGAACGCAGTTAACGTAAAAGTTATCTAAGATATAAACTTTTTTTTATTACAAAACGCCTATCAATTAATTTGATAGGCGTTTTTACTTATATAAACTTGTCAGAAATTATCTTCTTTTACTACTTTCCCTTCTAGAAGAACGATTGTCATTTCTCTTTTTGTTACTATTATTACTACTGCTTTTATTACTATTGTTAGAGCTTCTTGATTTATTTCTTGGCGTGTGATTCTTTTTTTTCGGTTTGTTAGCGTTTGGTTTACCAGGTTCAGTTGTGTTATTAGGTTCAAACCCTTCAATAACCTCAGACTCTAATTTTTGTTTTAATATTTTTTCTATTTGTCTAACGTATTCCATTTCTTCAATACAAACTAAAGAAATCGCTTCTCCTTTTGCGCCAGCTCTACCTGTTCTACCAATTCTATGAACATAATCTTCTGGAACGTTTGGCAATTCAAAATTAATAACGTGTGGTAATAAAGGAATATCTAGACCACGAGCAGCAATATCTGTTGCTACTAAAACTCTAATATCATTCGTTTTAAATTGCGCCAAAGCTTTTGTTCTTGCTCCTTGACTTTTATTACCATGAATTGCTGCGGCAGAAATTTTACTGGCAACTAATTTTTTTGTTAATTTATTTGCTCCGTGTTTTGTTCTTGTAAAAATTAAAACCTGTTTCCAATTTCCATCAGAAATTAGTTTTGTAACTAATTCGGTTTTCTTTCCTTTATCTACTCTATATACTTTTTGAGTAACTTTTTCTGCGGTAGAATTTTCCGGAGTTGCCTCAACCAAAACAGGATTATGAAGAATTCCGGCAGCTAATTGTTTAATTTCTTTTGAAAAAGTTGCTGAGAATAATAAGTTTTGTCTTTTTGCTGGCATCAAACTCATTATTCTTTTAATATCACGCAAAAAACCCATGTCTAACATTCTGTCTGCTTCATCCAAAACTAGAATTTCGACTCTCTTTAAAGACAATGCCCCTTGACTCTCTAAATCAAGTAATCTTCCAGGTGTTGCTACTAAAACATCTACGCCTTGTCTAATTGTTGCAATTTGAGATTTTGCTTTTACACCACCAAAAATAACTGTAGATCTCATGTTTAAATTTGCTCCGTAATCTCTTACATTATCATAAACTTGAGCAGCTAATTCTCTTGTTGGTGTTAAGATTAAAGCTCTAATTGGTCTAAATTTACTGCTTCTTGTAGCATCTAATATCTGTAACATTGGCAAAGTAAATCCAGCTGTTTTTCCAGTTCCTGTTTGTGCTGATGCCAGCACGTCTTTTCCTTCTAAAATTAGAGGAATAGCTTTTTCTTGAATTGGAGACGGAGTTTTATAACCTTGCTTTTCAACAGCTTTTAATAAAGCGTTGTTTAATCCTAATGATTTAAATGACATAGACTTGTTTTACAAAATGACTAATGGAGGTAAAATGTCATTTTAAGAATTTAGGCAAAGATACATTGAATTCTAATGGTTATGATAACATTTTGTTAAAAGTAAAAACTTCATCCCTTGATTTTTTTGTTATCTCTTTTACAAATAGTAACTTGAGCCACCAAACAACTAACCATGAAAAAAATCACTACTTTTTTTGCAGCTTTACTAGTTACATTCTCAATTAATGGGCAGCAGGCTACAACTGCAAATCAAATTGAAAACGCATTAAATCAAAAAGATGCTTTAACCAAAAATTCTATTGTAAAAAACATTGAATTTACAAACATTGGACCAACTGTAATGAGTGGTCGTGTAGTAGATATTGATGTAAATCCTAACAACACAAACGAGTTTTATGTTGGTTATGCTTCAGGGGGATTATGGTACACAAATAACAATGGAACTTCTTTTACACCAATAATGGATAATTCGCCAACCCAAAATGTTGGAGACATTGCTATCGATTGGAAAAACGGTACTATTTGGGTTGGAACTGGAGAAAGCAATTCTTCTCGTTCTTCTTATTCTGGAATTGGAATTTTAAAATCAAATGATAAAGGTAAAACTTGGCAACATGTTGGTTTATCAGATTCACATCATATTGGAAGAATTATCATCAACAAAAACAATCCTAACGAAGTAGTTATTGGGGTAATCGGTCATTTATATTCTAAAAATAAACAACGTGGAATTTACAAAACTACGGATGGTGGTAAAACATGGAAAAACACATTGTTTATTGATGACATGACTGGAATTATTGACATCAGTGTTTCTCCTAAAAATCCAAAAGTAATGTATGCTGCTTCTTGGGAAAGAATGAGAAAAGCGTGGGATTTTGATGGTGATGGAAATGGTTCTGCTATATATAAATCTACAAACAGTGGAACATCTTGGACAAAAATGACAACAAAAGGAAAAGGTTTTCCTGTTGGAACTGGTGTTGGAAGAATTGGTTTAGCGGCATTTAATGATAATATTGTATATGCTTTTTTAGACAATCAATTTAGAAGACCAGCGACCGCAAAAAAACCCGGAAGTGGAATTCAAAAAGATGATTTTAAAACAATGTCTGTTTCAGATTTCATGAAATTAGACAACAAACAATTAAATAATTATTTAAGAAGTAATCGTTTCGACAGAAAAGATACTGCTGCTTCGGTTAAAGCCTCTGTTAAAAACGGAACCGTTAAACCAAGTCATTTAGCAACGTATTTAGAAGATGCAAACTCTATGTTATTCAATTCTCCAGTAATTGGAGCTGAGCTTTATAAATCTACAAACGGTGGTAAATCTTGGAAAAAAACGCATAAAGGATATTTAGACGGCGTGTATAGCTCTTACGGGTATTACTTCGGAATTATGGGTGTAAGTCAACTAGATCAAAACAAAGTTTATATTGGTGGAGTTCCATTGTTGAAATCTAACGATGGCGGAAAAAGCTTTGAAAATATTGGTGGCGCAGGCGTGCATTCGGATCATCAAGCAATTTGGGTAAATCCTAATAAATTAGGGCATATTGTAAACGGAAATGATGGTGGAATCAACATTACTTTTGATGATGGAAAAAACTGGTCAAAAAACAATCCACACGCAGTTGGTCAATTTTATGCAATCAATGTAGATAATAAAAAGCCATACAATGTATATGGTGGATTGCAAGACAATGGTGTTTGGTATGGACCGAGTAATTATCGTTTTTCTACAAGCTGGAAAGGTAGCGGAAGCTATGCTTATAAAAGAATTGGAGGTGGTGACGGAATGCAAGTTCAGATAGATTCTAGAGACAATGAAACTGTTTATTCTGGTTCTCAATTTGGATACTATTTCCGATTAAACTTAAAAACTGGTAAACGAATTTCTATTCATCCAAAGCATCAATTAGGGGATTCTCCTTATCGTTATAATTGGCAAACACCAATTTTATTATCGCCACACAATCAAGATATTTTATACATGGGCGCAAATAAATTATTACGCTCTATGGATCAAGGAGCAACTTTTGATGTGATTTCTGACGACTTAACAACTGGCGGTAAAAAAGGAAATGTACCTTATGGAACGTTGGCTTCGATCTCTGAAAGCCCTTTTCAATTTGGTTTGATTTATACGGGTTCTGATGATGGATTAATTCACATTACAAAAGATGGTGGAAATTCTTGGAAAAACATCACTGGAAACCTTCCTAAAAATTTATGGGTAAGTAGAGTTATTGCATCAAAATTCAAAAAAGAAAGAGTGTATGCAAC
This sequence comes from Polaribacter sp., assembly GCA_029250685.1. Lineage (GTDB taxonomy): Bacteria > Bacteroidota > Bacteroidia > Flavobacteriales > Flavobacteriaceae > Polaribacter. The sequence goes on from JAQXEU010000046.1 coordinate 29,801, forward strand.
TTTAAATGGTTACAGATCTGATGATTTCACTTCATATGTATTTATGTCTGATAATTACGGAACAACATGGAAAAATATTGGAAATAACATTCCAGCTTCTGCTGTTAATGTAATTAAAGAAGACTCAAAAAACGAAAAACTATTATTTGTTGGTACAGATAATGGCTTATATGCAACTTTTAATAATGGTTCTTCTTGGCATCCATTTAGTAACGGGTTTCCAAATGTTGCAGTTCACGATTTAGTAATTCAAGAAAGAGAAAACGATTTAGTTGTTGGTACTCATGGAAGAAGTATTTATAAAACCAATATTTCTAGATTGCAAAACTTTGACACCTATAGCTCTAAAAGCATACATGTTTTTAAAATTGCTAGTATTCGTTCTTCTTCAAGATGGGGAAGTTCAAGGAGTCAATGGTCAACTGCAATTACTCCAAAAACTTCAATTAATATCTTTTCTAATTCAGCAAAAAATGCAACCATTACAATCAGATCTAAAAATGTAGTTGTAAACACAATGTCTGTAAAATTAGACAAAGGTATTAATACATTTTCATATGATCTTTCTTTTTCTAAAAACGGAAAGAAAGCTTTTGAAAAAGCAAACAAGAAATCGAAGTTAAGAGCTGCTCAAAATGGTGCTTATTATTTACCAAAAGGAAAATATACTATTAGTATTAGCGGTCAAAAGCAAACATTAGAAATAAAATAATTAAAATTCTTTTTTAAGAACTAAAAATAGAAATCAGTACTTTTATCACATGAAAAAGGTACTGATTTTTTATTGGGTGATTTTTAGTATTCAGGGATACTCTCAATCTAATTGGCAACAGTTCAAAAAATTGTCTTGTTCAGAAAAAACTTGGACAGTTTTTCATGTTTTTAAAGCAAAAAAAGCTTTTGAAATTTCTAAAGAAGCACAAAGAGTGGCAGATTCCGTTGCTAAAACTCCTTTATTAGATGGTGATAAAAGTGGTGGACAAGTAGATGCGTTCCGTCACACTTATTGGATGGCGCGTTTGCGTCAAGAAATAGGAAAAGGTGCTGCAAGAAGATTAGGGAAGGCCCACGAAAAAACCAATTATCAACAATACAAAAAGAATAAATTAGAGGATGGCGAACAACCAGATGAAGTTTCTTCAGAAATGGATTTATTTAATAATGATGTAGGCTTAACTTATACCAAAAAAAATCTTCCACACCCAAGAAATGGCTTAATTTACAGCATTGTAAATGGCATTTTAGCCGGTAAAAACAGAATCATTAAGAAAGATAAAAATAGGAACTATTTAACTTGTGATGATGAAATTATTTCTAAAAAATCGCTCAGAGGAAAATGGCAAAACAACAAGTGTTTGATTGATTCTAAATCATAATTATTTAAATGAGTTCTAAATACTACAGAAAACAAAAAACTTGTTTGTTTTAACTACTCAATAGCCGTAAATTTGTACTAACAATTAACTAATAAAAAATGGGCGGAATACTAAATTCTTCAATTGCTAGAAAGTTTGCCATGGCGCTTTCGGCTTTCTTTTTAATGTTTTTCTTATTACAACACTTTGTAATAAATGTAACTTCAATATTTCCTAACAATGGTAAAACCTTTAATGAGTTGTCTCATTTTATGGGAACAAACCCGTTAATTCAATATGTAATGCAACCAATTTTAATTTTTGGTGTAGTTTTTCATTTTGTTATGGGTTTTATTTTAGAACTTAAAAATAATAGTGCAAGAAAAATAAAATATGCTAAAAACAACGGAGGAGCCAATTCTACTTGGATGAGTAGAAATATGGTTTGGTCTGGATTGGCAATTTTAGCTTTTATCGTTTTGCATTTTATTGATTTTTGGTTTCCAGAAATCAATACAAAATTTATTCAAGGAGATTGGTCTGGAATGCATGATGGACAATTAAGATATTTTCACGAATTACAAGAGAAATTTGTAAGTCCAGCAAGAGTTGCTGCATATGTTGTAGCATTTGTCTTTTTAGCATTACACTTATTACACGGATTTAACTCAGCTTTTCAATCAGTTGGAGCAAACAATAAATATACTAAAGGGTTGAAAACTTTTGGTAAACTATATGCGATCTTAATTCCTTTAGGATTTGTTGTTATTGCATTATTTCATCATTTCAATCACTAATACGAAACGAGTATGGCTTTAGATTCAAAAACACCAAAAGGTCCATTAAAAGATAAATGGACAGATTATAAAAATCATATCGATTTAGTAAATCCTGCGAACAAACGTAATATAGACATTATAGTTGTTGGAACAGGTTTAGCTGGGGGTTCTGCTTCTGCAACTTTAGCAGAATTAGGATACAATGTAAAAGCATTTGCATATCAAGATTCTCCCCGTAGAGCACACTCAATTGCTGCACAAGGAGGAATCAATGCTGCAAAAAATTATCAAGGTGATGGTGATTCTTTTTACCGATTATTTTATGATACTGTAAAAGGAGGAGATTACCGTTCAAGAGAAGCAAACGTATATCGTTTGGCTGAAGTTTCTGCAAATATCATTGATCAATGTGTTGCACAAGGAGTTCCTTTTGCACGTGACTATGGTGGTTTGTTAGATAACCGTTCTTTTGGTGGAGTTTTAGTTTCTAGAACTTTTTATGCTAAAGGACAAACAGGGCAACAACTATTATTAGGTGCATATTCTGCAATGAACCGTCAAATTGCTCGTGGTAAGATTGAAATGTTTAACAGACACGAAATGTTAGACGTAGTTATTGTTGATGGGAAAGCAAGAGGAATTATTGCAAGAAACCTAGTAACAGGAGAGATTGAAAGACATTCTGCCCATGCGGTAGTAATTGCTTCTGGAGGATATGGAAATGTATATTTCTTATCAACAAATGCGATGGGTTCTAATGCAACAGCCGCATGGAAAATTCATAAAAAAGGAGCTTATTTTGCAAATCCTTGTTATACACAAATTCACCCAACTTGTATTCCACGCTCTGGAGATTATCAATCGAAATTAACGTTGATGTCAGAATCATTACGAAATGATGGTCGTATTTGGGTTCCAAAAAACTTAGACGATGTAATGGCAATTCGTGAAGGAAAGAAAAAACCTACCGATTTATCAGAAGACGAAAGAGATTATTATTTAGAAAGAAGATATCCTGCATTTGGTAATTTAGTTCCACGTGATGTTGCATCAAGAGCAGCAAAAGAACGTTGTGATGCTGGTTACGGAGTAAATGCAACAGGAGAAGCTGTTTATTTAGATTTTGCATCGGCAATTAAACGCTACGGGACAGAACAATCTAAGATTCATAATATATCAAATCCTTCTGAAACTAAAATATACGAATTAGGTCAAGCAATTATTGAGGCTAAATATGGTAACTTATTTCAGATGTACAATAAAATTGTAGATGAAGATCCTTATAGAACTCCTATGATGATTTATCCTGCTGTTCACTACACAATGGGTGGTGTTTGGGTTGATTACAACTTAATGACAACTGTTGAAGGTCTATATTGCTTAGGGGAAGCAAATTTCTCTGACCATGGAGCTAACCGATTAGGAGCTTCTGCATTAATGCAAGGTTTATCTGATGGGTATTTTGTTTTACCTTATACCATTGGAGATTATTTATCTAATGATATTCGTACTGGAAAAATTTCTACAGATACAGAAGAATTTGAAGAAGCAGAAAAAGAAGTTGCAGAACGTATTAAGTTTTTCATTAATAATAAAGGAGAGCATTCTGTAGATTATTACCACAAAAAATTAGGAAAAATTATGTGGGATAAATGTGGGATGTCTCGTAATGAGCAAGGTTTAAAAGAAGCAATGGTTGAAATTAAAGCATTACGTGAAGATTTCTGGAAAAACGTAAATGTTCCTGGAGATGCTAACGAAATGAATCCTGAATTAGAAAAAGCAGGTCGTGTAGCAGATTTCTTAGAATTAGGAGAACTGTTTGCAAAGGACGCATTAGACAGAAACGAATCTTGTGGAGGTCACTTTAGAGAAGAGTCTGCTGAATTAGATGGACCACAAAAAGGAGAAGCAAAACGTAACGATAAAGATTATGCTTATGTTTCTGCTTGGGAATACAAAGGTGAACCTGCAGATGCAGTTTTACATAAAGAAGAGTTAGAGTTTAACGATATTGAATTAAAACAACGTTCATACAAATAAAAAGATATTATGAATTTAACACTTAAAATTTGGCGTCAGAAAAACGCAAGTGATAAAGGTAAAATGGTCGATTATAAAGTAACCGACATTTCAGAACATATGTCTTTCTTAGAAATGATGGATGTTTTAAACGAACAAATTATTAATAAAGGCGAAGAACCTGTTGCTTTTGATCACGATTGTAGAGAAGGAATTTGCGGAATGTGTTCTATGTATATTAATGGTGAAGCTCATGGTCCAGATCGTGGCGTTACAACTTGTCAACTGCACATGCGTATGTTTAAAGATGGTGATACAATTACAATTGAGCCATTTAGAGCAGCAGCATTTCCAGTAATTAAAGATTTAGTTGTTGACAGAACTTCTTTTGAAAGAATTCAACAAGCTGGTGGGTATATTTCTGTAAATACATCTGGAAACACTCAAGACGCAAATTCAATTCCTATTCCTAAAAAAGATGCAGACGACGCAATGGATGCGGCAACTTGTATTGGTTGTGGAGCTTGTGTTGCAACCTGTAAAAATTCTTCTGCAATGTTATTTGTAGGCGCTAAAGTATCTCAATATGCTTTATTACCACAAGGACAAGTAGAAGCAACAGATCGTGTTTTAAACATGGTTGCGCAAATGGATGCGGAAGGTTTTGGTAACTGTACAAATACAGGAGCTTGTGAGGTTGAATGTCCTAAAGGAATTTCTTTAGAGAACATTGCAAGAATGAATAGAGAATATTTAAGTGCAAGTTTAAAAGGATAAAGATTTATTCTATATAAAATTAAAACCTCTTAGAGTTTCTAAGAGGTTTTTTATTTGTATTAAATGCTATCCATAAAAAAAGCCTTTTGATTTCTCAAAAGGCTTTTTTAATACTTTACGTTTTATTTTATAAATCCATTGTCCAAGAAATATAGTATTGAGAACCTATTGCTCCAACACCTGGAGCACTAAAGTATTCTTTACCTCCTAAATTAGCTCCACCTACTTTAATAGTAGCTTTCCACTCTGGTAATCTATAATTTAATTGTGCATCAAATACTGATCTAGCATCGATTGTTCCATCATAAAAAGCAGATTGCCATAAGAAAGAATCTTGCCATCTAAAGTTTACATTAAAACCTAAATTCTCTACAACTTCAGATTTACCAAATTGTAATTTAAATTTATGCTTCGGTGTATTAAATCCAGCTTCAAAATCTGGGTTAGATTCTCCAGAAACACCAAATTTAGCAAAAGAGTAATTGAAGCTCATGTCATATCCGTTGAATACTTTAGTTCCAACACTAAGACCTAATCCTGCAGAAGTAATATCTGCATCTGAGTTAGAATCAAATGCTATCCCTTTATAATCTCCACTTTGTAAAGCAATTAATGCTAAAGGAGTAACTCCTGCTGCTCCTCCTGTTGCTGGACCTAAATCTACAGCGTCATTTAATGCAACACTACCATATAATGGAGCAACAACATTTTCACTTGCGATAAAGTCTTTATATTTATTGTAATACATATTTACATCAACTGTAAATCCTTCAATAACCCCTCTATACCCAACTTCAAAAGCAGTTACGTGTTCTGGCTTTACAAAATCTACATTAGATTTCTTTAAAAGCCCTGGGTTTGTACCTCCAGCTGCAACAAATGCTCCAACAGAACTAGCTGTCCAAGAATTATTATATGCCATACTTCCAGTTAAAACTTTTGATGTACCGATTCCAGCTGCACCACCAGTAACAGCATTAATATACCCAGCTAATGCAGGGTTAATTCCTAATGCGAAACCTAATGATCTATATCTATTAATATTGTCAGGAGCTGTACCAATTAAGATTCCAGAACCTGCATCTAAACCAATATATTGATCTTGAGTTGTTGGGTTTCTAAATCCTGTTTGAATAGATCCTCTAAAGTTATGATTTCTGTCTTCTCCTGCAGCATATGCTAAAGATAATCTCGGAGAAACATTCCCCTTAAAGTTTTGTGCTTTGTCATACCTTCCAGAAGCAGTTACTTTTAATCGATCATCCATGAATTTATCTTGAATCTGAACATAAGCTCCAAATTCGTTGTAAGTAATTGGTCCGTTATAATCTGTAAAAATTGTACCAAATGAGTTTAAAGAATATTGTCTATATGAACCACCAACTTGAACATCAGCAAAGTCAATATATTCTCTTAAATTCATATTAGCATCAGCATGATAAATTTTTGATTCATCTTGAAATTTAGATCCGGTTACTAAACTTGGATCTGCTGTAATTTTTGCTTTAGCAGTATCAAAAGCAGCAGTTCCTGGTATTAAACGGTTTCTATCAGCAAAAGCTCTCGCAACTGCAGGATTTCCTCCTGGAACTCCAGGTATAAAACCACCAAGTGCTCCTCCAAATTCAGTAAACCATTGTTTATCTGATTTCCATAATCTATTGATGTTAATGGCTGCAAAACGAGTATCATAAGAATCTCCAGCGTTTTCACTTGTAACATAACCTCTAATAAAGAAGTCCTTACCACGAACCTCTAATTTGTTTTGAAACATTTGAAAATTCTTGATGTTGTATCTATTCTGTCCTTGATAAATTGTATTTCCTGTTCCGTATTTAGAATTAAAAATAAACTCTAAACGATCATCACCATAAGGTCTATAGTTTAATGATACTCCTAGCTTTAAACTTTTAGCTTCATTATCCATTAAATCATTATCAGTATAACCTGTTCTGGTAACTCTTCCTATTCCAGGAATATTTGTACCAACTTCATCACCATAAACGTTTAATCCATTATAAGCTGGATTACCTGCATGACTTGTTGATGCTGGGTTTGTTTCATCTCTGTAATCTGTAGCATTCCAATCAGTTCCTTCTAAGTAAGAAATAGTTGCTTTTGCTGCAAACTCTTCTGAAAATACGTGTGCAATTCTTACACTTGTATCAATAATTTCGTTTACACCTGCTGCATCTTGACTTGTTAATCCTGATTTCATTACAAAACTAACTCCGGGTGCATCAAATGGAGATTTACTTGTCATAAACATAATTCCGTTAAATGCGTTTGCACCATATAAAGCAGAAGAAGCTCCTGGCAATAACTCAATAGTCTTAACATCTAATTCAGACATTCCTAATAAGTTTCCTAAAGCAAAATTTAATGCCGGAGAAGAATTGTCCATTCCGTCTACTAACTGCATAAAACGCTCATTTGAAAATGTAGCAAATCCACGAGTATTAACAGATTTAAATGTCAAACTATTAGAGTTAATATCAACACCTTTAAGATTCTCTAAACCATCATAAAAGGATGGAGAAGAAGTGTTTCTAATTGCTCTAATGTCCATTCTTTCAACAGTAACCGGAGATTCCATGATACGCTCTGGTGTACGAGAAGCCGAAACAACTACTTCATCTAAAGAAGTTGCGTTTTCAGTTAGAGTAACTGAAACATTTTGATTGTTTTTAGTAATTGCTACTTTTTGAGTTTTATAACCCAACATAGAAATTTCTATATTAAACGGAGGCGTATCCGTAACTGTCATTGTAAATTTTCCATCAAAATCGGTATTGGTACCAACTGATTTACTTTCAACTTTAATGTTAGCTCCGGGAAGAGGCTCGCCATTAGTGTCTGAAACGGTTCCTGAGACAGTAGTCTGAGCAAACATAACGACACTGGTAAACATTGCAAATGCAACAAGTAATAGTTTTTTCATAATGTAAAATATTTGTTATCTAATCTGCAAAGTACAATTTTTTTTGAATTTGTTAAAGAATTACTAATAAAATTAAAGTTTTATTAAATTAAACAGCCGTTTATTAACAAAAAAAGATTTATCTAAACTCAAGCGGTTTTTGTTTGAATCTAATTGTAACTTTGCAAAAATTAATTTCACTTTGGAAATAATCCATTCGCTTTCTAATTATCAACATACAGAAAATACAGTTGTTACTATAGGTACTTTTGATGGTGTTCATATTGGTCATCAAAAAATAATAGAACAAGTTGTAGAGACTGCCAAAAAATTAGGGACAAAATCTGTTTTATTAACGTTTTTTCCACATCCAAGAATGGTTTTGCAACAAAATGCATCCATAGAATTGATAAATACAATTGATGAAAGAGCAGAATTATTATCAAAAACTGGACTGGATTACTTAATTATTCACCCTTTTAGTATTGAGTTTTCTAGATTAACTGCTTTAGATTTTGTTCGAAAAATTTTAGTGAATCAATTAAATACATCTAAATTAATTATTGGTTACGATCATCATTTTGGAAAAAATCGTGAAGGGAATTTAGAACAACTAACAGAGTATAGTCATTTGTATAATTTTGAAGTTGAAGAAATTCCTGCGCAAGACATTAATGATGTATCTGTAAGTTCAACAAAAATTAGAAAAGCATTATCAGACAAAAACATAAAAACCGCTAACAAATATTTGGGTTATCATTTTATGTTAAACGGAACTGTTGTTAACGGCAAACAATTAGGTGGTAAAATTGGTTTCCCAACAGCAAACATTAGTATTAAAGAAGATTATAAATTGATTCCAAAAATGGGGGTTTATGTTGTAAAATCTAAAATTGATAACAACACTATTTTCGGAATGATGAATATTGGTTTTAGACCAACTTTAGAAGGAAAACATCAAACAATTGAAGTGCACTTCTTTAATTTTGAAAAAGATTTATACAATCAAAATTTAACGATAGAAATTTTATATTTTTTGAGAGATGAAGAGAAATTTGATTCTGTAGAAAAACTAATTCTTCAACTAAAAGAAGATGAAAAAATTGCACTAAACTACATTCAAAACAATCTCTAAAAGGCATTGCTAAATTGTTGTAGTTACTTTATCTTTGTGGCTCTTAAAAAAATAAAAGATGTTACAAGTTCAGTTTATTAGAGACAACAAACAAACTGTTTTAGAAGGTTTAGCAAAACGTAATTTTGCAAATGCTGAAGCAATTATTGACCATGTTTTAACTGCAGATGAAAATCGTAGAACTACACAAACTTCGTTAGACAATATTTTAGCAGAATCTAATACAATTTCGAAAGAAATTGGTGAACTTTTTAAATCTGGACAAGCTCAAAAAGCAAATCTTTTAAAAGAAAAAACTACTCAACTTAAAGAGCAATCTAAAGAATTGACAGAAAAACTAAATGCTTTTTCTAACAGTTTACAAGAGTTGTTATATCAAATTCCAAATATTCCTCATTCTTCTGTAAAAGCAGGGAAATCTGAAGAAGATAATGAGAATATTTTTTCAGAAGGTACGGTTCCTGAATTAGGAAAAAATGCTTTACCTCATTGGGAATTGGCAAAAAAATATGACATCATAGATTTTGAACTAGGAACTAAAATTACTGGAGCAGGATTCCCTGTTTATAAAGGAAAAGGTGCAAGATTACAACGTGCATTAATCAATTATTTTTTAGATAAAAATATTGAAGCTGGTTATAAAGAATATCAAGTTCCTCATTTGGTAAATACAGAATCTGCAACTGCAACTGGTCAATTACCAGATAAAGATGGACAAATGTATCATTCTACTGTTGATGATTTATATTTAATTCCGACTGCTGAAGTACCAATTACAAATATGTTTAGAGGAAATTTAGTTACTGAGAGCGATTTTCCGATTACTTGCACAGGTTATACACCGTGTTTTCGTCGTGAAGCTGGAAGTTACGGAGCACATGTTAGAGGCTTAAACAGATTGCATCAATTTGATAAAGTAGAAATTGTAAGAATTGAACATCCAGATAATTCGTACAATGCATTAAACGGAATGGTTGATCACATTAAAGAAATATTACGCGAATTAAAATTGCCGTACAGAATTTTACGTTTGTGTGGTGGCGATACAGGTTTTACAGCTGCATTAACTTTTGATTTTGAAGTGTTTTCTACCGCACAAGACAGATGGTTAGAAATAAGTTCTGCATCTAATTTTGAAACCTTTCAAGCAAATAGATTGAAGTTGCGTTTTAAAAACAAAGAAGGAAAAAGTCAATTAGCACATACATTAAACGGGAGTTCTCTTGCATTGCCTAGAGTTTTGGCAGGAATTTTAGAAAACTATCAAACAGAAAATGGAATTAAAATTCCAGATGTTTTAGTACCGTATTGTGGTTTTGATATGATTGATTAAGAATCAATCTAAAATTATAAAAGAATATTATCAAGTAAGTTTTGAGGCCTCTTAAAACTTACTTTTTAGTTTGCAACAACGGCAACCATTAATCTTTTGTATTTATTCATTTCTAATAAGGCATTTAAATAAGCAGCAATTTGCCCATTTTGCATATACATTTTAGAGTTACTTTTCGCTTGTTCGTATTGTTTTGTTAATTTGCTCATAATAATAAATTTGTTAGTTCTTATATATAGTAGACAAGTTTCGTGCCAAAATGTTACATTGTGTTTTTAGAAATCGTATGATTTAATAAAAATTTAACGTTCTTGTTCTTATCTTTGAATATCATGAGAAAACACATAATTCTCTTTTTTATCTTCCTAAGCTCCTTTATTTATGGGCAAGACAACTTTATGTTGGCGGAAAGATATTATAGAGATGGCGAGTTTGAAAAAGCAACACAATTATTTAAATCGCTCTTTGAAAAAAATAAATATAACACAGCGTATTTAAAAAGATTGGTTAGTTCATATCAAGAAACTTCAAAATTTGATGAAGTAGAAAAACTACTAAAAAAGCGTTTGTTAGAAAAACCAAAACACACTTATTTAAATGTTGAATTGGGTTATAATTACGAAAAGCAACAACAAAAAGAAACTGCTAAAATATATTATGATAAAGCGATAAACTCCATAAAAACGAACAATAATATGGGTGGCTTAATTGGACGGTTATTTAATGACAATGCGTTGTTAGATTATGCCGTTTTAGCTTACAAAGAAACGATGCGTTACAATCCAAATGCAAATTATGAGATTCAGATTGCACAGATTTATGGAGAAAAAGGAGCGTTTAAAGAAATGTTCGTTTCGTACATTGATTTAATTGATAAAAACGAGAATTACTTAAATTCTGTACAACGTTTAACAAGTAGGTATATTACAGATGATCGCTTAAACGAAAACAATATTTTATTCAAAAAGGCACTGATTAGAAAATCGGTTAGTAATCCAAAAAATGTTTGGAATGTTTTATTAAGCTGGTTGTTTGTACAGCAAAAAGAATACGAAAAAGCGTTAATTCAAGAAAAAGCGCTATTCAACAGAAACCCAAAAAATATTGTTAATATTATTAACTTAGGGTTCAATTCTTTCAATAACAAAGCGTATGAGACCGCTAAGAAATGTTTTGATTTTATTTTAGAAAAAAGCCCTTTTATAGAGCAGGTTTTAACGGCAAACTTATACACAGTTAAAATTGCAATTGTTACAAATCAAGAAAATATAGAATCGCTTTTTGAAGCTATTTTTAATCGCTACGGAAAGAAATCTGCAACCTTGAAAATTCAACTTGAATATGCCGATTATTTAACTTTTAAGAAAAACGAACCTGAAAAAGCAATTACTGTTTTAACAACAGCAAAAGCAATTGCTAAATCAAAATTTCAACAAGCAGAAATAAAAATAAAACTGGGTGATGTTCATGTGTTTACTGGGAATTACAATCGAGCTTTGATCTACTTTTCTCAAGTTCAAACGAGTATTAAAAATCATCCTTTAGCACAAAAAGCACGATTTAAAGTTGCACAAACTTCGTATTTTAAAAACGATTTTAAATGGGCTTTTGCACAATTAAAAGTTCTGAAAGCATCAACAACGCAATTGATAGCAAACGATGCGTTAGATTTATTTTTAATCATTTCTGACAATCAGCCAAAAGATTCTTTAGATCTTGGATTGCAATTGTATGCAAAAGCAGATTTATTAGCTTTTCAAAATAAAAATACGCAAGCAATTGATACATTACAAAAAGTAATTATCGATTATAAAGGGCAAAAAATAGAAGATGAAGCGATCTTTAAACAAGCAAATTTATTTGCGAAAATAAATCGTTTTCAAGATGCAATCAACAATTACACTCAAATTATCGCTTTAGATAAAGAAGGAATTTTTGTTGATGATTCGCTCTATCTAATTGCTGAAATTTATGAATCAAAATTAAATAATACAGAAAAGGCTTCTGAGTATTATCAAAAGATTATTTTTGAACATCCTTCGAGTATTTATTTGGTTGATGCGAGAAAAAAATACCGAAAACTCAGAGGTGATATTGTTAATTAACAACCATACAAATGTACATTTACAACGTAACTTTAAGTATTGAAGAAAGCATTCATGAAGAATGGTTAACTTGGATTCAAAGCCACATTCCGGAAGTATTAGCAACCGGTAAATTTACCTCAGCAAAATTAACGCAAGTTTTGGTTGAAGAAGATATGGGCGGAATTACATATTCTGTTCAATACTCAGCAAAAACTAGAGAAGATTTAGACAATTATTACAAAGAAGATGCAGAAAGATTAAGAGGCGGCGGAATGCAAAAATTTGCTGATAAAATGCTAGCTTTTAGAACAGAATTAAAAATTGTAAACGAATTTTTCTCAAACGAAGAAACTAAATAAATATGAGCGTAAGAGCCAAAAAACATTTAGGACAACATTTTTTAACCGATGAAGACGTTGCTAAAAGAATTGCAGATGCGCTAACCGAAAACGGATACGATCATGTATTAGAAATTGGCCCTGGAATGGGGTTTCTAACAAAATATTTACTGAAAAAAAAAACAAAAATTACGGTTATGGAACTTGATTATGATTCCGTAGCCTATTTAAAAGAATCCTTTCCTTTAGAACATATAAAATTAGATACAAGTTCTGAAAAATTTTCAATTCTTGAAGGCGATTTCTTAAAACAAGATATCAATAAGGTTTTCAATAACAAGCAGTTTGCAATTATTGGTAATTTTCCATATAATATTTCTTCACAAATTCTATTTAAAGCAATTGAAAATAGAGAATTTGTTCCAGAATTTGCTGGAATGTTTCAAAAAGAAGTTGCCAAAAGAATTGCAGAAAAAGAAGGAAGTAAAGTTTATGGAATCTTATCCGTTTTAACACAAGCTTTTTTTGATGTTGAATACTTATTTACGGTTCCGCCAACAGTTTTTAATCCGCCTCCAAAAGTAGATTCTGGGGTAATTCGATTAATCAGAAAAGAAAACTATACACTTCCTGTTGATGAAAAATTATTTTTCCGAGTTGTAAAAATGGCTTTTAATCAACGTAGAAAAATGTTACGCGGAAGTTTAAAATCATTCAATCTTTCGGATTCCTTAAAAGAAGACCCTATATTTGCGATGCGTCCCGAACAATTATCGGTTCAAGAATTCATTAGTTTGACCGCAAAAATAGCAGAAAATGGCATTTGAAATCACTAAAGACCTTTTAGAAAACGTTACATTACATATCGAAAACGGTAATGATAATGGACTTTCTATGCTTTTTTCTGAAATGCATTATGCAGATATTGCTGAGGTTTTAGAAGAGATTTCTTATAATGAAGCCGTTTATGTTATCAAACTTTTAGATAGTGAAACTACTTCAGATATTTTAATTGAATTAGATGAAGACGTTCGTGAAAAAATCTTTGAGCAACTTACTGCAAAAGAAATTGCCGAAGAAGTTGAAGAATTAGATTCAGATGATGCCGCAGATATTATTGCAGAATTGCCAGAGGAAAGGCAAGAGGCAGTAATGTCTCAAATTGAAGATGAGGAACACGTAAAAGAAATTGAAGAATTACTTACGTATGATGAAAATTCTGCCGGTGGTTTAATGGCAAAAGAATTGGTTCAAGTAAATGAAAATTGGACCGTTTTAAAATGTGTAAAAGAAATGCGTATTCAAGCAGAAGAAGTTACACGTGTACATTCAATTTACGTTGTAAATGAAGCAGGGCAATTAAAAGGAAGGCTATCTTTAAAAGATTTGTTAGTTGCATCCACCAGAACACCTATTTCAGAAATTTACATTCCAAAAGTAGATTCGGTTCATGTAAATGAAAGCGCAGAAGACGTAGCAAACGTAATGCGTAAATATGATTTAGAAGCGATTCCTGTTATTGATGATCATGAAACCTTAGTTGGTAGAATTACCATTGATGATATCGTTGATGTAATTAAGGAAGAAGCTGATAAAGATTATCAAATGGCGGCTGGTTTAACACAAGATGTAGATTCTGATGATAGTATTTTTCATTTAACAAAAGCAAGAATTCCTTGGTTGTTTTTAGGATTAATTGGTGGAATTGGTGCTTTTTTAATCATGGAAGGTTTTCAAGATTTATTTAGTGAAGATGCAATTTTATTCTTCTTTACTCCATTAATTGCAGCGATGGCTGGAAATGTTGGAGTACAATCTTCTGCAATTATTGTACAAGGTTTGGCAAATGATGATGTAAAAGGAAGTATCAATAACCGTTTGATAAAGGAAATGCTTTTAGCTGCTTTAAACGGATTGATTTTATCTGTCTTTTTATTCTTATTTATTTGGTTGTATAATGGAGAAGCTCAAAAAGCACTTGCTATTTCTGTTTCATTAATCGTAGTAATTATTGTTGCTGGTTTAATAGGAACTTTTATTCCGTTATTTTTAAATAAACGAGGTATTGACCCTGCAATTGCTACAGGTCCTTTTATAACAACAAGCAATGATATTTTTGGAATTCTAATTTACTTTTGGATTGCAAAATTGATTATTGGTATGTAATACGATTATTTCAACTTATTAAATAAGTCCCACAGAACAACTCCACAACTTACAGAGATATTTAATGAGTGTTTGGTTCCTAATTGTGGAATTTCAATACAATAATCAGAAGTAGAAACTACTTCTTGTTGTACACCTTTTACTTCATTTCCCATGACAACTGCATATTTCTGGTTTTCTTCTGGGATAAAATCATTCAACATTGTGCTATTTTCTGCTTGCTCAATAGAAAGAACTTTTACCTTTTCTGATTTTAATTTCTCAACTAGTTCAAATGTATCTTTTACATATTCCCACTCAACAGATTCTGTTGCTCCCAAAGCTGTTTTATGGATTTCCTTATTTGGTGGCGTTGCTGTAATTCCGCAGAGATAAATTTTTTCGATTAAAAAAGCATCCGAAGTTCTAAAAACTGAACCCACATTATTTAAACTTCTAATATTATCTAAGATTACAATCAAAGGAGTTTTTACAACTTCTTTAAATTCATCAACTGATATTCTTCCTAACTCGCTATTCTTTAGTTTTCTCATAAAAAGTTCTATCTTTAAATCCGAATAATTATCTTCGCAAAACTAATTTAAAATTCCGAAAACTTGGCAAAAACCAAAGTAAAAAAGGTTACTCCGTTAATGAAACAATACAATGCTATTAAGGTGAAATATCCTGATGCCATGTTGTTATTTAGAGTTGGAGATTTTTACGAAACCTTTGGTGAAGATGCTAAAAAAGCAGCACATGTTTTAGGAATTACATTAACAAAACGCGGTGCTGGAAGTGAAACAGAAACTGCATTAGCTGGTTTCCCACATCATTCTATAAACACCTATTTACCAAAATTAGTAAAAGCCGGGATGCGTGTTGCCATTTGTGATCAATTAGAAGATCCAAAAATGACAAAAACCATTGTAAAACGTGGTGTGACAGAATTAGTAACGCCTGGAGTTGCTTTGAATGATGAAGTTTTGCATTCTAAAACCAACAACTTTTTAGCGGCAGTTCATTTTGATAAAAAACAATTCGGAATTTCCTTTTTAGATGTTTCTACAGGGGAATATTTAGTAGCGGAAGGAAATGCTGAATACATTGATAAATTATTGCAAAATTTCAATCCGAGTGAAGTCTTGGTTGAGAAAAAAAACAAGCAACAGTTTTTTGAACTGTTCGAAAATCGTTTTTATACTTTTTATTTAGAAGACTGGGTTTTTCAGCCAGAATATGCACAAGAATCTTTGCAAAATCATTTTGATGTAAAGAGCCTCAAAGGTTTCGGAATTCAAAATTTAGAATCTGGAATTGTAGCTGCCGGAGCCATTTTATTTTATCTATCAGAAACACAACACAAACAATTATCGCATATTCAAAATATTTCTAGAATTGCAGAAGATAATTATGTTTGGATGGATCGTTTTACGGTCAGAAATTTAGAATTATATCACGGAACTTCTGTAAATTCTGTAACGCTTTTAGACATTATCGATGCAACCATTTCACCAATGGGCGGACGTTTATTAAAACGTTGGTTGGCATTGCCGCTAAAGAATAAAACTGAAATTGAAAAGCGTCACGAAACGGTTAATTATTTAATTAATTCTGATGATTTTTTTGAAACCGTAACCTATCAAATAAAGCAAATTTCTGATATTGAAAGGTTAATTTCTAAAGTGGCGACAGGAAAAGCATCACCAAGAGAAGTTGTGTATTTAAAGAATTCTTTACAGGCCATTTTGCCGATTAAAGAAGCGGCTGAAAAAAGCACAAATGCTTCTGTAAAACAAATCGGAAAGCAATTAAATGCGTGTACAGATTTAATTGCAAAAATTACCGAAACTTTGTTTGATGATGCGCCTGTTAACATCAATAAAGGAAATGCAATTGCTAGTAACGTTTCTAATGAATTAGATGATTTACGTGCAATTTCTAACTCTGGAAAAGAATATTTAGACAATATGTTGGCTCGTGAAACTGAGCAAACTGGAATTACAAGTTTAAAAATTGCGTTCAACAATGTTTTCGGATATTATATAGAAGTTAGAAATACACACAGAGATAAAGTTCCTGAAGAATGGATTCGTAAGCAAACCTTGGTTAATGCTGAGCGTTATATTACTGAAGAGTTAAAA
>JAQXEU010000015.1 GCA_029250685.1 Polaribacter sp.
TTTGTCTTTATTTCATTTTATGTCTTTATAATAAAAATGATGTTATATCATTAATTTTTAATGATTTAGGTGTTTTTGAGATTAAATGAAATAAAGTAATTTCTTCCTGGAGGCACCACCAAAACCACTCTTTTTTAAGAGTGGTTTTTTTTATTCTTGTTTAGAATATATATTTCATAAAAGGGAAAGGAATTATAGGTGGTTTGAGTATGAGGGATTATTTATTTAAACACACATTAGGCTTTAAACTGAGCTACAATAAAGAACTCGTTCTTTAATCTGTATAAAACTTAATTACAAGAACATTCTTTTTTAAAAGAAATAATAAAACTACCTCTAGAGTAGCTTTATTATTTCTTTTAAAATCGGATTCCTGTTGTCAGAATTCCAAACTACTGATAAAGTTGTTTTTTGTTGAATCTTTTCTAATTCTATAAACTGAACGTTTTTTGCATTCTTATCGATTAATGATTTTGGAACAATAGAAACTCCGAAATTATTTTCTACCAATTTATAAATAGAACTTGCATGAATTGTATTGTGGGAAATATTTGGTGCGAAAGCATGGTCTTCAAAAATTTGCATTACACGCTCATGATATGTAGTGCTGTATTTTGGATCAAATAAAATAAAAGATTCTTCTTTGAACTGAGATATACTTTTAAAAGTAGCATTATTAATAATGTGATTCTTTGGTAAAACCAAGCAAAAATTTTCTTTTAAAATCGAAAAAATCTCTAGTCCCTTTGGCACACGTTCTAACCTCACAAAACCTAAATCTAGGTCAAAAGACAACAATTCTTCAATCTGCTTTTGATTGTCCATCTCTTTTAAACTAAACAACACATTCGGATGCTCTTTTTTAAATTTCAATAATAAATCAGGAATAATTTGTTGCATCGCAGAACCCACATAACCAAACTTAATATCGCCCTTCTTGCCATCGTTCAATAATTTTGCGTGATTTAAAGTATGTGTTATATTTTTTAAATTTATAGCCAACTCTTTTTTTAAATACGTCCCTGTTTTTGTTAAAACAACCTTTCTATTATGTCTTTCAAACAATACAACCCCCAAGTCAACTTCCATTTGCTTAATTTGCCTACTTAACCCGGGCTGGGAGATAAATAATTTTTCTGCTGCTTTTCTAAAATGCAACTCTTCTGCTACTGCCAAAAAATATTTAATATGCCTAATTTCTATTTGATAACTCATAGTTATTAATTAATGATTAAAATAATATCATTGAGCATCAAAAATATAAATAACTTTGTAACTATACCAATTTTTACAGCATGACATTTAAATACGGAATAGACAACCTAACAGTTGATATCGTTATTGCAATTGCTAACGGCAATTTAAAAGCAGAAATCAACAAAGAAGCAATTATAAAAATTAAGGAGTGTAGACTAAAAGTTGAAACAATGGCAAGTGGTGACAACGCTGTTTACGGAATCAATACTGGCTTTGGTCCTTTGTGTGATGTACAAATTACACCCGAAGAAACAAGTAAACTGCAAGAAAACTTATTGATTACACATGCTGTTGGAGTTGGAAATCCAATAGACAAAGAACTTTCTAAAATCATGATGATTTGTAAAGCACACGCTTTATGTCAAGGTTATTCTGGAGTTCGTTTAAAATTGATTGAACGCATTCTTTACTTTATAGAGAATGATTTATTACCAATTGTCCCCGAACAAGGCTCAGTTGGTGCTTCTGGAGATTTAGCGCCACTTTCTCATTTATTTTTACCATTATTAGGTGAAGGTGATTTCTGGATTGGTAACGAAATTCAACCAGCAAAAGAAGTTTTAAATAATCACAATCTAAAACCATTAATTCTTCAGGCAAAAGAAGGTTTAGGGTTAATAAACGGCACACAATTTATTTTAGCTCACGCGATTATAGGATTGAAAAAAATGCAATATTTATTAGATTTAGCAGATGTTTCTGGAGCAATGAGTATTGAAGGATATCAAGGAAGTCAATCTCCTTTTAAAAGTGAATTACATGAGATTCGCCCATTTAAAGGAAATATAAAAGTTGCAGAACGAATGAGAATGTTATTTGCAAATTCTCAAAACATCAATTCTCACGAAAGTTGTTCTCGTGTCCAAGATCCGTATTCTATGCGATGCATTCCTCAAGTCCATGGAGCTTCAAGAAACGCTTATTATCATTTAAATGAATTGGCTGAAATTGAAATGAACTCGGTTACTGACAATCCAATTGTACTTAGTGAAACGGAAGCAATTTCAGGTGGAAATTTTCATGGTCAACCATTGGCAATGGCTTTAGATTATTGCTCAATCGCAGCTTCTGAATTAGGAAATATTTCTGATCGTCGTTGTTATTTATTGTTAGAAGGAAAATTTGGTTTACCAAGATTATTAACTTCTGGCGGTGGATTAAATTCTGGATTTATGATTCCGCAATACACAACAGCTGCTTTAGTTACAGAAAACAAATCGTTATGCTTCCCTCCTTCTGCGGATTCAATTCCGACTTCATTAGGACAAGAAGATCATGTTTCTATGGGAAGTATTTCTGGGCGACAGTTCAATCAAATCTTAGGGAATATCGAAAAAATATTAGCCATCGAATTAATGTATGCAGCACAAGCTATGGATTACAGAAGGCCAAATACTTTTTCAGAAATTGTTGAAAAAAATTTTAAAATCATCAGAAATAAAGTTGATAAGTTAGAAGATGACAGAATTTTAAAGGACGACATCAATAATCTTATTCAATTAGTAAAAAATCAATCTTTTATTGTAAAATAAAATAGACATGACATTTAAAGAAAACGTTTTACAAGGAATCCCTAATATATTACCTTCAAAAAAAGAATATCCAACAAACGCTAATAGAGCTCCAAAAAGAAAAGATATTTTATCAATTGATGAAAAAAAGCTAGCAATAAAAAATGCGTTGCGTTATTTCCCAAAAGATTGGCATGAAGAATTAGTCATAGAATTTGCAAAAGAATTAAAAGAATTTGGTCGAATCTATATGTATAGATTTAAGCCAGACTATAAAATTTACGCAAGATCAATAGAAGAATATCCTGCAGAATCTTCACAAGCTGCAGCTTTAATGTTAATGATTCAAAACAATTTAGACCCTGCAGTAGCACAACATCCAGAAGAATTAATTACCTACGGGGGAAATGGAGCGGTTTTTCAAAATTGGGCGCAATATTTAGTGGTAATGCATTATTTAGCAATCATGACAGATGAGCAAACTTTACACATATATTCTGGTCATCCGATGGGTCTATTTCCTTCATCTAAAAATGCTCCAAGAGTAGTAGTTTCTAACGGAATGATGATTCCGAATTACTCAAAACCTGATGATTGGGAAAAATTCAATGCGTTGGGCGTTACACAATATGGACAAATGACTGCTGGTTCTTTTATGTACATTGGACCACAAGGAATTGTGCATGGTACTACAATTACGGTAATGAATGCGTTCAGAAAAATATTATCAAAAGGAGAAAGTTCGAATGGAAAAATATTTTTAACCGCTGGTTTAGGCGGAATGTCTGGAGCACAACCAAAAGCAGGAAATATTGCTGGTTGTATTACAATTGCTGCAGAAGTAAACCAAAAAGCAGCAACAAAAAGGCACAAACAAGGTTGGGTTGATGTTTTAATTGACAACATGAATGATTTAATTATTCGTGTAAAAAAAGCGCAAGAAAACAATGAAGTAGTTTCCATTGCTTACATCGGAAATATAGTTGAGATTTGGGAACGCTTTGATGAAGAAAATATTTTTATTCATGTTGGATCTGATCAAACTTCTTTACACATTCCTTGGACTGGAGGATATTACCCAGTTGATATTTCTTACGAAGAATCTAACAAGCTAATTTCAGAAGAACCGGCTGTTTTCAAAGAAAAAGTTCAAGAAACATTAAGAAGACATGCTGCAGCAATTAACAGACATACTGAAAAAGGAACCTACTTCTTTGATTACGGAAATGCCTTTTTATTAGAATCTTCAAGAGCTGGCGCAGATGTAATGGCAGAAAATAATATCGATTTTAAATACCCTTCATACGTTCAAGACATTTTAGGTCCAATGTGTTTCGATTATGGTTTTGGCCCTTTTCGCTGGGTTTGTGCATCAGGAAAATCTGAAGATCTAGATAAAACCGATGAAATTGCTGCAGAAGTTCTTCAAAAAATCATGAAGAATTCTCCAGAAGAAATTCAACTACAAATGCAAGATAATATTACTTGGATTAAAAACGCAAAAAAGAATAAAATGGTTGTTGGCTCTCAAGCACGAATTTTATACGCTGACGCTGAGGGAAGGTCTAAAATTGCTGAAGCATTTAATAATGCCATTGCAAATGGTAAAATTGGACCTGTAGTTTTAGGGAGAGACCATCATGATGTAAGTGGAACAGATTCACCTTTTAGAGAAACTTCTAATATTTATGACGGAAGTAAATTTACTGCAGACATGGCAATTCATAATGTAATAGGAGATAGTTTTAGAGGCGCAACTTGGGTTTCTATTCACAATGGTGGCGGTGTTGGTTGGGGTGAAGTGATGAATGGTGGATTCGGAATGTTATTAGACGGAACCAAAGAAGCAGAAACAAAATTAAAAAGTATGCTTTTTTATGATGTAAACAACGGAATAGCACGTAGAAGTTGGGCTAGAAATGATGAAGCAATTTTCGCAATCAAAAGAGAAATGGAAAGAACTCCAAATTTAAAAGTAACTTTACCAAATCTTGTAGAAGACGAATTATTAAACGATTTATTTTAATGGCGACTTTATTTAAAAATATTAAAGAATTAATTCAGGTTAGAAATGAACCAATTTCTTTTGTTTCTGGAAAAGAAATGAAGGTTTTACCAACAATTAAAAACGCTTTTTTAGTTGTTGAAAATGGATTAATATCTGACTTTGGATCAATGGAAAATTGCCCTCAAATCGATGAAGAGATTATTGACGTAACCGGAAAAATGATATTACCTTCTTGGTGTGATTCTCATACGCATATTGTTTATGCAGGAAATAGAGAAGGAGAATTTGTCGATAGAATTAACGGCTTATCATATGAAGAAATCGCAAATCGTGGTGGCGGAATATTAAACTCAGCAAAGAAGCTACAAGAAATTTCAGAAGAAGAATTATACCAACAAAGTAAAGTTCGTTTAGAGGAAGTAATTCAGCTAGGAACTGGCGCTGTAGAAATAAAGTCTGGTTATGGATTAACTGAAGAAGCTGAATTAAAAATGCTTCGGGTTATCAAACGATTAAAAGATAATTATCTGATTCCAATTAAAGCAACGTTTTTAGGTGCACATGCAGTTCCTTTAGAATATAAAGAGAATAAAGAGGGGTATATACAAATGCTTATTGATGATGTAATTCCAAAAGTTACTAAAGAAAAACTAGCTGATTATATTGATATCTTCTGTGAAACAGGATATTTTTCTGTTGCTGATACAGAACTGATTTTATCAGCAGGAAAAAAACATGGTTTAATTCCTAAAATTCATGTGAACCAATTTACCGCAATTGGTGGTGTGCAAGCCGGAATTAAATTTGATGCACTTTCCGTTGACCATTTAGAAGAAATGCGTAATGAAGATATTAATGCTTTAAAAGGAACTCAAACAATGCCAGTTGCATTACCAAGTTGTTCTTATTTCTTGAGCATTCCGTATACACCAGCTCGTAAAATGATTGACGCTGGACTACCATTAGCATTGGCAACAGATTTTAATCCAGGCTCTACGCCTTCCGGGAATATGAATTTTGTAGTTTCTACCGCATGTATTAAAATGAAAATGACGCCAGAAGAAGCGATTAACGCAGCAACAATTAATAGTGCATATGCAATGGGACTAGAAAACAAAGTTGGTTCTATTACTAAAGGAAAATTAGCAAACTTTATCATCACAAAACCTATTAACTCTTATGGATTTATCCCATATTCTTTTGGAGTAAATCAAATAGAAAAGGTATTTCTAAAAGGTAAAGAAATTTTATAAAAAAAAGAGGCTTTTTTTAAAAGCCTCTTTTTTTTATATCATATGAAGCGTATTCACTTCTTGTGAAGTTAACTCTCTATATCTTCCACGTGGTAAATTCTTTTTTGTCAATCCTGCAAAAATAACACGATCTAACTTCACAACCTTATACCCGAAGTGTTCAAAAATCTTACGAACAATTCTATTACGGCCAGAGTGAATTTTAATTCCAACTTCAGTTTTTGATTCTCCAACTACATAATCAACTTCATCAATAAACACCTTTCTACCTTCAATAATTACTTCTTCTCTAATTTTTTGAAGATGTTTCATTTCAAACTTTTTATCAAGCGAAGCATGATATAATTTCTGAACATTATGTTTTGGATGTGTCAATTTTTTTGCTAAATCTCCATCATTGGTAAACAATAACAAACCCGTTGTATTTCTATCCAATCTACCAACTGGATACACACGCTCTTTTGCTGCGTTTTCTATTAAATCCATAACCGTTTTTCTACCACGTTCATCATCCATCGTAGTAATGTAATTTTTTGGCTTATTTAACAGAATATATCTTTTTTCTTCAGGAGAAATTGACGAACCGTCAAAACGAACTTCACTGCCAGGTTTTACTTTAAAACCCATTTCCGTTATTACAACTCCATCTACAGTTACATTTCCTGATGCAATTAATTTATCTGCTTCTCTTCTTGAAGATACACCCGAATTTGAGATGTATTTATTTAATCTAATTCCGTCTTCCGGATTAGCTTTTGGAGCAGTTTTTATTTTTTTATACTCTTTTTTCTTACGTTGAAAACCATTATTACTATTGCTTTCAGATTGTCGTCCTCTCGACGAGTTTTTACTTGAGTCCATTTTTATTAATTTTCGGCAAAGATACTGTTAAATATTTGATTTAATTCAGTTTATCAATCACTCTTTCTAAAACTAAAGAAGGATCAATAAAAAGCAAACTTAAAACACCAAGAAGCAACATAATTTTAAGAATGTTATGAAGAAAAACATAGTGTCTTTTCAAGTTTGATTTCCACAAAAAATACCCAATAAACAACAACATGTTTAGTGAAAACAAAAAGTAATATTTCATATAACCTATACCAGAGTAATTAAGTAAAATAATTACAGGAAGGAATGTTAATATTATAATGAGAATTCCGAGTTTCCTAGTTTTACGCTCTCCATATTTCACAGGAAATGTGGTATAATTATTAGCTACTGCTCCTCTTAAATTTTCTAAATCTTTAATTAACTGCCTTAATAACAAAACTAAAAACAAGAATAATGCGTGTACAAATATTATTTTTGAAAAATTTTTATAGTAGACAAAAATGGCAAAAAAAGGCGAAATTGTTAATATTGAAGCCGTAATCAATCCTATAAAAGCATGTTTCTTTAATTTATGAGAATACAACCAAATTGCAAAAATGTAAACTGCAAAAAACAATGCTGCTTTCCATGAAATAAACCACCCAAAAACAAAACCTAAAAAATTAAGAAAAAAGTAAATCTGTAATTTTGTTTTCTGACTAACAACATTATCTATGGTTGTTTTTATGGGCCTGTTTATTTTATCAGCTTTTACATCGTAAAAGTTATTTATAATGTATCCTGAAGAAACCACACAAATTGATGCTAAAACAATAAACAACAATTGATAATCTAAAATAACAAACCGTAAAGATTTTTTTGGAGAGAAAATAAAAATTGAAGCTAAATATTGCGCCAGAACTAATACTAAGATATTATAACCTCTAATTACAGAAAGTAAGCTTAATAATTTATAAAAGAAAGATGTTGATTTAGAATTGCCCACTTTTAAGTCCTTGGTTTTCTAAAACCTATATACCATTTCTAATTTATAGCCCTGTAGTTTTTCTTTTGCTTTTTCGTAATCTTCAGTAAAACCAAGAATATAACCACCACCACCAGAACCACACAATTTTAAGTAATAATCATTTGTAGAAATTCCTTGTTCCCAAACTTTATGAAAAGCAGCGGGGATCATAGGTTTAAAGTTTGTCAAAACAACTTTTGATAACTTCTTTACATTGCCAAATAAAGATTTCACATTTCCATGAAGAAAATCGTCTATACATGCATCAGTATGAATAACAAACTCTTCATTAAGCATTTTCCTGAAACCTTCATTTTTCATCTTATTCATAAAGATATTTACCATTGGCTCAGTTTCGCCAACAATTTCAGAATCCAATAAAAAAACTGCTCCTTTTCCTTCTTTTTGTGATGGAATTCCAGCGGGTTCAATATTTGTTTTAGAATTGATTAATATTGGTAAGCTTAAGTAACTATTTAAAGGATCTAATCCAGAACTTTTTCCATGAAAAAAAGACTCCATTAAACTAAAAGTCTCTTTAAGGGATAATAATTTATCTCTTGTTAGGTTCTCAAGAACTGTAATTTTATTGTTTGCGTATTTATCATAAATTGAAGCGACTAAAGCTCCAGAGCTACCAACTCCATATCCTTGAGGAATAGAAGAATCAAAATACATTCCATTATCTAGGTCAGACTTCAAATTATCTAATTGAAAAGACAAATTAACGTTCTTTAATTCTGACAAATAATTATAAAACCTAATTAAATTAGCATTCGATTTTTTTGCTTCACCAGAAAGATTTTCAGCTTTTTTTAAAGCTCCTCTGTATGTATTATAAGGAATAGCAAGACCTTTTGAGTCTTTAATAATTCCATATTCTCCAAAAAGTAGAATTTTAGCGTAAAATAAGGGTCCCTTCATTTCTTTTCTTTAACAATTACAAAAATACTACTTATTATTTTAATTTACAGCAGTTTAGTTATTTCTTCTTTAGGTTTTTATAAAACATCTTCCAAGTTCCGGCTTTTTCATCCTTTACATAATTCCCTTTCTCCTTTATCTTTCCGTTTTTATAAAAGGTTTTCCAATTCCCTTCTTTAAGATTATTTTCAAAATCTCCTCTAGAGAAAAGCTCTCCTGTTTCGTAATATTCGTAATATTTACCTTCTTTTTTATCGTTTATATATTTTGTTATTGTTTTTATTTTCCCAGATTCAAAATATACTTTTCTAACACCGTTAATTTTTCCTTCAATAAAATTTATTTCTTGAAATAAGAGTCCGTTTTGAAAGTAATACTTCACCAATCCATGGAATTTTTCACTATTGGGAACATCATTTAAACTAAAGCCTTCCATTTGTTTTGTTCCATCAATATAATAATCTACAACCCAAAAACCATTCTCTTTAACTTTAGGTTGCGGTCTATAATAAGTTGCTTTTTCTCTTGTTGTAGAATGCCAATTAGCATCAAAATATAATATTTCTTGAGCTGAAACCGAAGTGGTTAAACACCCAACGAGAAACAAAAGTAGTACGGCTGAAGTTTTCATAAATAATGTTTAGTCTTTGTAATTTACAACTTTTTAGCTCCAAATCCAACAGCATCAAAAATATATTGACCATTTTGACAATATTTCGACAACGATTCTGCAATAAACTCATTCACTTTCTCTTTCTCATTTTCTAAATATAAAACATGAACATTTGCACCTGCGTCTAGTGTAAAACAAATTTTGCTTCCAGTTTGTTCTCTAAAACTCCAAATTTCATTGATGATTTCCAACGTTTTTGGTTTCATTAAAATGAAATACGGATTGCTTGTTAACATCATTGCATGCAATGTTAATGCTTCACTTTCAACAATGTTTATGAATTTATCAACATCACCATTTTGCAAAACTTCTGATATTTCAGAAAGGTTTTCATTAGCCTGTAAAAAACGTTGCTCTGCAAACGGATGCTTATGCATTAAGTTATGACCAACAGTGCTCGAAACTTGTTTTTCACCTTTATCAACCAATAAAATTGCATCTTGATAATTTTCGAAAACCGAATGTACTTTATATGGAAACTTCACTCCAAACAAATCTGAACTTCCTTCTACTTTTGGGTGATTTCCCCAAACAACCAAAGGCCCTTCAACACTTCTACTCGCACTTCCAGAGCCTAAACGAGCTAGAAAAGATGCTTTTTGTTTGATGTATTCTTCTGATAAACTCGGATTTAATTCTTTTTCTAAATTTAATAAACACATTGCAATTGCTGACAATCCACTTGCAGAAGAAGCAATTCCGCTAGAATGCGGAAAAGAATTTTCTGAGTTGATAATCATATCATATTCAAAAACATAAGGACAATACTCTTTTATTCTATCGAAAAACTGCCCAATTTTCGGTTTAAATGCTTCCTTTTTTTGTCCTTCAAAAAACAATTCAAAATTGATTTCTAATGAAGGGTTTTTCTTTACAAAATCTATTGAAGTAATTGTGTGACAATTATTTAATGTAAAACTTATAGATGCATTTTTAGGGATTTGTGGATCACTTTTTCCCCAGTATTTTACCAAAGCGATATTACTTGGAGTTTGCCATTTATAAGTTGCTTTTTCTATTGAAAAGCTAAGTTCAGAAGGAATAAATTGTACTGTATTCAAATCAAAATAATTTGCTGTAAATATAACTTTTTATTGTTACATATTTTCCAGTTTCTTCAATACAATATCTTTATATTTTCTACTAATCGGAATTGCTTTTTGATTCACTTCTACCAGTTCATTAGTATAAGAATCGATGCTTTTCAAAGAAACAATATATGACCTATGAACTCTTAAAAATTGCTGTGAAGGCAGTTTTGCCTCAACATTTGTAATCGTTTCTCTTGTTACAATTACTTTATCATGAATACTTATTTTTATATAATCACTTAAACTTTCTATGTATAAAATATCATCGAAATTAATTTTTACCATTTTTCGCTCTGAACGAACAAAAAAGAAATCAGAATTTACATTATACGATTCTTCTTTTGTTTTTTCTTCAATCGAAATTGTATCGAAAAAAGTATTTACAGCTTCTAAAAAACGGTCAAACGCAATTGGCTTGAGTAAATAATCAACTGCTTTTAAATTAAATCCTTCAACTGCATAATAATTTTGATGAAAATAAAAAATATCCTGTTGTTTATATTTTAGACGGGGAAATGCATTTACCAACAGTTTCTTTGGTTCAAAATTATTATTCAGGCGGTTTTATTCCAGAAATGATTCTTATCGGAATCTCAAATCAACAAAATAGAACAAGAGATTTAACAATCTCTAAAATCACCAATAGACAAGGTGGTGCTTATAATCTAGAAACTGGTGGTGCTGAGAATTTTTTGAAGTTTTTAAAGAATGAGCTAATTCCTCATATTGAAAAAAATTATCCTGTTACAAATTACAGAACTTTAATTGGTCATTCTTTTGGTGGGCTTTTTACAATTAATACTTTAATTCATCATCAAGAGTTATTTGCAAACTATTTAGCAATTGATCCTAGCTTAGATTGGGATAATCAAAAGTTAGTAAAAGAAGCTACTGTTTTATTAAAAGAGAAATCTTACAAAAATAAATCGCTTTTTATTTCTTTAGGAGGACCTTTACACGCTCAAAGAAACGATATTACAATTAGCAATATCAACATAGACAAAAGTGACTACAGGTTGTTTGGAAGATCTAATTTAGAATTTACAAAGCTTGCAAAACAATATAAAAGTAATGGTTTAAAAACTGAATGGAAATTCTACAAAAATGATTTTCATGGTACAATTTCATTTCCTTCTATAAAAGAAGGATTGATTTCTTTTTTTAGATGGTATGAGATTAAAGATGTACATAAATTTAATGTTCTTGAAACACCTACAAAAGAACTAATTGATATAATTAAAGCACAAGAAAAAAGGTACTTCAACAATTTTGGATATTCAGTTCCACCTTTTGACGAAGAACTATTAATAATGTCTGGTAATATGTATTTAGAGATGGGTCAACCAGAAAAATCAGAAGCTTTTTTTAAATTAACTGTAGAATATTACCCGAAAAGCGCAAATGTGTTTGACTCTTTAGCGGAATACTATGCGGGTCAAAAAGACTATCCAAAAGCAATAAAAAACATTACAAAAGCATATCAATTAAGTAAAAGTGATGTTCATTTAAAAAAACTAAACGAATACAAAGCAAGAAAATAATTCACTTTTTAAGACTTCATAAAATACCTGCTTCATTCATTTGAAATAGGTATTTTTGTTGTATGAATAGAAAACTAAAACTGATTTGGGACTTTAAAGGTGAAGACGGATTAGAAACGGCTAAACATCATTGCATTCATTTAAAAGAATTCGCAGCCATAGAAAAATTGCATTATTACGAAATAAATCACGCTGAGATTAACGAATTTCATACCATTGCTTTTGTAACGGTTGATGAAATTGATATGAAGAAATATCGAGATGCTTTAAAACCTCATCGAGGAGAATTGGCTCAATAATCACTTAAAACAAAAATTATGTTTTTAATAAACGCGTTGGCAAAACCAACAAAGAAATCAGAACAGTACAACGAAGTAATTGGAGCTTATGTAAGTTTATACATCGATTATAAAGATATTGATGGTGCTTTTAAGCTCGCAAAACATTACATCAAAGAAGAAGGCTGGAAAGTAACAGAAATTGAAGAAGAATATTTCACATTAGATTCTGTTAAAGACACAGAAGAAGATCACACAGAGTTATATGAAGAAGCTTTAGAATATGGATATTCTATTATTTTTAATTGTTTTGAGGAAGAATAAATAATGAAAAAACAAATTACAATTTTAGCATTTATATTAATGTCTACAACACTATTATCACAAACACCTAAGAAATCAGAATTGGTTTCTATCAACGGAAAGAAAATTTATTACGAAGTATACGGAAAAGGAAAACCATTATTTTTACTACATGGCTACACACTTTCTTCACAATCTTGGCTGCCTTATGTAAAAGACTTTGAACAAGAATACGAAGTGTATGTTATCGATTTAACTGGACACGGAAAATCTGATCCTTTTAAAGAAACACTTTCTATAAAATCTGTTGCCGCTGATTTAAATGCGCTAACACAATATTTAAAACTAGACAAAATCCAAGCTATTGGCTTTAGTTTTGGCGGTGATGTTTTATATCATTTAGCTTTACTAAATCCTAATTTAATTGAATCTATGATTACGATTGGTGCAGTTGGAACCTGGTCTGTTAATGATTTCCCAGAATACAAAGAAGCTTTTACATTTGAAAACAGAGCCAACTTTCCTTGGATAACCAAATTTCATAAAACAGATGAAAGAATAAAAGCGTTGATGCATCAATTCAGAAACTATATTGTAAAAGTTAGCACTGAAGAATTGCAATCTATTAAACCAGAAGTATTAATTATGATTGGTGATGACGATGAAGGAATGAACTTTACAGAAGTTGCTCGTGTTAAGAAAAATTTACCAAATTCTGATCTTTGGATTTTACCAAACGTTTCTCATGGTGCACATGAAGGAGAAACAAAAGCTGATTTTATTCTCAAAGCAAAAGCCTTTTTTAATAAAAAGAAAAAGTGATACTCTTTTTTTGAAAAGCTCAGATTACAACAAACCTATTTTTAATTAGTTTCGTTATCAAAAAAAACAACCCCAAATAATTAAAAAAAATAAATAAACCTTTCTTAATTTTTATACTAATTTTTTTCAAAATAATAAAAACTTCATTTTAGAATCTGGTTATTTTCATAAAGCAGTATTTACGCTTCACAAATTATGCTCTGCTTTTTTAGTGTTAAAACCTAATGGTGAAATATTAAAGCATTATGGCGAAGACTACTTTGATTTGATAGGTGAATTTTTATCGACTCCTCTTAAAATCAAATCACAAAAAGAGTAATCAATTATTCAGCAATTGCTTTTGCGCAAATAAAACCGCCAGTCCAAGCATTTTGAAAGTTAAATCCTCCAGTAACCGCATCAATGTTTAGCATTTCACCAACAAAGAATAAATTGTCGTGCTTTCTACTTTCAAAACGTTTAAAATTAATTTCTTTTAGATCAATTCCGCCAGCAGTAACAAATTCCTCTTTAAAAGTGCTTTTACCATTCGCATTGTACAATCCTTTGGTTAATTGATTGGCTAATTTTTCAATATGGTTATTGCTTAAATCTGCCCATTTAAAGTTCTCTGTGATTTCAGAAGCAATAACTAAACGTTCCCACAATCTTCTTGGGATTTCAGTAAAAGGCGATTTTAACATCACTTGTTTTTTGGGTTGTTTCTTTTTTAAATTCAACAGCACATTTACAATCTTATCCGTTGGTCTAGACAACCAATTTACCTCGACATTGTATTGATAACCTTTCTCAGCTAAAATTCGTGCTCCAAAAGCTGACAGTTTCAAAACTGCTGGTCCGCTCATTCCCCAATGTGTAATTAATAAAGGTCCAGAAGACTCTAACTTTGTTCCAACAATATTTACGGTTGCATTTTGCACCGCAACACCTAACAAATCAATAATACGTTTGTCCTTAATATTAAAAGTAAACAAAGACGGAACAGGTTCAATAATTGTATGATCTAAGTTTTTTGCTAATTCCCACGCTTTATTACTACTTCCGGCAGCAACAACTAATTTATCAGCAATAAACGTTTCGTTTTTTGTATGGATTTTCCATTGATTATTCTCTTTTTCAATAGAATTTACTCCGTGATTTTTCAATACTTTAATTCCGAGTTTTTCAACAGCATTCTCAAAACAATCTATAATTGCTTGTGAAGTGTTAGCTTCTGGAAAAACACGATTATCACTTTCTATTTTTAACGGAACACCACGATCATCAAACCACTCAAAAGTATCGCCAGTCATAAATGTATGAAAAGGCCCGAGTAATTCTTTTTCGCCTCTTGGATAAAATTTCACCAACTCTTTTGGTTCAAAACAAGCGTGTGTAACATTACATCGTCCACCTCCAGAAATTTTTACTTTTTGCAAAACCTCTTTTCCTTTTTCAAGAATGATAATCTCTAAATCTGGATTTTGTTCTTTGGCATTTATGGCTGTAAAAAAACCAGCTGCTCCTCCTCCAATAATTACTACTTTTTTCATTTTTTTATAAACCTCTCGACTGCGCTCGAGGAGATATTTTAAAAAGTGATTGTCAGGTCGAACGCAGTCGAGACCTATTCAATTTACTATAAAATCATTTTAGAATATGGCAAAATCGTTTCAAATCCTTTTTGTTTAAAGTAATTTGGTGTGTCTTCGTTTCCTGTGACCAACACAAAATCTCCTCCCCAAGCGCCTAAGCTTTTTATAGCTCCGAAATAATCAGGAAACAATTCCTTTTTCACAGGATTTAATTTAATTATTGAAGAAATAATATTCTCGTGTTCCTCAATAACATTATTTAAATCTTTAACTGAAGATGTTTTTACAAACTCGTTTGAAAGATTTGAAATCTCAACTATTTCTTTTTGAATGTCTTGATTATTTTTTTTGTATTGTGCAATTCCTTCTCTACTATTTTGTTTTTTATTTAAATGCACAAAAAACAATTCCTCTTTAAAATTTGGATTGAATTCTACTTCATTTACAATTGATTGTTGACTTCTACTATGTTGAGTTACCTTTTCTAATTTATAAAAAATAGGCGAATCATTCTGCGCGCAAGCTATATCGTAACCGCTTCCAGAAAAAGCATTCCAAAGTAATTTGTATGCATCAACTTTTGCCCAATTTGCAATATTATTTATTAAGGTTGATGAACTTCCCAACCCCCAATCTCTTGGGAAAGTTAAATTTGTTTTTACTACAAAACCATAATCAACATGTAAAAAATTAGAATTCAGTTTTCTAGCTTCACTCAATATTTTTTGCAACGTTTCTGCAATAAATTCTGCACCTCCTTCTACATCAGAATTAAAAGTTGCATTTTTCAAACGTAGCTTTGGCAAATCGAAAACTGCCTCAAACCAACATTCTCCTTCGTTTGTGAAACTTCCCCAAATCAACTCAGGTTCTTGTATTTTTTCAACCGTTAAATCTTGTCCAAATTTTGTAGGAACAGCCAAAGATTTTGCACCATCCAGCACAACATATTCTCCAGTTAATAATAATTTTCCGTTGCTATAAAATCTATTCATTTTTATTTGTCATTCCTGCGAAGGCAGGAATCCATATTAATCTGTTAAAATATCATCAAACCAATCTTTAGAAAGATCAAGTTATTTTTTATTCTCTTTTTCTATCAATTCAACTTTTCAATTACGTTGCACTTTTCTCTATGGATTCCTGCTTTCGCAGGAATGACATCGCAATTTACTTTTTCAATTCGTTAAATTTCTCAACAACTCCGCTATGTGTTACTGTTTTATCTTTAAAGTAAGAAATCATTTGTTCTTTTTCATCTGCTGTTGCCTCTAACTGATTTAAAATATTCATCAAATGCATTTTCATATGCCCTTGTTGAATTCCGCTTGTAGTTAATGCTTGTAAAGCTGCGAAATTTTGAGCCAAACCAGCCGTTGCAATAATTTGCATCAATTCTTTTGCTGACGGTTTTTGCATCATTTCTAATGACAATTTTGCCATTGGATGTAAAGCCGTTAATCCACCAACAGTTCCTAAAGCTAACGGAATCTCAATCCAAAAATTAAAAACCCCATTATCAATTGTACAATGTGTTAAACTACTATAACTTCCAGATTTTGAAGCAAACGCATGCGCACCAGCTTCGATTGCTCTAAAGTCATTTCCGGTTGCCAACACCACTGCGTCAATTCCGTTCATAATTCCTTTATTGTGAGTAACAGCTCTGAAAGATTCTACTTCTGCAATTCTTACCGCTTGATAAAATTTCTCTGCAAATTCTTGCGGATTTTTACCACCTAATTCTTCAATCTTACAAGAGACCGAAGCTTTCACGATACAATTCGGAACGTAATTAGACAAAATACTCATCACAATTTCTATGTCATCATTTCTAAATTCTTTGGCAATTGCTTCTAAACACGAATTGATGAAATTTGCCCCCATTGAATCTTTCGTTTCAAAAGTTACGTGTAATTGAAAGTAGTTTTCTAATTTATTTGTTTTGTTTTTTAATTCAATATCTAAAATTCCGCCGCCACGTTTTTCCATGTTTTTTGTAATGGAAGCTGTCGCTTTGTATAAATTTTCTTTTTGACCTTCGAAATGGGATTTCAACTCATTTTCATCACCAGAAAACATAAAATGCACTTGCCCAATTTTTGTAGTTGAAATTACCTCGGCTTTAAATCCACCACGAGAACTCCAGTATTTTGCAACTTTTGACGCCGCTGCAACCACAGAGCTTTCTTCTACAACCATCGGAATCACATAATCTTTGTCATTAATGACAAAGTTTGGCGCAATACCATATGGCAAATAAAAGTTTGAAATGGTGTTTTCTATAAAATCATCGTGCAATTGCTGCAGTTTTTCATTTGCATTCCAATATTGCTTTAATGTTTTGATAATTTCTGGCTGAGAACTAAAATAATTTTCAGTCAACCAATCAATCTTTTCTTGCTTGGTTAATTTTGAAAATCCTGAAATAATTTTGGACATTGATTCTTTGATTTTAAGAGTTACAAAGATAAATGAATGGAATGAAAATAAACTTAATATTCAATATTTCTCAGTTTTTTGAAAGGATTTTCGCCGATTTTTCCGTAAACTTGGCAAGATTTTATTAAAATCTATTTTTAAAAAATCTAAGTAACTAAGAAAACTAACACTAATTTTATAGAGACAATTATGGCAGATTCAACAGTAAATCCAGCTGAACAACAAATGTTCGGGCATCCAAAAGGGTTATTTTATTTATTTTTTGCAGAACTATGGGAACGATTTAGTTTCTATGGAATGAGAGCCTTATTAACGCTTTACATGATTGATCACATTTTTGAAGCTATAATTGAAAGAGACACTGCAACTGCTGTTG
Organism: Polaribacter sp.; assembly: GCA_029250685.1. Lineage (GTDB taxonomy): Bacteria > Bacteroidota > Bacteroidia > Flavobacteriales > Flavobacteriaceae > Polaribacter. The sequence goes on from JAQXEU010000015.1 coordinate 17,894, forward strand.
TTTATGCTTCTTATGGTTCTTTAGTGTATGCTTCAACTGTAATTGGAGGGCAAATTTCTGATAAAATATTAGGGATGAGATCGTCAATTTTCTTAGGAGGAATTTTAATGGCTTTAGGACATTTTGTTTTGGCTATTGAAAATGATATTGCTTTCTTTTTAGCATTAGCATTTATTGTAGTTGGTAATGGTTTCTTTAAACCAAATATCTCAACTTTTGTAGGAGCATTATACAAAGAAGGTGATGTAAGAAAAGATTCTGGTTTTACCATTTTTTATATGGGGATTAATATTGGAGGTTTTGTTGCACCACTTTTATGTGGGTGGTTAGCTTTAGAATATGGATATCATTATGGTTTTGGTTTAGCTGGTATTGGAATGATGGCTGGATTAATATTCTTTTGGAGTGGAATTAAAAAGAATGTTTTTGGTGATAAAGGTATGCCACCAAGCAAAGAAGTATATGAGAAGAAACTAATTGGAATTCCTCAAAAAACTTTAATTCCAATTATCGCATTTTTATGTGCACCAGGAATTGCATATCTTTTAGCTTCTTGGCAACAAAATTATGTAAGTGGTATTTTTAAATTTATAGGTTTTGCAGTTTTAGGGTATTTGGTTTTCATCATGATTAAACTAGATTCTGTGGCAAGAAAAAAATTAATCATGGCAGTTTTAATTACATTTTTTATGACTTTATTTTGGGGGTTCCATGAATTATCTGGAAGTGTAATTACATTGTTTGCAGCAAGAAATGTTGCTTTGGAAGGAATTATGTCTGCAGCACAAACGAATGCATTAAATTCAATGTTTATTATAGTTTTAGCAATTCCTATTTCTTTACTTTGGGGATATCTATCTAAAAGAGGAATGAATCCAAGAACACCATACAAATTTGGACTTGGTTTACTATTAGCTGGTGTTTGTTTTTATATTTTATCAGTAAGTGGTGCAAGTGCAGATGAAAATGGAATGGTGCCTTTTGCATATTTATTAATTATGTATTTCATTTTATCAATTGGAGAGTTATTCATGTCTCCTGTTGGATTATCAAAAATCACAGATTTATCACCAAAAAACATAGTAGCTTTTATGATGGGAGTTTGGTTCTTATCATCAGCTTTTGCTTTTCAAATAGTTGGTTTTATTGGAGAACAGTTAGCAGTTGAAAGTACAGATAAAAATGTTGGTGGTTTAGAAACCTTAACAATTTATACTGATGGTTTTCATTTAATTGCAATGTATGCTTTAGGAGCTGGAGCAATTGTAATACTACTTTCTCCTTTAATGAAAAAATTATTAGGAAACGTACACTAAAAAACTATTCACAATATTTTATGAAAAGCACCATTTTATGGTGCTTTTTATTTTTGTAAATTTGCATATTAATTATCGACAGATAGTACATGAAAAAAATAATATTTCTTTTTATAATCGGATTTACTCTAAATACAAGTGTACAAGAAAAAGTGAATTGGCTTTCTTTTGAAAAAGCAATTGAAATCAATAAAACAAATCCAAAACCCCTATTAGTTTCTATCTATACAGATTGGTGCGGTTGGTGTAAAAAAATGTATAACGAAACGTATACAAACCCAATAATAGCAAAATATGTAAACGATAATTATCATGCTATAAAATTAAATGGAGAAGGTAAAGAACCAATTACTTATAAAGACTATACATTTAAATACAATCAACAAGGAAAAAGTAAATATCACGAATTAAGTGCTGCATTGCAAAACGGAAAATTAAGTTACCCAACTACTATTATTTTAAACAGAGAAGAACAATTACTTGATCGAATTCCTGGATATTTACCTGCACGAAAGATGGAAATGGTTTTAGCTTTTTTTATTAGAAAAGATAGAAAGGAAAAAAAATGGGGAGACTTTGTTAAGAGTTTCAAAAGTAGTATCAAAGAATAATCACTTAAAAACTATTGCTCCTTTTTCTGCTGTATAATAAAACAGAATGTTCTTTTTTTCACAAATAAGCTTCCATTTTAAAACCTGGTTTTTATAGTTTGATGCATCTGCAATAATTTGTTTAGGAGCAACCTCTTCAATCAATCTTTCTAAATTAATTTTTGGTGATTGCACTAACAATACAATTGGTCTCAATTGATTTCCTAATTGATAAACACCCAAACTATCAACTAACAAAAAGATATCATTTTTAAATTGATAACTACTTGAAAGTTGATTTTCAAATTGCACCTCTTTTATCTTCTTTCCAATTTTATAATCTTTAATTACACTTAGATTTTGAATACTTAATGAATCTAAATCATGATGAATCTTTAAATTCCCTTTGTAATTTTCTCCTATAATAGTTTGCCTACTTTTATTAAAAATAACAAATTCGGCTGTAGTTTCTATTTGATGTTTTTCATAAAAAATACTGAATTGAAAAATGATAATAATTGATAAAAACGCTATTAACGTTTTATAGGCTTTCTTTTCAAAATAACGAAAGCCAAAAATCAGACACACATAAGATATAACTAAAAACAATGCCGAAAATGAAATCTCTTTTATCAAAAAAGATTCCTGAATCGAAATCCAACTTACAAATTGATTCATCAACGAAATAATGAATATGTAAACATCGGCCAGAAAACTTGGTAATACTTGAAATAACGTCAACGCAATTACTAAAACTCCAAACATTAAAATGATTCCAATAAACGGAATAATCACCAAAATAGACAACATAAATAACCCTGGGAATTGATGAAAATAGAATAAACTCAAAGGTAAAACTCCCAATTGCGCAGCAACAGAAACTGTAAATAATTGCCAAAATTTATCCGTTAAAAACCATTTTGGACTCCATAAATCATACAGTTTAGGTTGAATGGTAACAATACTAAAAACTGCCAAATAGCTTAATTGAAAACCAACATCAAATAGAAACATCGGCTTGCAAAGCAGTAACACAAACATCGACGCAATTAATGTATGTTGTACAAACGTTTTTCGGCTGAAAGTCATTCCGATTGCAATTGCAGTAAACATCGTTACCGCCCTTACAACTGAAGCTGATAAACCTGCGATAATTGCAAAAAACCATAATAACAAAACAATTAAAAATGTTTTGATAATTTTTCCATTTTTGATGCTATCTAATGGTTTTAAAAGGAATGATAAAATCAATAAAATAATTCCGACACGTAAACCTGAAACCGCTAAAATATGAATAGCACCAGCATTGGTATAATCTTCTAACAAATCTTTAGAAACATCTTTTCGTTGCCCGAGAATTAAGGCTTTAATCACAGCTAATTCTTCTCCTCTAAATCGGTTATTTATTAACTCTTTTTCAACTTTATTTCGGATGTTATCTGCAATTTTATAAATTGCCTTTTCTTCAAAATCTTTAACTAGATAAGCTGTATTTCTCAAAAACACTTGATGATAAACACCTTGCTTTTCGAGATACTTCTTATAATTAAATTGATAAGGATTCAAAGGCATGGAAACTTCACTTAATTCTGATTTAAAAAGAAAAGTCGATCCAATTTTTACTTCTGATTTTAAACTGTCTTTTTGAACGTTTAACAGAACTATTCCCGTAGTTTTTTGATCACCAATTTTATTAATGGAACCAAAATACTTGTCATAATACAAATTGCTTTTTAATACTTTTTCTACTCTAAATGTGATTAAAGAATCTTGGGTGAAGTAGTTAGCGTAGTAATTTTCTTTATTATTATCATTCTGAAAAAATACAGTAAACAACCCGATGAAAATAAAGAAAATCCAGCTAGATATTGTAAAGTACAATCGCTTTTTAAAATGCTTGAAAAGAAAAATCAGTAATAATAAAACCGCAAAAAAAAGAATAATTTTCGCAATAGAATACTGCCATAATTTGTAATGAAATTGTACTACAATTCCGACAATTAGGCAAATAGTAAAATGAGTTGGTAAAAAACTTAGCAACTTCTTCATAGCATGATAAAGTTACTAAAAAAACAAGGAACTATTTCATGCCTTCAATAATCAATCGAGCAGATGCTGAAGAAGCACCTTTTCCACCGAGGATTTTCTCTAATTCGTAGTATTCTAAAAATAAATTCTCTCGGTGTTTTTCATCAAGAATTTTGGTCAACTCTTTTGTTAACTTCTTCTTATTAAAATCAGACTGAATTAACTCAGTTACCACTTCTTTATCCATGATTAAATTGACTAAAGAAATAAATTTTAAGGTGATAATTCGTTTTGCAATTGCAAATGTAATTGCGCTCCCTTTATAACAAACAACCTGCGGAATTTTAAACATTGCAGTTTCTAAAGTTGCGGTTCCTGATGTTACCAAAGCAGCAAACGAAACACTTAATAAATCATAGGTTTTATTGTTGATAAACTGCACATTATCCGTTTTTATAAACTGTTGATAAAACTCATAATCTTGACTTGGCGCGCCAGCAATTACAAATTGATATTCTTTAAAATCATCAACCACAGAAAGCATTACAGATAACATTTTTACAATTTCTTGCTTTCTACTTCCTGGTAATAATGCAATAATTTTTTTGTATCCTAACTTGTTTTCTTTTCTGAAATTAGCTTCGTTTACTTGCTTTCTATCTGCAATTGCATCTAATAACGGATGACCAACAAAATTTACTTTGTAATTATGTTTTGCGTAAAAATCTTTTTCGAAAGGTAGAATTACATTCATCATATCTACATCTCTCTTTATCTTTTCTACTCTACTAGATCTTGACGCCCAAACTTGTGGAGAAATGTAATAATTGGTTCTAAATTTATGTTGTTTTGCCCATTTTGCAATTCGTAAATTGAATCCAGAATAATCGATAAATACTACTACATCAGGCTGAAAAACTTCAATGTCTTTTTTACAAAAAGCAATGTTTTTAAATATTGTTGGAATGTTTGCAATCACCTCTACAAAACCCATAAAAGCCAGTTCTTTGTAATGTTTTACTAGTGTTGCTCCAGCATTTTCCATTAAATTTCCGCCCCAACATCTAACATCAGCATTTTTATCTTGCTCAAACAATGCTTTTATTAGGTTAGATCCGTGTAAATCTCCTGATGCTTCTCCAGCAATTATGTAGTATTTCATTCTTTTTATTAAGAATTATAACTTAATACAACTTGATTACAAAGGTAGTAATTGCAATTAATATTGTGGTTAACAAAACGCCTCTTGCTCTATAATCTTGTTTCTTTTTGATAAAAACAAAAAACACAAACAAATTCGGAATTGCGGCTAAGGTTAATATTTTCCCTGTTAAATTTTGTTCTTTAATGACGTTTAAAGTTTCTTGAAAATCAAATTTTGAGAAAAACTCAATATAAATAAAGACGCCCGAAAAAGTTGCAAGTATGGAAACTAAAATGCCAATTAGCATTTCTTTTTTTACAAATCCCATGTATTAATTTTTTGTATCATGTGATGCGCTGTCATATCAAATTGTACAGGAACCACAGAAACATAACCATTATTTAATGCCCAAATATCTGTATCTTCTCCTTTGTCTTTGCAAATAAACTCGCCAGATAACCAATAATATTCTTTTCCGTTTGGACTTGTTCTTTTGTCAAAATTTTCTTGCCAATTACCATTTGCTTGTCTACAAACTTTAATTCCCTTTATCTCCTTTTCTGGTAAATTTGGAATATTTACATTCAACACTGTGTCGTCCGGAATCTTATTTTTTAAAGCTTCTAAAACAATTTCTTTTATGATCTTTTTTGACGCGGTAAAATCTGCATGCCAATTAAAATCTAATAAAGAAAAACCAATTGCTGGAACACCTTCGATCCCTGCTTCTACTGCAGCACTCATAGTTCCAGAATAAATTACATTTATTGAAGAGTTTGATCCGTGGTTAATTCCAGAAACACATAAATCAGGTTTTCTATTTAAAATACTATTTACAGCCATTTTCACACAATCTGCTGGAGTTCCAGAACAACTATATTCTATTTGCGGACCATCGTCAACCGTTATAGAATTACAATGCAACACGTTATCAACTGTAATTGCATGTCCCATTCCACTTTGCGGACTATCTGGTGCAACTACAAAAACGTCTCCAATTTCGTTCATTACTTCTATTAGAGCTCTTATTCCAGGAGCAGTAATTCCATCATCATTTGTAACTAAAATTAAAGGTCTTTCTTTCATAATTGTGATATATTTATAACAAATGTAATATAATTTTATGGGGTTTTATGTGTTCTGTTTTTAACATTTTGTAAACAGAATAATAGCTGTTTTTTAAGTAACATTGTATTGATAAAATCATAAAAAAAAGCTAATTAAATTTGTACTATCATTTTTGGTATAATTTTAGTAGTTTGCATTACTTTAAAATTGCAGAAAAAGTTTAAAATACAATTACGAAGAACATGAAGAGAACTTTTAAATTTATAATCCCGTTTATAGCCTTTTTTATACTGCTATCAAGTTTTACAACAAAGCCTATTAAAAATGATCCAGAAAAAGATAAAGTATTAATTTCTGTAATTAATTACATGCTTACAAATGGACATTATTTACCTAAAAACTTAGATGATGATTTTTCTGAACATGTTTTTAAAACTTTTATAGAAGGATTAGACCCTTCAAAAAGATATTTTACACAAAAAGATATTACTGATTTTGCGAAGTACAAATACTCAATTGACAATCAACTTAAAAAAGCAGAATTAGCTTTTTACCATCTAGTTTATGGCCGATTTACTAAAAAAATTAAATCAGCAAAAAAATATTATGGAGAAATTTTGAAAGAGCCATTCAACTTCAACAAAAGAGAATCAATTAATATTGATTATGATGAAATTGCTTTTCCAGAGAACGAAAATGAACTCATTAACAACTGGAGAAAACAGTTAAAACTTAACACTTTAAGTAGAATTCAAGAAAAACAAGACTTAGAAGAAAACAAAGCCAAGAATGATAAAAAATTCAAGAAATCATCTTTTAAAACTCTAGAAGCAAACACAAGAAAAGAAGTGCTAAAAAGCATGGATGAATTATACATAAGAATTGAAGAATTGGAAAACTCTGATTGGTTTTCTACTTTTTTAAATAGTGTCATTACTGGTTTTGACCCACATTCAACTTACATGGCGCCAAAAGTTAAAGAAAGGTTTGATGTTGACATGTCTGGTAAAATTGAAGGAATTGGTGCAAGATTACAAAAAAAAGGAATTTACACACACGTTTTTGAAGTAGTTTCTGGCGGACCTGCTTGGAAACAAAAAGAACTTGAAGCTGGAGATATTATTTTAAAAGTTGCGCAAGCAGATGAAGAACCTTTAGACATTGTTGGAATGCGCTTAGACGACGCCATCAAGTTCATAAAAGGAAAAAAAGGAACAGAGGTTAGACTAACTGTTAAGAAAAAAATTGACAATTCAATTCGTGTTATTTCTATCACAAGAGACATTGTTCAACTTGGTGAAACATATGTAAAATCTAGTGTTGTAAATAAGGATGGAAAGAAATTTGGGGTAATTAACTTGCCACAATTCTACATCGATTTTAGCGATAAAAACTTTAGAGATTCTGCAAAAGATATGGAAAAGGAAATTGCAAATCTTAAAAAAGAAAATGTAGAAGGTTTATTAATCGATTTGAGAAATAATGGTGGTGGTTCTTTAAAAACTGCTATTGAAATTGCTGGATTATTTATTAGTGACGGACCAATTGTTCAAGTAAAATATAGAGGAGAAAAACCTAGAGTTCAAAATGATAAAGATTCTAAAATTCAATGGAACGGACCTTTGGTTATTTTAGTAAATGAATTATCTGCATCAGCTTCAGAAATTTTTGCTGCTGCAATGCAAGATTATAATAGAGCTGTAATCATTGGCGGAAATCAAACGTACGGCAAAGGAACGGTTCAAAATATATTACCAATCAACCAGTTTTACCCAGACTACAAAGAAGATTTAGGTTTCTTAAAAATGACTATTCAGAAATTTTATCGTGTAAACGGTGGTTCTACTCAAAAAGAAGGCGTGTATTCTGATATTGCAATGCCGAGCAGATATAGTTATATGAAAGTTGGAGAAAGAGATTTAGAAGGCGCTTTGGATTGGGATAAAGTTGCAAAAGCAAATTACGCTCCTATAGATTCTTACGAAAACTTTAATGCTGTAGTAAACAACAGTAAAGAAAGAATTATGCAAAACCCTGACTTTTCTTTAATCAACGATTATGCAAAATGGTTGAAAAAAGGGCAAGACGATACAACCTATTCCTTAAACATTAAACAGTTTAAAAAAGAAGAGAAAAAACATAGAAAGGAAGGAGAAAAATTTAAATCTGTTTTTAAATTTGCTTCTAAATTAAAGTTTGAATCGCCAAAAAGTGAACTTCCATTAATCAAGAAAGAAATTATTAATGGTGATAAAAGAACTGCTTGGCATCAAAATTTAGCTAAAGATATTTACATTAATGAAGCTTTAAATGTGTTGAGCCAATTAAGAATGAGAAATTTAAATCAGATCATTAAAAACTAAGGTTTAAATTTTTATGGAATTCAACGTAACATTTAAAACAAAATGGGCAGATTTTGATGCAAACAGACATATGCGTCATACAGCTTATAATGATTATGCTGCTGAAGTAAGAGTTCGTTATTTTAAAGAACAAGGTTTATCAATCACAGATTTTGCTAAAGAAAATTTAGGTCCAATTTTATTTAAAGAAGAAACCAATTTTTATAAAGAAATTCATTTAGGTACTGATATTTCTGTAAACCTTACCTTAAAAGCCTTATCAAAAAACTTAGAACGCTGGAAGTTGCAGCATCAAATTTTTAACGAAGAAGGAAAACTTGCTGCACAAGTAAATGTGTATGGAGCTTGGATTGATTTACACAAAAGAAAGCTAGCTATTCCTTCAGAAAAATTTAAAGAATTATTCTCTTCTTTAGAAAAAACTTCTGATTTTGAAGAAATTATCTTAAAAAAGTAAACGTTAAAAAAATCTTAATATTCTTATCTTAACATAACATCAAATAGGTTTGTATAGAGTTTTCTATATCTTTAAAGCTAATTCTTATAATTAACTTAACCTAACGTTATTATGTTTCACAAAAAACAAGCACTTCCCTTTTTTCTTGGGATGATTTTTTGCTTTTCTACATTGCAAATTTCGGCACAATCCGATTATAGCAATTACAGCAAACTCACACAGAAAATTAAAAATCTACAACGCACAAATTCATCTAGTAGTAAATTAGAAGAACTGACGACAACTGTTGGTGGTCACAAAATTTGGGCATTAACTTTGTCAAAAGGAGATGCAAAAAACAAACCAGCTATTGCTATTGTTAGTGGTGTTGATGGTTCTCATATTTTAGGTCCAGAAATGGCCGTAAATATTGCAGAAAATATTTTAAAAAATCATGCAGATGTCTTGGAGAAAACTACTTTTTACATTTTCCCGAACATGAGCCCGAATGCTACAGAAAATTACTTTTCTAAGCTAAAGCATTATCAAAACGGAAATGCAAAAAAAACAGATGATGACAGAGATGGTGAAACAAATGAAGATCCTTTTGAAGATTTAAACAACGATGGTTTAATTACCATGATGCGTGTTGAAGATGTTACTGGAGATTACATCAAATTGAAAGAAGACAATAGGATTCTTGTAAAAGCTGACAAAAACAAAGGTCAAACAGGGAAATACAAAATTTTTTCTGAAGGAAAAGACAATGACAAAGATGGCAAGTTTAATGAAGATGGTAAAGGCGGAATTCAATTCAACAAAAACTTTAGTTATGCCTATAATTACTTTAAACCAGGTGTTGGAGAACATCCAGTGTCAGAAAAAGAAAATAGAGACTTATTAAGTTTTTTATATGAACAATGGAACATCTTTGCAATTATTACTTTAGGCCCAGAAAATAATCTTTCTAGCCCTTTAAAATATAATGCTTCTGGAGCAAGAAAAAGAGTTGTAACAAGTGTTTTAAAACAAGATGCCGCTTTAAACAAATTTTTATCTGGTAAGTACAATAAAATTACTGGAACAAAAGATGCGCCTGTTTCTAAAGGAAAAGGTGGAGATTTCTTTCAATGGTCTTATTTTCACTTTGGTAAACTAGCATTATCAACTCCAGGTTGGTGGGTTCCAAAAGTAAAAGATTCAGCAAAAAAATCTGCAAAAAACAAATTTGTAAATTATTTAAACTGGGCTAAAAAAGAAAACATTAGCAATGCATTTGTAGATTGGAAACAAGTAAGTCATCCTGATTTTCCTGGTCAAAAAGTAGAAATTGGAGGAATTGCTCCTTACAAAATGATAAATCCACCATTTAAAATGGTTACTGACATCAGTAAAAAACACACAGATTTCATTTTAGAATTAGCTAAAATGCAACCAAATATTACATTACAGAATTTATCAACCGAATCTGTTGGAAATGGTTTGACAAGAATTTCTGTTGATGTCCATAATAGCGGAATTTTACCTACACACACGCAAATGGGAAGTCGTTCTAGATGGCTTCGCAAAATTAAAGTTGAGCTTAAACTGAATAAAAATCAACAAATAATTAGTGGTCAAGAAATCACATTAGTAAATAATATTGATGGAGATAGTAGCCAGAAATTTTCTTGGTTAATTAAAGGAAAAGGAAATGTTCAATTAGAAGCTGGCACTTCACATACAGGATCAGATTCAGCAACAATCAAATTAAAATAAAAAATTAGAAGACATGAAAATCAATAGAAATATATTAAAATCATTGTTGCTAGTATTTTTATTTCCATTAGCAATTGGTGCACAAAATAGTTCAGAAATTTTTAGAGCAGCTGGATCACCACACAATCCAAAAGTTCAAATTTCATTTAATAGATATTACACTTCAGAAGGATTAGCTGCTTTAAGTAAAAAGATTGCTGATGCACACCCTAATTTAGTAAGAAGACAATCTATCGGTAAATCTGCAAAAGGAAAAGATATCTGGATGCTTGCTGTTACTAATTATAAAAAAGGGCAAGCAGACAGAAAACCTGGGTTTTATGTGGATGGAAATATTCATTCAAATGAAATTCAAGGTGGAGAAATCGGAATTTACACAGCTTGGTATTTAACAGAAAATTTTAACGACAACGAATACATTACAAATATGTTGAATGATCGTGTTTTTTACATTGTGCCAACCATAAACCCTGATGCTAGAAACGACTTTATGAAAGAACCCAATACTGGAAGTAGTCCAAGATCTGGAATGATTGCTTTAGATGATGACAGAGATGGTAAGTTTGATGAAGATGGTTATGATGATATCAATGGTGATGGCTCAATTACGATGATGCGTAGAAAAAGTGATCATGGAAATATGATTATTGACCCGCAAGACCCTAGAAAAATGATTCGAATTGGTCCTGATGATGTAGTTACTGCACAACGTTACGAGTACCTTGGAAATGAAGGAATTGATAATGATGGTGATGGAAGAATCAACGAAGATACACACGGATATTATGACCCAAATAGAGATTGGGGATGGAAATGGCAGCCAGATTATATTCAACGTGGCGCATACAAACATCCATTTTCTTTACCAGAAACAAGAGCAGTTGCTGATTTTGTTTTAGCGCATCCAAATATTGCTGGAGCGCAAAGTTTTCACAATTCAGGTGGAATGATTTTACGCGGACCTGGTGCACAAGAAGACCTAGCAACATATAATAGAGCTGATATTCGCATATATGATGCAATTGGAATGAAAGGTCAAAAAATGTTACCTGGTTATCGATACTTAACAGTTTATAAAGATTTATATTCTGTTTTTGGTGGTGAGCTAGATTGGTTTTATGGTAGTCGTGGAGTTTACACTTTTACAAATGAAATTTTCTCTCAATTTGCCTATTACAAAAAGAATGGAAGAGATAGAAATCAACTATATGATTTTGATAAAGAATTATTAATGAATGATGCTTTTACACCTTGGAAAGAATTTAATCATCCTACTTATGGAAAAATTGAAGTAGGTGGATTTAAGAAAAATATTGGAAGAGCAACACCTGGTTTTATGTTAGAGGAAGAAGCACATAGAAATATGGCATTTACTTTTTATCATGCATATCACATGCCTAATTTATCAATTGCTGATATTTCTGAAAAGAAAATGAGCGGTGGTTTAAAAGAAGTTACCGTTACAATTAAAAACGATCGTTTAATGCCAACGCATGCAAGTCAAGATTTAAAATACAATATTACAAGACCAGATTATGTTAGTATTTCTGGAGTAAATGTTGTTGCTGGAATGATGGTTACCAATGCTGATTTTAATGTAACTCAAGAGCAGAAAATAAACCCTGCTAAAATGAGAGTTCGTAATATCCCTGGAAATAGTGTTGTAAAAATTCGCTGGATTGTTAAAGGTAATTCAAAATTTACAATTAAAGTGGATAGCGCAAAAGGTGGCGTTGTTACAAAAAAGAGTAACTAAAATTTATCTATCATGAAGAAAATATTTTTAGTTTTATTAGTAACAACATTTAGTTTTCAAGTCAATGCACAAACTGACAAACAATTGGTTACAAAAGCATGCATGAACTATCTTGAAGGATTTTACGAAGGAAATACTGATAAACTAAAAGCTTCATTAAAACCCACTTTACACAAATTTGGTTTCTGGAGATCAGATAAGAATAACAAGTATGGCAAAGCAAGTTACATGACTTTTGAAGGTGCTTTAAAGTTTGCTAAAGATGTGGAGTCTAGAAAAAATTACGCAAAAAAAGGTTCACCTAAGAAAGTAGAAATTTTAGATTTACTTGACAAAATTGCAGCTGTTAAAGTTACTGCGTATTGGGGTACAGATTATATGCTTTTAGCCAAACAGGACGATGGTCGTTGGATGATTGAACAAGTCATTTGGCAAGGGCCAAATAAATAATAATAAAAAAGCTCCTCAATTTGAGGAGCTTTTTTTATGTTTTAATACCAACGTTTCTTTTTATTTTTTGACGCTTCAGATTTTCTTCCTTTTCTGTATTTACTAGAATTTGGAGATTTATGAACCTCTGGTTTTGCTTGTGGATCTAAAGGATACGGATGGTCTTCAATTACATCTAATTGTTTATTGATCAATTTCTGAATTGAAATGATATAATCTTTTTCGTCAGCAGAACAGAATGAAAATGCAGAACCATTTTGCCCTGCTCTACCAGTTCTTCCAATTCTATGCACATAGGTTTCTGATATATTTGGAACATCAAAATTAATAACTGTATCAATATTTTTAACATCAATTCCACGTGCTGCAACATCAGTAGCTATTAGAATATTGATTTCTCCTTTTTTAAATTTCTGCAATGCTTCTTGACGTAAATCTTGAGATTTATCACCATGAATACTATCTACTTTATAATTATTATTAAGCAGTATTTTCTCTAATTTATCAACACCATATTTGGTTCTTCTAAAAATGATTAAACTCCCTTTTATTGAGTTTTTAAGCAAATGCATACACAATTCTATTTTTTGTTCTTTTGGAACATAAAATAATAATTGGTGCACACCTTTTACTGTAGAAGATGTTGGCGTAACTTCAATTTTTATTGGATCTTTTAATATCGTCTTAGCTAATTCAACCACTTTATATGGCATAGTTGCAGAAAACAATAATGTTTGTTTCTGTTGATGACATAAGCGATTGATTTTATTAACATCATCAATAAAGCCCATATCTAACATTAAATCAGCTTCATCTAAGACTAAGGTTTCAATAAAATCTAAGTTTACAAAGTCTTGCTTATGTAAATCTAATAATCTTCCTGGTGTAGCTATTAAAACATCAACCCCTTTTCTCAACATAACTTTTTGAGGTTCAATAGAAACCCCGCCAAAAACAATTCCAGTTTTTAAACTTGTGTATTTACTATATGTATTAAAGTTTTCTTCTATTTGCTGAGCTAATTCTCTAGTTGGACTAATAATTAATGCTCTTGTTTTTTTTCCTTTTTTAGAAGCATCTTGTTTATCAAAAAGGCGTTGTAAAATAGGCAATGCAAACGCAGCAGTTTTACCTGTTCCTGTTTGAGCAGATACAATTACATCTTTATTATCAATAACTAAAGGAATGGTTTTTTCTTGAACTAAAGTTGGATTTTCATATCCTTTCTCAGCAATTGCTTTAACAATTGGCTTATTTAATCCTAATTCTTTAAACTGCATATATCTTTAAATAATGCACAAAGATACTGTAAAAAGTAGTGATACTATTTCCTATCTCCTAATATTCTTAGTAGTAATAAAAATAAGTTGATAAAGTCTAAATACAACATTAAAGCTCCGATAATTGCTCCTTTAGATTCTTCTTCAGAGCCAAATTCTGTTGCAGTACTCATTCTTTTAATCTTCTGAGTGTCGTACGCAGTTAATCCAACGAAAATAAAAATTCCTGCATACGTAATTAACCAATACATCATTTCGCTTTGCATAAAGAAATTAACAACAGATGCAATGATGATTCCGATTAACGCCATAAACAATAAACTACCCCAAGAAGTTAAATCTTTTTTGGTGTAATATCCATAAATACTCATAATTGCAAAAGTACCGGCAGTTACAAAAAATGTGCTTGCAATAGATGCGCTTGTATACGCTAAAAAAACTACTGATAAAGTCAATCCGTTTAATGCAGCATATCCAGTAAATATAGTTCCTGCCAATTGTGCGCTCATTTTTTGAATCCTTACGATTAGATATCCTACTAAGAATATCTCACCAATAATTAAACCATAAAACATCATCATGTTTTCCTTAATCATTAACTCAATTCCTTCAATAGAAGCAACATACATTGCAATTAAACCTGTAATTGCTAATCCGCCAGACATCCAAGTATATACTTTAGACATAAAAGCAGCCTGTATCGTTTGAACTTGCTCGCTGGTGTAATTTCTTAATTCCATTTTATAATTTATTTCCAGTAAAAATAAAAAAAAAGAGCCATTATAAAATAGCTCTTATCGTTAAATCTTTAATAATTTATTTTTTTAACAAACCTGCTACAAATAATACAACAGCTGCTCCAATAACACCAGTTATTAAATCTCCAACAATTCCGTCCATAAATGAAATTCCTAAAACTCCAAATAACCATCCTCCAACTGCTCCTCCAACAATACCTAAAATCATATTCATTAAAAAACCGAAACCACCACCTTTCATTAATTTACCTGCAAGAAAACCTGCTAATGCTCCAATTAAAATTGCGTACAACATAATATAAAATTTTATAGTTAGTAATATTTAAATATACTATTTGACTTACTATCAAGCACTTAACAATAATTGAGTTATTAACAGATATATTAAAAAACAAAAAATCGTATTACAATTGTAATACGATTTTTTGTTTTTTAATATATCTGTTAATA
>JAQXEU010000006.1 GCA_029250685.1 Polaribacter sp.
TGCTTTTTGGTGGTTGTATGATAAAATCATTGAAAGCTTCAAAGGGATATTTAGGAAATGCGAATGTTTCTGAATGGTCAAATACAGTAGCTAAAGTAAAAGCAACATTTCCAAAAACAGAAAAAGTAATTCCTGGTCACGGGAAAGTTGGTGATTCTGAATTACTAGATTATACAATTGGATTATTTAACAAATAAACTAAGCACTAATAATTTTTAAAACCAATTCTTTCGTTAATGGTTTTCCATTTGCAATTTTCTTGATTTTTTCAAAAGTGAAAAGAAAATCGCAACCACTTTTGTGTTCAGAACAACCATAAGCTGTTTTTCCTTTTAAAACAGTTCCTTTTTTACATTTTGGGCATGTGATTGTTTCAGATTGTGAAGACTTCTCGAAAGTGCTCGAAGTGACAGTTTTTTTAGGCTCAAATTTGAATTTGTAATTTTCATCAAAACGAATTAAGCCTTCCACTTTACTATTTTTAGTTTTAAATCCTTTTAAATTGGTGGTGCAATATTTATCGATTAAACGAATCAATTGATTTTCTGAAATCTTTTTACCTAAGAATTCAAAAGGCATTAAGAAATCACAAGTTTTATTGTAATCAGAACACCCAAAGGCTTTTGAGCCTTTTAATAAAGTTCCTTTGTTGCATTTTGGGCATGTTTTTCCTGTGACTTGCTTAATAGATTTTGTTTTCTTTACAGGAGACTTCTCTACTGTGCTAGAAGTTACAGCTGTAGAAGAAATTCTGACTTTAGATTTATTAGAACGCACTTCATACACCAATTCATCAACCATTTTTTTCATGTTACTGATAAATGTTCCTGCATTGAATTCTCCTCGTTCAATTTCTTTTAAACGTTTTTCCCAACGACCTGTTAATTCTGCCGATTTTAAAAGTTCATTGTCAATTAAATCAATTAACTGAATTCCTGTTGAAGTTGGCAACACCAATTTCTTTTTACGTTCAATATATTTTCTTCTAAACAACGTTTCAATAATACTTGCTCTGGTTGAAGGTCTTCCAATTCCGTTTTCTTTCATGAGTTCACGCATTTCATCATCATCAACTTGTTTACCAGCAGTTTCCATAGCGCGTAGGAGTGAAGCTTCCGTAAAGTTTCTTGGTGGTTTTGTTTCTTTCTCTAAAAAAGAGGGCTTGTGTGGTCCTTTTTCTCCTTTTACAAATGATGGCAATGTTAATTGCGCATTCATCTCTTTTTTTATGTTACTTTCTTCAGTTTCAAAAACAAGACGCCAACCTTTGGTAATAATTTCTTTCCCTGTTGTTTTGAAAGGGATTTCAGCTACTTTTCCAATTACAGAAGTATTTGAAACATCAGAATCTGGATAAAATACAGCAATAAATCGTTTGGTGATAATATCATACACTTGTTGCTGATTGTACTGCAAATTAGTTTGTATTCCTGTCGGAATGATTGCGTGGTGATCTGTTACTTTTTTATCATCAAAAACACGTTTCGACTTTTTTATTTTTTGCCCTAAAAGTGGTTGGGTTAGTTTGCTGTAATTTGTTAATTTACTTAAGATTCCTGCAATTTTTGGATACACATCATTTGGTAAAAAAGTAGTATCAACTCTAGGATACGTTACTACTTTCATTTCATATAACTTCTGAACCATTTTCAACGTTTCATCCGCAGAAAAACCAAATTTATTATTGCAATACACCTGTAACCCTGTTAAATCAAAAAGTTTTGGTGCGTATTCTTTTCCTTTCTTCTTGGTTACTGAAACAATTTCAAAATCGGCTTCTTTAACTTTATCTGCTAAAATTTGTCCATCTTCTTGTTTTAGAAAGCGTCCATCTTCGTAGTTAAAATTGGTATTTCTGTAGGTAGTTTGTAATTCCCAATAAGCTTGCGGTGTAAAGTTTTCAATTTCTTTAAATCGATTGACCAACATTGCCAACGTTGGAGTTTGTACTCTTCCAACAGATAATACTTGTTTGTATCCACCAAATTTCACGGTATATAATCGTGTAGCGTTTAATCCTAATAACCAATCTCCAATGGCACGAGAAAATCCTGCATAATAGAGATTATCGTACTTTTCTGAAGTTTGTAGATTTTTAAATCCGTCTTTTATCGCTTCTTCAGTTAAGGAAGAAATCCAAAGACGTTGTACTTTCCCTTTGTAATTACATTGATTGATGACCCAACGTTGAATCAATTCTCCTTCTTGACCAGCATCTCCACAATTAATAATGACGTCTGCTTTGTCAAAAAGTGATTTTACAATATTAAACTGTTTTTGAATTCCGTCGTTGCTCGTAACTTTAGTTTCAAACTTTTGAGGTAACATTGGTAAGTTGTTTAAATCCCAACTTTTCCAATGAGGTTTGTAATCTTTAGGCTCTAATAATGTACATAAATGCCCGAATGTATAGGTTACCGCATAACCGTTACCTTCGTAATATCCATCACGTTTTGTGTTGGCACCCAGAATTGTAGCAATTTCTCTTGCAACACTTGGTTTCTCGGCAATACATACTTTCATTTAGTTTGGTTTTTGGAAGTTGAAAAATAGTAAAAATATTGGAGATAAGTTACTGTTTTAGAAGGATAAAAAAGTAATTATACTAACAGTTTTTCTATGATAAATTAAGAATTTAAGCGTGTTCTTTGCTAACCTGCTTTATTTTAGAGTCTTACTTTATTAGCAATAAATAAACAACATAATATGATGATTATATTTATTTTAGAACGTACTATCCAAGGAAATCTTGAGTAATCAATTTTTAAATACTCACTTACAACTACACTAAGTCCCATAAATAAAAACCATGGAGTTAAGAATAAAGAAAATTTTAATTTTAACATCATAATGGCTAAATCATGAATAAAGCCACAAACAACAAAAGTAATTATTAAAGATAAAGCCTGTGGTAAAAAGAGTTTAAGAGGTTTAAATATAAATATCCCAAGGTAAAACCCCCAGATTGGATTCCAGTAATTCCAAAAAATAGAAAACCTTCCAGCTCCTAGAGAACGACTTAACATATTACGAAGTGAATCTTTGTGGCCTAATGGCACACCATTTCTTCTTTTTACGTATCCTGATAAATTCAAGTTAAGAGTTTATAAATTATATACATTGGTGTAATTATTTACAATTTAAGAATATGTTTTCTTTATTAGATAATAATCAGAATAAATTAAAAGTAATTCACAACTTCTTTATTTTTAAAATATAGATTGTTCTGTTGAAGTTGTAAACATTTCTAAGAATAACATTCCTTTAAAAGAATTTCCTTTTGGGTTTAATTTTGGGCTCCAAACACTTATTACATATTGATTAGGATGAACAGCAATAATACCGCCACCAACGCCACTTTTTCCGGCCAATCCAACTTTAAACGCAAATTCCCCAGATTCGTCATAGAATCCACAGGTTTGCATTAATGCGTTTATACGTTTTGATTGACTTTTTGTTATTATCTGAGTATTATTGTGTAAAGTTTTACCATTGTTGGCTAAAAAGGAAAATTGCTCTGACAATTGCTCGCATGTAGATTCTAATGAACAAATATCAAAATAAAAATCTAACACTTTTTCTGGGTTATTCTCAATATTTCCAAATGATTTAATAAAATTACACAAAGCAACATTGCGATACCCAACAGATTTTTCTGAAGCAGCAATTTTTGAAGAATAATCAATTTCTTTATTCTTTGTCAAACTTCTAATAAAAGCAAGAAAATCTTCTTTAGGGTTTTCTAAATAGCTTAATAAAACATCAGCTATTACAATAGCACCTGCATTGATGAAAGGGTTTCTTGGAATTCCTTTATCTTTTTCTAATTGTACTAAAGAGTTAAATGCAGTTCCAGAAGGTTCTACACCTAATCGATTCCATAAATTTTCTCCAAGTAACTTATATGCAAGTGTTAATGAGAAAACTTTTGAAATACTTTGAATTGAGAATTTTTCTTGATAATTACCGATTCCAAATTCTTCTGAATTTATTGTAGAAAGATGAATTCCAAATTTATCTGAAGAAACTCTAGATAACTCTGGAATATAAGAAGCTTTTTCTCCTTTACCTTCTAAAGAATTTATTTGTTCAAAAGCTTCTGTAATTAGTTCTTTAAATTTTGTTGATTCCATCTTTTATTAATGATTTATGAGAAATCTACAACTTCTTGGTTTCTTAAAATATCATCAAAGGTTTCTCTTTTACGAATTAAATAATCTTTTCCGTTATGAATCATTACTTCAGCAGGTTTAAAACGAGAATTGTAATTAGAAGCCATTGAAAAACAATACGCACCAGCATTATGGAAACACAAAATATCCTCTTCGGTTATTTCATTAATTCTTCGGTTATTTCCAAACGTGTCGGTTTCGCAAATATAACCGACAACAGAGTAGTAGCGTTCTCTACCTTTTGGATTTGAAATGTTCGTAATGTGATGATACGAATCATACATCATTGGTCTTACTAAATGATTAAAACCACTATCAACTCCTGCAAAAACAGTTGAAGTTGTTTGTTTGATCACGTTTACTTTTGCTAAAAAAAAACCAGATTCGCTTACCAAAAATTTCCCTGGTTCAAACATTAAGGTTAATTCTTTACCGTAATCTGTACAAAATTGGTTGAATCTTGTAGATAATTGTTTTCCTAATTGTTCAATATCTGTAGAAATATCACCTACTTTATATGGAACTTTAAATCCGCTTCCGAAATCGATAAAATCTAAATTTTCAAATTGTGCAGCAACATCAAACAAGATTTCTGTTGCGCGCAAAAAAGTATCAATATCTAAAATATCTGAACCTGTATGCATGTGAATTCCGTTAATCTTCATGTTTGTGTTTTCTACAACACGTTTAATTAAAGGAACTTGATACATTGAAATTCCGAATTTAGAATCAATATGTCCTACAGAAATTTTAGAGTTTCCTCCAGCCATCACATGTGGATTGATACGAACACAAACTGGAACTGTAGGGTGCTTTTGTCCGAATAATTCTAAAATAGAAAGATTGTCAATATTAATTTGAACTCCAAGTTCTGCAACTTCTTCAATTTCATCTAAAGAAACTCCGTTAGGGGTAAAGATGATATTTTCTGGCAACACGCCAGCAGCCAAACCTAATTGCACTTCTTGCACAGAAACCGTGTCTAAACAAGAACCTAATTGATTAAATATTTTTAATATATTAATATTTGAAAGTGCTTTTACAGCATAGTTAATCTTTACATTTTTTACATCTGAAAATGCATTGATAATTCTATTGTATTGCGAAGTTATTTTATCTGTATCATAAACATATAAAGGACTTCCGTATTTTTCTGCTAAACGTAATAATGAATTGCTTTCCATTTTTGTATTCTAAAATTAAGTTGGTAAATGTAAAGAAATTTTACAATCTGTATTTAGGATTGATAAAATCTAACACAATGTTTTATTTTGATTTAAATTTAACAGCAACTTTCTCTGCAATCTTAACAATTACTTCTGTTGCTTTAATAATTGATTCCAAAGGAATATATTCATAACGACCATGAAAATTATGTCCGCCAGCAAAAATATTTGGACAAGGCAAACCTTTAAATGATAATTGAGAACCATCTGTCCCTCCTCTAATTGCTTTAATCAATGGCCTAATTCCGATGTCTTTCATCGCTTCTTCAGCGATATCTACGATATGTATCACCGGAACAACTTTTTCCTTCATATTATAATATTGGTCTTTGATTTCTATAGAAACGAATTCTTTTCCTAATCTTTGATTGATGTTTTTTGCAATGTTTTCAAAATCTGATTTTCGTTTTAAAAACAAATCCATATCATGATCTCTAATGATATATTCCAACGTTGTTTTTTCTACAGTTCCGTGCATATCATGTAAATGATAAAAACCATCATAACCAGTTGTTTCTTGCGGAATTTCATTTTGTGGCAACGCAGCAATAAACTCATTTGCGATTAGCATAGAATTAATCATTTTCCCTTTTGCATAACCAGGATGTACAATTTTACCGTTAATAGTTACAATTGCTCCAGCAGCATTAAAATTTTCATATTCTAATTCCCCAATTTGACTTCCATCCATTGTATAAGCCCATTCCGCGGCAAATTTTTCGACATCAAATAAATGTGCACCTTTACCAACTTCTTCATCTGGTGTAAAACAAATTCTGATGTTTCCATGTTTTATTTCTGGGTGATTGATCAAATATTCCATAGCAGAAACAATTTCTGTAACGCCAGCTTTATCATCAGCACCCAATAAAGTTGTGCCATCTGTTGTAATAATCGTTTGACCTTTGTATTGGAGTAAATCTTCAAAATAATCTGGAGAAAGTACAATGTTTTCTTTGTGATTTAAAACGATATCTTTTCCGTCATAGTTTTCATGGATTTGTGGATTTACATTTGCCCCAGTATAATCTGGACTCGTATCCATATGTGCAACAAATCCTATTGTTGGTACTTTGTAATCTATATTACTTGGCAATGTTGCCATGATGTAGCAATTATCATCTAAAATAATATCAGATAATCCAATTTCTTGTAATTCTTTAACGAGTAATTTTGCTAAAACCCATTGATTTTCTGTACTTGGAAACGCAGGATTGTTTGGATCAGACTCTGTATCAATCTTTACATAATTGATGAATCTGTCGAGAATTTTTTCTTTATTCATTTTTTAAATGAAGAATTTATTTTAAAATCAATTTTCCAATTTTTTGATGACCAGAAAGCCAAGCAGTGTTTTTATCTACGAAATCGATTGCATAATAACCATCTTTACTAATATCTTTCCATGTTTTTCCGCCATCGTTAGAGAAAGAAACGCCTGTTTTACCAACTGCAATTACTTCTTTTCCTTTTGTTCCAGGAATGTATTTTACAGCACTTTTATAGTTTGGAGCTTGTCCGTTTGCAACTAATATCCATGTTTTTCCACCATCAGTTGTTATAGCTTTGTTTGCTTTGTTCTCGTTTTCTTTAGAAAAATCTCCACCCATAATTATCCCAGTATTTTCATCGTAAAAATCAACAGAATAAATTCCTTGTGGGCCATTTCCTTGTATCATTGGAGTATCAAAAATTTCCCAAGTTTTTCCTTTATCAGTAGACTTTAAAACTCTAGCTCTTGTTCCGCCAGTTACTACCCAAATTGTATTTTTGTGAAAAGCAATATTAGTATTACTCGCTGCAAAAGAAGCTTCTCCTTCTTTAACTTCTGGTAAATTTGCACAATCAATTTTATTCCAAGATTCTCCGCTATCGTATGTCATTATTATAGAGGTACAACCGCCAATTGGATCACCAATTGCAATTCCTGTTTTATCGTCTAAAAAAGTCATCGCATCGTAAAATACTTTTTCGTGTTCTTCTTTATAAACAACTTTATGATCTCCAAAAGTAATTTTATATAATAATGCTGGATTTGCTATAGACAAAGCAAATACACTCGAAGAAGTGGTCGCTAAACTTCTAAAATGTGGCGCAATTGAATCTTGATATTTTACGAATTCAAAATTCCAAGTTTTTCCACCATCTTCAGTTAAACCAATATCTCCTCGAGAACCAGCGAATAACAATTCATCAGCATTTACTGCAACAATTGCTCTAATACTTGTACTGTCCATATCAAACTTTTGAATGTTTACAGACTCAAAACTTCGAACTATATATTCTTGTTTACAAGAAAAACTGATGATAGCTAAACAAACTAAAAGGGTTATTTTTTTCATTTTTTATATTTTTGAGCGACTAATTTACAATATTGCTTTGTTTAATTGTAAATTGACGTCGAATTTTTGTCAACTATTTATTTTGTGTTTTAATGAGTTTTAATAAAAGAGCATTGGTTATTTCAGGCGGTGGAAGCAAGGGTGCTTTTGCTGGTGGAGTTGCACAATATTTAATGAAAGAGAAAAAACGTAATTATGATATCTTTCTCGGTACTTCAACAGGAAGTTTAATGGTTTCTCATTTAGCGCTAGGTAAAATTGATGCATTGAAAGAACTTTACACGAATGTAAACCAACACACAATATTTAGTAATAATCCTTTTGTAATAAAGCGAAAACACGGAGAAAAAGTAATCACTATAAATCACTTTAATACACTTTGGAATTTTATCAACGGTAGAAAAACCTTTGGAGAAAGTAAAAATCTTAGAAAGTTGATTAAAAGGAACATTACTGAAGAAATGTTTTTTAATATTATTAAAAATGATACAGAAGTTGTGGTAACTGTTTCTAATTTATCAGCCAATAGAGTTGAATACAAAACGCTACGGGAATGTACTTATAATGACTTTTGTGATTGGATTTGGGCTTCTTGTAATTACATTCCGTTTATGAGTTTGTTAGAGAAAAATGGTTGTCAATATGCAGACGGTGGTTTTGGATGTTTGGTTCCAATAAGAGAAGCTATCCTGCGTGGAGCAAAAGAAGTTGATGCGATTATTTTGGAAACAGAAGTAACCCAAATTAACAGAATGAAATCTAAAAACCCATTTTCATTGTTGTTTGATGCGTTTGATTTTATGTTAGAACATGTAGAAAGACATAATATTACAATCGGAAAGTTATCTGCAAAGCAACATGATGTAAAATTAAATTTATATTACACACCTACTGTTTTAACAACAAATTCTCTTATTTTTGACAAAAAATTAATGCGAAAATGGTGGCAATCTGGTTTTGAACATGCCAAATCAAAAAATGAAAATTTAATGACTGAATTTAGACCTGATTTGCTAGAAAATGATTTATAATTAATTATGAAAAGAATAATAAAAAATGCTCAATTATTTCTATTTGCAATATGTTTATTGAGCTATAGTGCTTTTAGTCAGTCTAGCGAAATCAATTTAAAAGGAAAATGGATTGATAAATATTTACAGGTTGAATATAATTTTTCTAGTAATACAAAAGCTTCTTTTTCTCAAATGGGCTATGGAATGCCCGTTTCTTTTATAATTGATTTTTCAAAATCTCCTTTTTGGATTGATTTTACTTTACAAAGTGGTAGTAATAAAATGAAAATGCCTGGTTTATTAAGAGTAATAGATAAAAACACTATTTGGATTGAACAATTTCCTCCTTATGCTAAACATCCTACTGAATTTTCTAAAGACTTTAAATCTAAAGCAAGAAAAATTCATGTGTTGGTTAGAACGAAACCTTAATTTGTATTAGGTAAATTTTGTTTTATGAAAATTCCTGTATCAACAATTCGTTGATTGCTTACAGAATTATAAAGAAAAGTAAAGTTATTTGGATTACAAATTGCTGGTGGAGATGGCGGCATGCCATTAACAATATTTAAAACTTCATTTAATAAAGGATCTGAAGTTTCTCCTAAAACGCCTAAATTTAAAATAGTTTCTTGACTACATGTTAATAATAGTGGGGTAAAACCGTTTTCGTATGTGATGTCATTACTATTTAATAATTCTGCAACAATTGGTTGAATTGCAACTGTATGGTTTGCACTATTTCCAATAGAATCGTAATCAATAGAATTATACAAAGTCATAGAGACAGAATTGTTTCCGTTTGTATTACCGCTATTAATAACATGTACATTTATATGGCTTTCTAAGCTGTTTATTAATAATTCTGCAGCTGAAGAGCTTCCGTTTAAAATAATATATAAATCGGTTAATCCTAAACTGTTTACTGGATCTGAATTGTAAATTCTATTGGTGAATTTTGTTATTAATGAATCTGGTTGATTAACTTCAAACCAAGGTTGTGCTTTGCTGTTCCAACGCTTTTTAGCAAAAGTTTCATTGGTAAATTGACCAGTAATCATAGTTGCAATTTGACTCATGTTTTTTATAAAACTTCCGCCACCAACGTTATAACGTAAATCTAAAATCAATTGATTAACTCCTTGATTTTTAAATTGTAAAAAAGAAGTGTTTAAATCGTTGATGTAATTGGTAGAGAAATCGTTATTATACATTAAATAGCCAATGTTGTTCGTTCCGTTTACAATATTTTTTGCCATAAAAACAGGAGTATGTGAATGCTCCGTTTTTGTCAAAGGAATAGTTCTAGGAATTTTTACAGTATTTACGGTAATTGAATCTGCAGTAACATTTGTTCCATCAAAAGAAGCCATATATAATGCATACGAATTAGTGGCTCCGTTTAATAATGAATTAAAGTTACCTCTAGTTAGTTGAACATCATCAACAGCATAAAAAAAATCTCCTCTTGCAATTGGTTGACTGGAAGCGTTAGAATTTGGTAAAATATATTGAACATAACCTAATACATTTTCAGCACTTCCAGGTTCTGCGATAATTCCATATTCAACACCGTGTGTTGTTGAAACTCTTAAAGCAGGTTGTTGCATTAAATTAAAATCATCTAGCAAAGCAGATTTGTTGTCAGTGTTTGGTCTATCGTGTAAAAGATTTAAGAATAAACTATTAGGTGTAGCAAACCCTCTTAAATAACTATTTAATTCTGGTTGATTTATAAATCTTCTATCTGCTAAATCTGGAATTTGATCTTGATATAAGTAATAAGCATTCATTGCTTTCCAAACAAAATCGTTGATTTCTACATCTGTAGGAATTTCATCTTCTTTTGTGCAATTATATAGTATAATAGAAATGCATAAAAAAAGAAGTATTTTAAAGGGGCTTTTCATTAATATAGTATTTTTATAAAACTATTATTTATGTAACGCAATTTAGATAATTATAGTACATTTAAAAAATAGATGTAACAAAATTAATTGTACGTCGTCATAAAGGTGTAGAAACAAATATAAATAACATTTTTACAGACAATTATAACAAACTAATGAATCAATCAGACTTTTTAAATTCTGTTTTACCCTTTAAAGACAAGATGTTCCGTTTAGCGAAGAGACTTTTAGTTTCTTCTGAAGAAGCAGAAGACGCAACGCAAGAATTGTATTTTAAATTGTGGAAAAATAAAGAAAAAATAGCTGTATATAAAAATGTTGAGGCATTTGCGATGACAATGACTAAAAATTATTGTTTTGATAGATTAAAATCTAAGCAAGCATCCAACTTAACTTTGGTTCATAGTAATTATAAAGAAAAAGATACTTCTTTAGATAAACAAATGGAGTATCAAGATAGTGTTAGCCAAGTACATAAGCTAATTGAGAAGTTGCCAGAAAAACAAAAGTTGGTTATTCAATTAAGAGACGTTGAAGAGTACGATTTTGAAGAGATCGGAAAAATGTTAGACTTAAAACCAACAGCAGTTAGGGTAGCATTATCAAGAGCTAGAAAAACAATTAGAGAAGAATTAGTAAAACAACACAATTATGGAATTATCTAAGATTGAACAATTATTAGAAAAATATCAAAACGCAGAGACTACTTTGCAAGAAGAAGCAACGTTAAAAAACTATTTTTTATCAGGTGATGTAGCTTCACACTTACAAGAATTTGAATCTATGTTTAGTTATTTTGCAATCAGTAAAGCAGAAAAATCTGTAAAACCAATCCAATTAAACACAAAAAAGAAGAATTGGAAATGGATGTCAGTAGCTGCTTCAATAGCATTATTGTTCAGTGTGTATGTAGGTAATAATTATGTGCAAGAGCAAAGAACAAAAGCACAGTACGCAGAAGTTATGAGTACATTAAAATTATTGTCTTCAAACCTTAACAAAGGAAACGAAGCGGTAGCAAGTTTGTATACATATGAAGATGCTGTAAAAAAAATGTTTAAAACCAAGTAATAATAAAATAAAAAATAAACCAAGTAAACAATAGAAATCATGAAAAAAATATTAGTATTAATAGCCCTAGTAATAGTACCAGCAATGAGTTTTGGACAGTCAATGTTCGATAAATTAGAAAACATGGATGTAGTATCTTCATTTATTGTTAATAAAGATGCATTTCAATTATTGCAGAAGTTCGGTGGAGATCTTGGAGGAGATAATGAAGCAGTTGAAGCATTTAAATTAATTCAAGATTTAAAAGAACTAAAAGTTTTTAAAACAAATGATACCAAAGTGTCAAAAACAATGGAGTCAATGGTGAATTCAGCAATCAAAAAATCGAATTTAACGGAGTTAATGAGAATGAAAGATAAAGATGCTAGAGTTAGAATTTATGTAAAAACAGGAGCTAATAAAGATTTTGTCAACGAAGTATTAATGTTTGTGAATGGAATTAGTAGAGTTAGTGAAGGAATGGCAGAATCTGTAATTGTTTCTTTAACAGGAAAGATTTATATCAATAAACTATCTAAGATTGCAAATCAATTTGCTAACGACGGAAAGAAATCTTAATAATAGTTAGGATTTTAAAAAATTGCTAGAAAAATAATTCACTTAAAACAAAATCAATGAAAAAAATAACAACCATATTAATCGCTTTTATAGTAGCATTTTCGTTTACTTCATGTAATGATGAATCTTTACAAAGTTACTTAGTTAAAAGTCAAGAAAAATCTGGATTTATCACTTTTGATGTACCAGCAAGTATTTTTCAAATAAAAACAGATGCAATTTCTGCGGAATCAAAAGAAACACTAAGTAGTATTAAAAAAATAAATGTTGTAGCAATGCCATTTAAAGATAATGCAACTGAAGTTGAAGCTGAAAAAGTTCAATTAGAAAAAATATTAAGCGGAAAGACCTATAAAAGTATTATGCGTTTCAATCAAAAAGGAATGAAAGTTAGTATGTATTACTCTGGTAAAGAAGATGCAATTGACGAAGTTATCATGTTTGGTTATGGATCAAAACAAGGAGTTGGAGTTGCAAGAATTTTAGGAGATGGAATGAATCCTGCTAAAATTGTGCAAATGATGGGAGATTTAAAGCTTGATGCAAGCGGAGTTAATTTAGATCAATTTAAATTTTTAATGAAGTAATTCATTATTATCAATAAAAAAAAGCCCAAAATCTATTTTAGATTTTGGGCTTTTTCTTTTTAACTAGCCATTAACAAAGAAACACCTTAATTTCCGTATTTTTGACATTCTTAATATCAATCGTTATTTATGAAGTTTCAAAAATTTACTTTTATTATTTGCCTGTTTTTTGTCTCTCTTGTTTGTTCAGAATTATTTGCGCAATCAACTTATAGAAAAGAAAAAGATAAATTACATGCATTAGAGCACACAAAACTTAATGTCTCTTTAAATTTTGAAAAAAAGGAATTAAATGGTGAAGCTTGGATTACATTAAAGCCTTATTTCTACGCAACAAATAAAGTTACTTTAGATGCAAAAGCGATGCTAATTCATAGTAT
This sequence comes from Polaribacter sp., assembly GCA_029250685.1. Classification (GTDB taxonomy): domain Bacteria; phylum Bacteroidota; class Bacteroidia; order Flavobacteriales; family Flavobacteriaceae; genus Polaribacter. Next base: position 13,260 of record JAQXEU010000006.1, read on the forward strand.
TCAATTAAATAATAAAGCTACTGGTTATAATTACGACGGAGAAAAATTAATTGTAGAATTACCAAGAGTTTATACAAAAGATGAATCTTTTACATTGTATATAAAATACACAGCAAGGCCAGAGAAAGTAATGCAAAAAGGAAGTTCGGCTATAAAACAAGCAAAAGGATTGTACTTTGTAAATGCAGATGGATTAGATAAGAGTAAACCAACACAAGTTTGGACACAAGGAGAAACCGAAGCAAGTAGTTGTTGGTTTCCAACAATTGATAGTCCAAATCAAAAAACATCACAAGAACTTTCTATTACAGTTCCAAATAGATTTAAAACATTGTCTAACGGAAAATTAGAAAAGCAAATCAATAATGCAAACGGAACAAGAACAGATTATTGGGGTTTTAAACAAAAACATGCGCCATATTTATTCTTTTTAGGTATTGGTGAATTTGAAGTTGTAAAAGATGCGTATAAAGACATTCCTGTAGAATATTATGTAGAAAAAAAATATGCTCCTTTTGCAAAAGATATATTTGGATTGACACCAGAAATGATGGCGTTTTTCTCTAAAATCACAGGAATAGAATATCCTTGGAATAAATACAGTCAATTTGTTGGAAGAGATTACGTAAGTGGGGCTATGGAAAACACAACAGCTGTTATTCATGGAGAAAGCGCAAATCAAATGCCAGGTCAATTGATTGATGAAAACATTCAAGAAAATACAATCGCACACGAGTTGTTTCACCATTGGTTTGGTAATTTAGTTACAGCAGAAAGTTGGAGTAATTTAACTTTAAATGAATCTTTCGCTAATTATAGTGAGTATTTATGGAGAGAACACAAATACGGAAAAGATGATGCAAATGCACATTTACTTGAAAGTGTAGAAGCATATAAAAACGGGCAAAACTTTGACAAGCATTTAGTCCGATTTACGTATGCTGATAAAGAAGATATGTTTGATGCAGTTAGTTACAATAAAGGAGGCGCAATTTTACACATGCTAAAAAACTATGTTGGTGACGAAGCGTTTTTTACGAGTTTAAATTTATATCTAACAGAGAATAAGTATAAAAGTGCAGAAGTACATCAGTTACGTTTAGCATTCGAAAAAATAACAGGAAAAGATTTAAATTGGTTTTTTAATCAATGGTTTTATTCTAATGGCCATCCAAAAGTTCAGGTTTCTTATGATTACAACATAATTGATAAAAAAGTGACCGTCAATATTTACCAAACTGAAGGTGAGTTTCAATTTCCATTAGCAATTGATATTATAGAAAATGGAAAAGTAGCCCGTAAAAATGTTTTTGTAAAAAGTAGAGATGCCTCGTTTACTTTTTTATATTCTAAAATTCCAGAAAATATTCTTATCAATGCAGACGGAGTTTTATTAGCGGATTTTACGGAGCCAAAAACTACAAAACAATATATCAGTCAATTAAAGTATTCAACCGATTACGCACTTAAAAGGGAAGCAATTTCGGCCTTAAAAACATTGCAAAGCGATAAGGATGTTTTTGAAGCTGTTTCTAATTCCTTAGATGATTCGTTTTATAGAATCAGAATTTTAGCTATTGAAAGTATTGATTTGTTTGATAAATCATCAAAAAGAAAAGTAATTGATAAAATTAAGAGGATTGCATTAAACGATAAAAAAACATTAGTAAGAGCAGCTGCAATAGAAACACTTGGGAAGTTGACAAACCCCGAGAACATGCCAATATTTCAAGAAGCATTAAAAAGTAAATCATACAGTGTCTTAGGGAAAACCTTAGTAGCGGTTTATTATATTGATAAAGCACAAGCTATAAGGATTTCAAAAAACTTACCTAATGATGTAAGAAAAATCATAGCAACACCACTAACACGTATTTTTATTGAGGAAAATGATGATTCTGAATTGGAGTTTATTGCTCAAAATGTATTGTCAGGAATGTTTTCAAATGGTAATAATCAAATTCAAGAATTGTATAAAAGAGCTTTTGAGAAAATTGCGAAAAGTAATAACGCAAAAGCAATTCAGAATTTAGTGGATGACTTAATTGATAAGGGAATTCAGTTTAAGCAATTTAATTTTGATAAAACTGCTGTAAACTTATTACAGCAAATGGTAAATTTTCAAAAAAACAGTGGAGTTTCAAACAGAAATAAACATATTCAAATTATTAGAACTGGCTTGACACAGTTGGTAAATTAATTGAGAAGCCTATAGAATGTAAAATTTTAGCCTTTGGATTTTCTAAAGGCTTTATTTTTGGTATTCATCAAAAGTTGCATCTGAATAAAAAACTAAAATTCGTTGTATTTTCTTTCCAACCTGATTTGTGTCAATTTGTTTCTCCTTAAAAGGAAGAGTAGGAGTGTGGTCAATTTTATTTTCTTCTACTTGTTTAGGAAAACTTCCTTTACCATTTAACAACCAATAAATATCTACATCTTTAAAAGTATTGGTCACTTTTAAAATAAAATCTAAGCTTGGTTTATTTCTTCCAGAAATGATATGAGAAATACTAGAACGTTGAACATCGATTTTATCTGCGAATAAAGATGCCGTTAAATGATGGTGCTCCATCACTTTTTTTAGCCTTGCTGTAAAATCACTTATGTTTACCATTGTAAAACTATTATCGTGTTACAAATGTAAAACATTCTATTTTAATAATGATGTGTTTTGATAAAATATTTACAAAAACAAATAAATAAAGCCAACCATAGCTTTATATGAATTAACTTAAATAATTGTATTTTAGTTATTTAGCTATTTAAAATAGAATTTATTTATATTATGCAAATTACACACTGATTGTAGCGTTTACAAGTTTAATTTGATGACGATACTGATTACAATTGTATTTTAATAATGTAAAATTTCGTATTACAAATGTAACACGTCACTTGTTTACATTTGTGATAAAATTCTGAATTAGCTCAAACTGAATTTGTATTTTTGTTTAATAATTATCCTAATGAAAATATTAAACCCAGATTTATTAGAAACAATTTATAATTCTAAAAAAGAAACTGCTCTTTTTGGAAAATGGATTCATTATGCACATATTTCTCCTTTATTTGCAAAACTAACTGTAAAACTGACTTCATCAATTATTGGACATTCTGAAAATAATGTTCCTATTCATTCAGTTAAGTTTGGCTCTGGTGCTAAAAAAATCCTTATTTGGACACAGATGCACGGAAATGAAAGTACAGGAACCAAAGCCTTATTTGATTTTTTAAACTGTATTTCATCTTCCGAAGATTCAATATTTGCAACTATTTTGATGGAATGTACAGTTTTATGTATACCAATGTTAAATCCAGATGGATCTTTAAATTACACACGCGTTAACGCGCATCAAATCGATTTAAACAGAGATGCTGTTGATACAAAAGCAATAGAAAGTAAGTTATTAAGGAGTGTTTTAGAATCATTTAAACCAGATTATTCATTTAATTTACATGATCAAAGAACTATTTTCGGAGTAGCTGGAACAACAAATCCTGCAACAATATCATTTTTAGCACCCTCTGAAGAAGAAACTAGAAAGCTCACAGCGGGTAGAAAATTAACAATGAATGTAATTGTTTCGATGCATAGATTACTTCAAGAAATAATTCCGAATCATATTGGAAGATATACAGATGAATTTTATCCTACAGCAACTGGAGATAATTTTCAGAAATTAGGATTCAATACGATACTTATTGAAGCTGGTCATTATAAGGATGATTATGACAGAGAAGTAGTCAGAAAATTTAATTTCTTGGCACTAGTTCAAGGTTTGTTTCATATTGCAACAGCTAGTAGTTATGATGAATACTTGCCTTATTTTGAAATACCTAACAATCAAAAGAACTTTTTTGATCTAATTGAGAAATCTCTTACTACATCCGAAGAAAAGGGTTATTTATATATAGATAAAGTAATCAATAATCAGTTTATTACTGAGCTCAAATTAGAAAAAGAAGGTGATTTATCTCTTTTTCTGAGTCATTCAATAAAATAGTGATTTTTATAAATATTTTTCAATATTTTTCTTTTTCTTTTAAATATAATTTATATTTTTGCCTTTTTAATTGAATAATTCAAAAAAAAATGAAAAAGTTTATCCTTGATGAAATCGATCATCAAATACTAGATGTTTTAATAGAAAACGCTAGAACACCGTTTACAGAGATTGCAAAAAAATTACTCGTCTCTGCCGGAACCATCCATGTTCGTGTTAAGAAAATGGAAGATGAAGGAATTATTCAGGGCTCTACATTAACGTTAAACTACGAAAAAATGGGCTATTCATTTATTGCTCATGTTGGTATTTTTCTTGAAAAAACATCGATGACTCAAAGTGTCATTAGAGAACTAAGGGTAATTCCGAATGTGACTGTAGCCTATGTTACTGCTGGAAAATACAATATTTTTTGTAAAGTTAGAGCTAGAGATACAAGCAATGCCAAAGACATTATTTATATGATTGATGATATTGATGGCGTTAATAGAACCGAAACTATGATTTCTTTAGAAGAAAGCATCAATGATAAAAAAAGAATGATGCATGCAATTTTTAAAGAATTATAAACTTCATTTTTAATAAAAAATTTGAATCCTTATCAAAATTGATAAGGATTTTTTATTTTAGACTTATTAAAGACCATTTATAATGCATAAATCCAAATTGCCAAATTTAGAAACTACCATTTTTACAATAATGGGTAACTTGTCTAAAAAACACAATGCAATCAATTTATCACAAGGTTTTCCAAACTTTAAAAGTGATCAAAAGTTAATTGATTTAGTTTCAAAAGCAATGAATTCAGGATACAATCAATATGCACCAATGTTAGGTGTTTTAGAGTTGAGAGAAGCGATTGCTAAAAAGTTTGATGATTTATACAAAACTAGTTATCATCCCGAAAAAGAAATTGTAGTTACAGCTGGTGCAACACAAGCAATTTTCACAATTATTTCTGCATTTATAAGACCTTCAGATGAAGTGATTTTATTTAATCCTGCGTATGATTGTTACGAACCTGCAATTAATTTAAATGGTGGAAAAGTGATTCCGATGCAATTAAACTACCCAGATTATAAAGTAGATTGGGATGCCGTTAAAAATACTATTTCTGAAAAAACAAAAATGATTGTTATCAATACGCCACAAAACCCAAGTGGCACTGTTTTTTCTAAAGAAGATATGGAAGAATTAGAACGCATCACTAACAAAACAAACATTATTGTTTTAAGTGATGAAGTCTATGAACACATGATATATGATGGATTGGCACATCAAAGTGCCTGTTTATTTCCGCAATTAAAAGAGCGAACATTTATTACCGCCTCTTTCGGAAAGACATTTCATAATACTGGTTGGAAAATGGGGTACTGTTGTGGTCCAAAAGAGTTAATGAAAGAGTTTGTAAAAGTGCATCAATTTAATGTGTATTGTGTTAACCACCCAATTCAAATTGCTTTAGCAACTTATATTAGTGAAGCCAGCAATTACAAACAATTGAGTTCGTTTTATGAACAAAAAAGAGATCTTTTTTTAGAAGCTATCAAAGATTCAAGGTTCTCATTTACACCTTCTAAAGCAACCTATTTTCAAGTATTAAATTACAGTGCGATTTCTAATGAAAAGGATGTTGATTTTGCTAAAAGATTAACAACTGAATTTGGTGTTGCATCGATTCCTTTGTCTGTTTTTAATACCAATAAATTAGATGAAAAGGTATTGCGTTTTTGTTTTGCAAAAAAAGAAGAAACCTTATTAAGAGCAGCAGAAATATTAAATAAATTATAATCGATATTACTTAGAAAGAATTGTACTGTAATTCGTTTTTATTTTTAAATTAGCTAGTTCAATTAATCAAACAATTAAATGATTGCAAAAATACAATATACAAAGACTAAACTTGAGAAATCAAAACTTTTAGAATTGTATACTTCAATGTTAAAACCAAGGTTGATAGAGGAGAAGATGCTTATCTTATTACGCCAAGGTAAAATTTCAAAATGGTTTTCTGGAATTGGTCAAGAAGCTATCTCTGTAGGTGTTACATCTGCTTTATTAAAGGATGAATACATCTTACCAATGCATAGAAATTTAGGTGTTTTTACAACGAGAAAAATTCCATTATACCGTTTATTTTCGCAATGGCAAGGAAAAGCAAATGGATTTACTAAAGGACGCGATCGCAGTTTTCATTTCGGAACACAAGAATACAATATTGTTGGAATGATTTCGCATTTAGGTCCGCAATTAGGAATTGCAGACGGAATTGCATTAGCAAATAAGATTAGAAACGAGCAAAAAGTTTGTGCTGTTTTTACTGGAGAAGGCGGAACTAGTGAAGGAGATTTTCATGAAGCATTGAATGTGGCTTCGGTTTGGAGTTTACCCGTATTATTTTGTGTTGAGAATAATGGTTATGGCTTATCAACACCAACTTCAGAGCAATTTAATTGTGAAAATATTGCAGATAAAGGAATTGGCTATGGAATGGAAAGTCACATTATTGATGGAAATAATATTGTAGAAGTGTATACCAGAGTTTCTGAATTAGCAGAAAGTGTTCGTCAAAACCCTAGACCAATTTTATTAGAATTTAAAACCTTTAGAATGCGTGGTCATGAAGAAGCTAGTGGTACTAAATATGTTCCGCAAGATTTAATGGATTCTTGGGCTTCAAAAGACCCGTTAGAGAATTTTCAAGCGTATTTAAGAGAACAAAATATATTATCTGAAAAAGATGAAGTTCAGTTTAAAGAAGCAATTGTACATGAAATTAATGAACATTTAAAGCTTGCTTTTGACGAGCCAAAAATTACTGTTGATTTAGAAACCGAATTAAACGATGTTTATAAATCGTTTGAAGAAGAAATTATTACACCAAGTTCTAAAACAAATAAAATTCGCCTAATTGATGCTATTTCTGATGGATTGAAACAATCTATGGAAAAGTATGATGATTTGGTAATCATGGGACAAGATGTTGCGGAATACGGTGGTGTATTTAAAATTACTGACGGATTTGTAGCTCAATTTGGAAAAGACAGAGTTCGAAATACACCAATTTGTGAATCGGCAATTGTTTCTGCTGCTTATGGTTTATCTGTAAACGGAATGAAAGCCGTGATGGAAATGCAATTTGCAGATTTTGTCTCATCTGGTTTTAATCCAATAGTAAACTTATTAGCAAAATCTCATTATCGTTGGAATCAACCAGCAGATATAGTTGTAAGAATGCCTTGTGGAGCAGGCGTTGGAGCTGGACCATTTCATAGCCAGACCAACGAAGCTTGGTTTACAAAAACTCCAGGGTTAAAAGTAATATATCCTGCTTTTCCTGCGGATGCAAAAGGTTTATTGGCTTCGGCAATTAATGACCCAAATCCAGTATTATTTTTTGAACATAAAGCATTGTATCGTTCTGTTTATCAAGAAGTACCAGAAGATTATTACACGCTTCCAATTGGTAAAGCAGCTCTTATAAAAGAAGGAAAAGATGTTACAATTATTAGTTATGGAGCTGGAGTTCATTGGGCTATAGAAACTTTAGAGAATAACACTGATGTTTCAGCAGATTTAATAGATTTAAGAACGCTACAACCTTTAGATGTTGAAGTAATTTATGCATCTGTCAAAAAAACAGGACGTGCAATTATTTTGCAAGAGGATTCTTTGTTTGGTGGAATTGCAAGTGATATTTCTGCACTAATTACTGAGAATTGTTTTCATGATTTAGATGCGCCAGTAAAACGTGTTGGAAGTTTAGAAACTCCGATTCCGTTTGAACCAAGTTTAGAACATCAATACTTAGCGAAGAACCAATTTGAAACTGAATTAAAAACGCTCTTAAATTATTAAGCATTCGCTTTTTTACTTTTTGAAAGTAACATTAACAACAACAAACAGCACAATCCACAAACGAAGAAACCTATAAATAATGGTAACGCTGTTTTGGTGACATAACTTCCAATAAAAGTAGCAATCGGAACAGCCATTATTGTAGAAACAAATCCGTTAATTGCAGCACCAACACCAGCAATATGACCAACAGGTTGCATTGCCAATGCTCTTAAATTCCCAAATAAAAACCCTAAAGCAAAGAATTCTAATCCACAGAAAGTTAAAAGAATGGCTAAACTTGGATTTGCATCACTATTAAAATATAGTATTGCGTAGAGTAGTGGAATAAGTGTAAAAAACACGGCAAAAACAGAAACTAGTTTAAGCATCCCGAAACGCATTACAAAGGTTCCATTTAAAAAAGTTGCGAAACCAACTGAAATAGCCAATCCAGCAAAAATGTAAGGGAATTCTTCTGTTAAACCGTACTGTTCTTGAAAAATATGCTGAGAAGCACTTAAATAGACCATAAAAGATCCGGTTACAAATCCAGAGATTAAAGTGAATATAACTGCTTGCTTGAATTTGATAAACTCTATAGCTCCTTCAATAAATAAACTAAGTTTAAACTTCTTACGTTTTTCAATAGGTAATGTTTCTGGCTGTCGTCTCCATAACCAAATCATAATTAAAAACCCTATTAATAGTTGACTGTTAAAGATCGCTTTCCATCCGTAAGCATCTAAAATTATTTTACCGATTGCTGGTGCAACTACTGGGACTAAAATAAAAACAACTACAATAAACGACATAATTTTCGCCATATAATCGCCGCTAAAGCTATCTCTAACCATAGCGATACTAATAGTTCTAGGAGCAGAAAGCCCAATTCCCTGTAAGATTCTACCAATTACCATCGTTTCTATACTAGTTGCAGTTACACAAATAAAACTCGCAAGAACGAACAAAGAAAATCCCATGTAAATTACAGGTTTCCTTCCTAAACTATCAGAAATAGGACCAAAAATTAACTGTCCGAAACCCAATCCTAGAAAAATCATGGTTATCAATAACTGATTGTCTCTTGAATCTTGAATTCCGATTGTAAATCCAATTTGTTCTAAAGCGGGTAATAAAGCATCAATTGATAAAGCAACAATCGACATCAAAGACGCCATTAATGCAATAAATTCTAATCTAGAAGTTTTTTTTGTTGACATGCAGCAAATGTACTCTTAAGATTTTTATTATGACAAAATAAAAATAGAATGTGTGTCTATGTTCGTTTCTCTTTTCTCATATTATAATTTACTCTAGAGTAGTTTGCTTTGTTTAACAAATTAACTATTTAACATAATGTAAATTATAGTACACTTTTAATTAGGGATTATCCAGTGGATGATTCATACATTAAAAGCTTCTTATAGTCTAACAGAATAAGTTATAATTATAGTATGTAAAATATCCCAGAAGCATTTGTTTTCATATCCCACACAGGACATTTATAGACATTAACACAATAATTTCTGTATAGCCATGATCAGATATAAACTTCTATTGCTTTAAATACTTCTTTTTCTGCTGGTCCGTCAATAATAATTTTTCTAAAGGGGCTAAATGGTCACTCTTTAAAAAATTATCTAATGTAACAACATTCCATAATCTAATGCCAGAATCTGAGTTTGTCAAAATAGTAGCGCCGTTTGAAGTAAAGGCAACATTATAAACTGGACCGTAATGCTTCATTGCTATTGCTATAAGGAGTTGAGCCTGTCATTTGATCTTTTACGTTTAAATCAGTTCCAGCTGCAATATGCTGTTTAATAACCTCAAGATTGTTTGTCAATACGGCAGTTTGAATGGTCGTCTTTGGTGTAGCAACATTTATGTCTGTATTTTATTTTTTGCTTGATTCTGCACAAGAACTTAATAGTAAAAGAACACCTAACGATAGGCTTGCTAATTTTTTAAAGGAATTCATTTTTAATACTTTCATAATTTTAATATTTATAATTTGATTTTTAATTATGCTGCAAATGTCCTTTATATCTCTATAAAAATAAATTGTTAATTACCGAATTGTAAAATATTAAGGATGAATTGATTTTTTCCTTGATTAATTATTCTTCATATAATCTATCAGTACCTTTTTAAAATTCATATGAGGCAAAAACTGATCAGAAACTGAAAGTGCTGTATGTAAATTATCACATAACATTTCTTTCATTTCCTTAATATGCATTACTTTTGTCCTTTATTTGCTAAACAGTTATCTCGTTAATTATTATGCCTTTTAAAAAATTACATTCCAATATAAAAGAGATGTTAACTTCTCTAGAAATAGTAACCCCTACTCCTTTTCAGAGTGCAAGTATTCCTGTTATAAAAAGTGGTGCCAATATTTTTTGTACTGCACCAAAAGGAAGTGGAAAAACAACAACACTTGTCTTAACAACGTTACAAAAATTAAAATGTGAGGCAGTTGGTAATGCTCCAAGAGCTATTGTTTTAGTGGAAAACACAGAAAGAGTATTAGAATTAGAAGAGGTGTTTTCAAGTTTAACGAAGTACAATTCTTTACGTGTTTATTCAGGGAATGAAAGAGAACATATTGATGTCTTAAAATCAGAAATATTTGAAGGTGTAGACATTCTAATTTGCACACCTAAAACCTTACATAAATTACTTTTACTAGAAGGTTTAAATACTACTCAATTAAAGATATTTAGTATAGATGATGCAGATTTTTTAGCTGAAAAAACATCTTATGCTGCGCTGATGTCAATTGTACCAAGCATTCAAAAAAGCCAGTTTGTAATTTACTCTGAAAAAATATCTCCAACTTTAAAGCGTTTTGAAACTAGTTTTATGGAATATTCTAAAAAAGTAATTATGTAATTTTATTCACCTTTGCTTACTCTAAACTTCTTTCCTCAATACTTCTAACGGCGGACTTTTTAAAACGCTTCTAATATTTGTTAAACCAATTATTAACACCAATAAAGTAATTCCTGGTAGAAATACTACAAACGGAATTAAAGACGGTACAAATGGTTCTTTAAATAACAACGTTGCTAATAATTGACTACTTACAAGCGATAATAAAATTCCGACTAAACTACCCAGCATTCCTAAATACACATATTCTAATGCAGTAATTTGTAAAATCTGCTTGCTCTTTGCTCCTAACGTTCTTAATAATACACTTTCTTTTATTCGTTGATATTTACTATTACGAACTGAACCAATTAAAACGATGATTCCTGTTAGAATACTAAAGAAAGCCATGAAATTAATAATCCAAGAAATTTTTAATAAAATATCTTCAACAATGGTGTAAATCTGACGTAAATCTAAAATTGAAACAGAAGGAAAGCTTTTTACCAAATCTCTTTGTAAATCTGCTGAACTTGCTTCATCTGGCACATAGGTTGTTAAGACATTAAATTGTGGTGCATTTTCTAAAACTCCTGCTGGAAATACAATCGAAAAATTCAATTGCATATTTCCCCAATTCACTTTACGAACGCTTCCAACTATTGTTTTCATCAAAACACCTTGAATATTAAAAACAACTTCATCTCCCACTTTTAATTTGGTATCTCTAGCAATATTATCAGCTATTGAAATTAAAACTGGTTCTCCTTTTCCTGTATTTTCAACCCATTTTCCTTCCGTAATTTCCTCGGATGCTAATAATGAACTTCGGTATGTGGTTCTAAACTCATGATTTAAAATCCAACGATTCATAGTTGATGTAGAATCTTTTCGGAGATCATTTACCAATTGATCCTTAATGCGATGCATTCGCATGGTTACAATCGGAATGTTATCAATGACGTTTAATTCTTTTTGAATAATGGTGTTTTCAATCGCTGCTTTTTCATTCGATTGCACATCCATTAAAATAATATTGGCATCTGTTGTGCTACTTTCAATAGATGTTTTTGCCAATAAAATATCTTTTGTAAAGTATAAGGTACTTATCAAAAAAGTTCCCAAACCAATTGCTAAAATCAACACCATTGTTTGATTGTTAGGCCTAAATAAGTTCAATAAACTTTGACGTTTTGTAAATCCCCAATTTGTTGGAAAAAACTTCTTAATCATTTTCATAAAGAGTGATGAAACTCCAGCCATTATAGCAAATGTGATTAAAATCCCAATGGTAAAAAAGAGTCCGTTTTTAGAATCTTTCAATAACCAAAATGAAAATAAAAATATAAAAAGTAAAATTGCTGCCATTGTAAACAATCTTGCTTTTCTTGGTTTTACTAAGTTTTCTTCTGTTCCTCTTAAAACTTCTAACGGAGAAACATACCAAGTGCCTAATAACGGTAACAATGCAAATAAAACCGACATTAATACCCCGAGTAAAATCCCTATAATTATTGGTTGTGCAGAAATTGAAATTTCAACATTAAAAGGTAAGAACTCTTGTAAAATATACGGAAAAGCATATTGTAAACCCGTTCCGATTGCAGAACCTAAAAGTCCACCAACCAATCCAATTCCAATAATCTGAATCAAATAAATTAAAAAAGATTGTTTTCTAGAAGCACCTAAACATTTTAAAACAGCAACACTTTTAAGCTTTTCTTTGATATAAATATGAACTGAACTTGCAATACCAACACAACCTAACAACAACGCAATAAAAGCAGCTAGATTCAAAAATCGACTCACATTATCATAACTTCTTCCTAAACGAGCACTTGTGCTTGTATGTGTATCTAAATCTGCATTTTCATCATCTAAAATAGGATCAATTTTTTTATCTAATGCTTCCAAATCCATAGTTGGAGCAACAAAAAAGTATTGATACTCTTTTCTACTTCCAACTTGCAATAGTGCAGTTTCTTCTATAAATCGAAACGGAATTAAAACTGTTGGTGCTACGGATGTAGAAATTGCTGTACTTCCAGGAATTGAATTTAAAGCGCCTATAATTGGAAATGTCAATTTTCCTAATTTGATAGAATCTCCTGGTTTTAAATCGTATTGTAACATTAAGGTTGCGTCTACTATTGCGCCGCCCAAATTTTGATAATTAGAAGCAGCACTTCCTGGTGTGGTTTCCAAATCTCCATAAAAAGGAAAATTTCCTTCAATAGCTCTAACTTTCACTAACTTTGTTCCATCGTTTTTTGGAAACGCAGCCATAGAAACAAAATTAACTTCAGAAGCTGAAGGCTTTAAAGAATCTATAATTGCCAATACTTTTTCATTCGGTAGTTTTCTGCTATCAATAATAAAATCAGCGCCCATTAATGCTTTCGACTGATTTTTAATGTTGTCTTTTAAGTTTTCGCTAAATAATTGTATGGAAACTACAGCGGCAATTCCTAATATAATAGATGCCATAAAAAGCATTAATCTAGAAAGACTTGCTTTTCCGTCTCGCCAAGCCATTTTAAATAGCCACAGCATCGAAGTTTTTGAAGTTGATTTACTCATTACACAGAGAGTGTTTTTTCGTTAGATACAATCTTTCCGCCTTTTAATCTTAAAATCTGTTGCGTTCTGTTTGCTAATTCTAAATCATGAGTAATAATAACTAAAGTTGTTCCGGCTTCTTTATTCAATTGAAAAAGTAATTGAATCACTTTTTCTCCAGTTTCTTCATCTAAATTACCGGTTGGTTCATCAGCAAATAAAATAGAAGGTTTGTTAGAAAATGCTCTAGCCAAAGCCACACGTTGTTGTTCTCCACCAGATAATTGAGATGGATAATGATGCATTCTATCAGACAATCCTACTTTTTCAAGTAACTCCTTCCCTACTTTATCAGCATTTTTTTCTCCTTGTAACTCTAACGGAACAATCACATTTTCTAAAGCCGTTAAGGTTGGTAACAATTGAAAATTCTGAAAAATAAATCCAACTTCTTTATTACGTAATAAGGCGCGTTCATCTTCATCTAAATATTGTAATCGGCTTCCACATAACTCAATATTTCCAGCACTTGGAAAATCTAATCCAGCACATAAACCTAACAAGGTTGTTTTTCCGCTTCCAGATGGACCGACAATAGAAAAAATACTTCCTTTTTCAACTTCGAAAGAAATATTTTTTAAAACTGTTAATTTCTTAGAACCGCTTGTATAAGTCTTCTCTAGTTCATCAATCTTTAATATATTTGTCATTGTATCCATTTAAAATTTTATCAAAAATGCTAAAGCCGAAAAATAATCATTTGATTTTAAACCTAAAAGATAGTAGGAGAAAGATTTTCTTAAAGTTGTGTTATTTTTCATTGCTATTAATTTTGATTTCTTGTAAAGCTGATAACTCTAAAAAAACAGAAACAAATTTTATCAAATCAGAAGAAAACACCACTAAAAAAACAAATTCAAAAACCATCCTTTTTTTTGGTGACAGTTTAACTGCTGGTTATGGTTTAGATGATGTAGATGCTGCTTTTCCTGGAATTATTCAAGCTAAAATAGATTCACTTTCTTTAGAGTATACAGTTATAAACTCAGGTGTTAGTGGCGAAACTTCTGCTGGCGGAAAAAGTAGAATTGCCTGGGTGTTGAATCAAGATATTGATGTATTTATTTTAGAATTGGGTGCAAATGACGGTTTACGTGGCGTTCCCTTAAAACAAACTAGAGAAAACTTACAAGCAATTATTGATGCGGTTATAAAGAAGAATACTAACACAAAAATTGTGTTGGCGGGAATGCAATTACCTCCAAATATGGGAATCGATTATATTACTGAATTCAAAACTATTTTCCCTGATTTGGCAACAAAAAATAAATTGGCTTTAATTCCTTTTTTATTGAAAGATGTTGGTGGAATTCCTACTTTAAATCAATCTGACGGAATTCACCCAACTATTGAAGGACAAAAAATTGTTGCAAATAATGTTTGGGAAGTTTTAAAGCCTTTGCTGTAGTTTTACAAAAAATTTTATTACCAATCAATTGGAAAATAATCTTTCAAGAATTTTCCACACCAATGTTTACCAGTGTTGATTCCGTCAATTAATGGATCCATTACTCTTGCTGCACCATCAACAATATCTAGCGGTGGTTGAAAATCGTGTGTTGCTACTTTTTTCTTTGATAATTCAGCGGGATCTTCATCTGTTACCCAACCAGTATCAACAGCATTCATATAAATACCTGATTTCGCAAACGTAGAGGCAGATGTATGTGTTAACATATTTAAAGCTGCTTTAGCCATATTTGTATGTGGATGTCTGTCTATCTTTTTAAATCGATGAAACTTCCCTTCCATTGCCGTAACATTGATAATATGTTTTTTACCTGTCTTTTCTTTCATCATTAAATTAGATAAACGATTACACAAAACAAACGGTGCTACAGCATTTACTAACTGAACTTCTACCATTTCTGTAGTTTCAATTTCTCCTAATCTTAAACGCCAGCTATTGGTTTTTCTTAAATCAACTTGTTGTAAATCGGCATCTAATTCGCCTTCTGGAAAAACTTCTGCAGTTTGTAATGAATTATCAAAACTATATGGAATTTGAGATAATTCTGCTGAATTACGTAATCCAATTCCTGGTTCTGGACCATGCCAAGTTACAGGAAGCACATTATTTTTACTTGTTTTTGATGAATCTATACTTAAGTCTGATAGTTCTTGTAAACAACTTGTATGATCTTTTAATAAGGTTTGCGCTAACTTCGGGAGTTTATCTACTGATAATTTTTCATTTTCCATTAAATGGAAATAAAAACCTGAGGGTCTTCTTACAGTTTGTGCTGCGTTATTGATTAAAATATCTAAACGATTGTATTTTTGTTCTATATAATTACAGAAAATTTCTACACTTGGTATGTGACGTAAATCGAGTCCATGAATATGCAAACGATCACTCCAATCTTTATAATCTTCTTCTTTAGAAAAACGAATGGCAGAATCTGCAGGAAAACGAGTAGTTGCAACAACAGTTGCTCCAGAACGCAATAGCATTAAGGTAATATGATAACCAATTTTTAATCTTGAACCTGTAATTACCGCAACTTGATCTTTTAAATCTGTAGTTTGAAAACGTTTTGCATAATTTAAATCGCCACATACAGTACACATTGTATCGTAAAAGTGATGCAGTTTTGTGTACACTGTTTTACAGACATAACAGTTTCTTGGCGATTCTAATTCTAAGGTGTCTTCATTTAAATCAGCTGCGCCTAATAACTTTGGAGCTACAAACAATGCAGCTTCACGTGCAGAACGAATTCCAGTTGATTTTCTTGCATGCGTATCCTTGGCAATCATTTTGCGTTTTACAGCCTTCTTAGCATCTTTTCTTCTACGCTCAAATTCAGCACGATTTGGTCTTGTTAGTTCACCTGCAGCCTTAAAGAGTGCCACTCTTTGATCTTCTGGCAATTCAAAAAGTTGATTCGTATCTTTTAATAACTTCTGTAAGGTAGCAATACATGATATTACTTCTGAATTGTCTGGGTGATTGCTCATTAATACGATAGGTAACTGATTTTTATTAAGGTATAATTGCATAAAAAAAAGTCCATCAAATATTTGATGGACTTTTTAATAACTTAAAGTATATGCTTAGATAACTTTTACGTTAACTGCATTTAATCCTTTTTTTCCTTCTTGTAAGTCAAACTCAACGCTATCGCCTTCACGAATTTCGTCAATTAAACCTGAAATGTGTACAAAGTGGTCTTTGTCTACTCCTTCTTCAGTGATAAATCCAAATCCTTTAGATTCGTTGAAAAATTTTACTGTTCCGTTACTCATTGTATTGTAATTAAAAATTATTATTGAATTGCAAAGGTGCTACCATTTTTTTGATAATCAACCACTTAATGTGTTTTTTTTGATTTATTTTTAAAATAAGTGAAAATTACAGAATAGTTACCCGTACCTTTTTCTTTTTCAGGCGCGTATTGTTCAGTTTTGAAACTAAATCATTTGCTTTTTCTAGCGGAATTGCAACAAATGCACAGTCTGGTTTTAATTCAATGACACCTAATTCCTCTTTTTTGATTCCGCCTTGTTTAAAAAACAATCCTGCAATGTCTCCTTTTGAGATTTTATCTTTTCGTCCACCAGAAATAAATAGTGTTTCCCAGTATTGAGGCTTGTGTGGTGCTTTTTTAACGATTGATACTCCTTTATTTTTCTTTATAAAATCTGGTAAAAATTCTTTTTCCCATTGTAAAATAAAAGCAGTTCCTTTTTCATTGACTCTTGCTGTTCTTCCGTTTCTATGGATAAAATCTTCTTGATGTTTCGGTAATTCATAATGAATTATAAATTTCATTTCCGGAATATCAATTCCTCTTGATGCCAAATCTGTAGCAATTAATAATTGACAGGTTCCGTTTCTGAATTTTATCAACGAACGCTCTCTGTCTTTTTGCTCCATTCCACCAGAAAAACAAGCATGACTAATATTATTCTCCGTTAAGTAAGTACTTACTTGTTCTATTGAATCTTTTAAATTACAGAAAACAATTCCGGGTTCGTTACCAATATGTCTTACCAAATCTAACAAAGTTCTAGATTTGTTTTTATTCGGAGAAATTACTGTTTTAAAAGTTAATTGTGATGTTCTTTTTTCTTTTAAATAATCGATAACTTTTGGCTTATCTAAACGAACAAAACTTGGTATCTCAACTCCTTGTGTTGCAGAGGTTAAGATGCGCTTATTTAAAGCAGGTAATTCATTAATTATTCCGCGCATTTCATATTCAAAACCAACTTCTAATGACTTGTCAAACTCATCTAAAATTAATGTTTTTATAAAGGTTTTAGAAAAACGATCATTGCTGAAGTGGTCTGCAATTCTTCCTGGAGTTCCTATTAAAATAGCAGGAGTATGTTTTAATTCTATCTTGTCTTTAGACATCGGTCTTCCACCATAAACAGCATTTACTTTATACCCAGAACCCATAGAGCGAATTACTTGCTCAATTTGAATTGCCAATTCTCTAGACGGAACTAATATTAGTGCTTGAACTTCTTTAGAATTTGGGTCTAATGCTTTTAACAATGGTAACGAAAAAGCTAATGTTTTCCCAGTTCCTGTTGGTGATAATAGAATTGTGTTTGTAGTAGTTTCAATTGCAGAAACTGCTTCTTCTTGCATGGGATTTAATGCTGTGATATTTAACTTGGTTAAAATATCTTGTTGATTTTTAATAAGATTTGCCATACAATTAGTTCTTTTTATGCTTTTTAGGTTCTGTTTTAACAGGAGCATTTTGTGCTAAATAATTAGCCAAAATTTTATCTACCAATTCCTCTTTCGTTAAATGATGAAAGATGGTTTTTATTTTTGCTTTAAAATCTTCTGAAACGGTACGATTTGGTTTCGTTTTAAATATTTTCTTTGCCCATAACAGACCATTATTTTCTTCAATACTTTGTGCGTCTGCTTTTTTGTATTCTTTAAATTTAATTCCTAAATCTTCTTCAAACTCTGGAATTTCTTCTAGTTCTTCTTGCTGAATAACACTTAATGAAAGTCCGTTTGCGCCAGCTCTAGCCGTTCTTCCACTTCTATGCACATAGGTTTCATAGGTGTCTGGTAAATGGTAATTCACCACAAAAGAAACTTCTTTTACGTCAATTCCACGAGCAGCCAAATCAGTTGCTACTAAAATATCAACAAAACCTTCTCTAAATTGCCCCATTATTCGGTCACGAATTCCTTGTGATAGACTTCCGTGAATTGCTCCAGAAGAAAATTTATTAATCGCTAAATTCTTTCCTAACTTATTAACTGCAGCTTTGGTTTTACAAAATATAATACCGCGTTCTCCTTCTTTCGAATTTAAGAAATGCATTAGCACTTCTAATTTCTCAATCGGTTCAACAACAACATATTGGTGATCAATTCCTTGATGCCCAACAGAATCCATATCGGTTTCTATTTGAACAACATGTTTAGACATATAATTCTGAACCAATTGTTTAATTGTTCCTGGCATTGTTGCTGTAAACAATAAGGTTCTTCTCTTTTTTGGAAGTTCTTTAATGATAAGATCTACTTCTTCTTTTAAAGCGCTTATCATTTCATCGGCTTCATCTAGTACAAAATATTTGATGTTGTTTAAGTTGATGGCATCTCGATTCATTAAATCTACCAAACGACCTGGAGTTGCAACAACAATCTGTGGATTTTCTTTTAAACGTTCTATTTGAGGTTTTACAGGTGTTCCTCCACAAATAGAGGCAATTGCAATGGTTGATTTTTCACCAGAATAAGACATTAAGTTATTATAAATCTGTTGACCTAATTCTCTTGTCGGTGCTAATATTAAGACTTGAACATGCGCTTCATCAACGTTTACTTTTTGTAGCAAAGGCAATCCAAAAGCAGCAGTTTTACCAGTTCCTGTTTTTGCCAACACCACCATATCTTTCTTTTTATGCAAAATAAAAGGAATGCTTTTTTCTTGAACAGCAGTCGGGACTGTAATTTCTAATTTAGCTAAACGAGCTTCTAATTCTTTATAAATTCCTAACTCTGAAAACGTTTTTGACATCAAATATCTTTTTTGCAAAGATAGTTACAGTTTCTTCGGGAATCACACTTCTATTTGATTAAAAAAAGCCCACAATTTTCATTGTAGGCTTTAAACTTTTTCTGAGAGATAAGATTACCAAATCTTTATTCTCTCTTCTACTGTTTTATAATTTTTCTCACCTGGCTTTACATTAAATGCTTCATAAAATGGCGTAAAGTTCATTAATGGTCCATTTACACGCCAAATTGGTGGCGAATGTGAATTTGTTTTAATGTAATTACGTAAATAAGCATCTCTGGTTTTTACTCGCCAAATTCTAGCAATAGACATAAAGAAACGTTGATCTGGTGTATAGCCTTGAATTTTTGTGTTTCCTTTTCCTTGTTCTGTTAGTTTAAATGCATCGTATGCAATTGAGATTCCGCCATTATCTGCTGTGTTTTCTCCAACGGTTAATTCCCCTTTTAAATGTTGATTATC
>JAQXEU010000033.1 GCA_029250685.1 Polaribacter sp.
GGAGCTGGAAAAGCTGATGGATTTGGAAATAAAGCTAATATTTTGACTTTACCAATTGTATCAACGATATTATTCGTTGGAATGACAATTCTGAATAAATATCCGCACGTTTTTAATTATCAAAGTGAAATAACAGATGAAAATGCATTGCATCAATATACAAATGCAACTCGACTAATAAGGTTTTTGAAATTAACAATTGTAATAATTTTTGGCCTAATAGTTTTTAGAACGATTCAGAATGTAAGCGGAAATGCAGATGGACTTGGAACTTGGTTTTTGCCTTTAACATTAGGAATGATTTTTATTCCAATAATATATTTTTTAATTAGTGCAAATAAGGAAAAAAAAACAGCTGAATAAACACTGGCTACAACATCGTATAAAATTAATTGCTGGCTTCTAGCCTACTTACGAAAGTCCTCGCGGACTTTCTATCTGTGTTTTATTTGCTAACTTTAGTGCTTAAAACACGCAACTAACCTTATACATCAACGTTATGTGCAATTAAAAGAATAGAAAAAAGTGAGAATAAACATATATCAAATTGATGCTTTTACTGATCAATTATTTGGTGGTAATCCAGCTGCTGTTTGTCCACTAGTTGACTGGCTTGACGATGAGATTCTTCAAAACATTGCGATAGAAAATAATCTTGCAGAAACTGCTTTTTTTGTCCAATCATCAGAGAATCGCTTCCATTTGAGATGGTTTACTCCTGAATTTGAAATGGATTTATGTGGACACGCAACTTTGGCATCGGCATTTGTAATTATTGAAGAGTTAGGCAATAAGTATAACGAAGTTTTATTTGATACACAAAGTGGATTATTAACAGTAAAAAAAATTGGAGATTATTATGAACTTGACTTCCCTTCAAGACCTCCCAAAAAATCGAGTTTACCAAAAATAATAAGAAATGGGCTAAATATTCAACCAAAAGAAATATGGAAAGCCCGTGACTACTTATTGGTTTATGATACAGAAGATGACATTGAGGGTATAAAACCTAATATTGCGATTCTTAATCAAATAAATATTGACCCGGGAGGAATAATTGTTACCTCAAAAGGGAAATCTGAAAATGTTGATTTTGTTTCCAGACTTTTTACACCTCAAGCGACTGTTTTTGAAGACCCCGTAACTGGTTCAGCACACTGTACTTTAGTTCCTTTTTGGGCAGATAGAATAAATAAGACTGAATTAAGAGCTTTACAAATATCTAAACGTGGAGGAGAGTTGTTGTGCCAATTGAATAAGGATAGAGTCCTAATTAAAGGGAAGGCTGTTAAATATTTAGAGGGTACAATTGAATTATGAATAAAAAAGGGAAAAGCACATAACACAGTCTAAAATGCATGCCCTAACCTACCCATACCAACGCACGACATTTTAGACGCAACGTTATATGCAAGCCCACGAATAACTAACCGAGAGCTAAATACTCTTCTTGATTACTAAAACTTTTAGCTATTTAATCATTTATTATATTTATTAATGATTAAATACATTTTCATTTTATAGCATTAAATTTGCGATATACACCACTTATAATTAATAGATAAATTAAAAAATGAATAAAATAGAGTATATAGAAAGTGAGATTTCTGAATTAAGAAATGAATTGAAAAATCATAAACTTTATGAAAATTTACATAACATTAATGACGTAAAAATTTTTATGGAAAATCACATATTTGCAGTATGGGATTTTATGTCTCTTTTAAAAAATCTTCAAATAAACCTCACTAAAGTTCAAACACCTTGGACACCACCAAAAAACCCAAAACTATCAAGATTTATAAATGAAATTGTTCACGGAGAGGAAAGTGACATTAATGAATTGGGAGAACCAAAGAGTCATTTTGAGATGTATTTAGATGCAATGTTCCAAGTAAATGGAAATACGAATGAAATCAATGATTTTATTAAGCTTATTAAATTGGGGAATTCAGTTGACTATTGTTTTAGTCAAGTTAATGTCGATAACAGAGTAGCTGATTTTGTTAAATTCACATTTTCGATTATTGAGACAAATAAGCCACACCTCGTAGCTTCTGCATTTACGTTTGGGCGAGAAGACGTTATTCCAGATATGTTTATCGAAATTCTTAAAAATTCAGATTCTGAAAACAAATTATACAGCAAAATAAATTACTATCTCGAACGACATATTGAACTTGACGGAGATGAACACGGTCCTCTATCTCTTGAGATGATTTCTGAATTATGTAAAGATGATGAGCAAAAATGGAATGAAACACTAACTGTAGCGAAACAATCATTAGAAAAACGAATTGAACTTTGGAATGCTATATCTGATTTAATACAGAATAAAAAGCCTGCATATAACACCGTGTATAATTAATGGCTGGTTCTCGCCTACTTACGAAAATCCTCGCGGATTTTCTATTTAGTAATTATTTGCTATATTAGGTGCTTAAAACACGCCACTAATCATACACAACAACGTTAGCGGCAATTAAAAAAATGAAAAGACAGATTATCATAGGACATTTTCTCACCTTATTATTAGGCGGTCTTGTTTACATATCATTTCGGCAAGACACTTTAAAAATGTTCGATTGGTTTGATAGTGTTAATCTTTCAGAGGTCATATCAGGACTTAGGTTGTTCACACTTCCGTTGGCTGACTTCTTACCAAATTGGTTTTTATATTCACTTCCCGATGGTCTTTGGCTATTCTCATATCTCTCAATTTTATTGGTAGTTTGGGATAATAAAATCTCAAAGCACAATATTCATTGGTTACTATTAGTGCCGACAATTGCAATAGTTTCTGAAATCGGGCAATTGTTCGGGATAGTTCCAGGGACTTTTGACATATTCGATTTAACATTTTACTTAGGGGGAACAGTTCTCCCAATTTTATTTTTCACTAATTCAAAAACAATTAAATCTCAAACAACATGAAAAAAAGAATTAAACACTTATTATCAGCAATGGCGGTAGCAGGATTTTTATTCATTGCTTTCGGTAGTGATGATGAAACAGCTACAGAAACTGAAATTTCAACACAGGAATCTGCAATTACAGTATCTGCAAGACAATTATATGCCGATTATGAAGCCAATGGTGTAGCTGCTGACGGGAAGTATAAAGGCAAAGTGCTCCAAGTTACTGGCGTAGTTAATACTATTGATAGAGACATAATGGATAAAATTTATGTAACTTTGAAAGGTAACCAATATTTTGGAGATATTCAATGCTTTTTTGCCGAAAGCCATATTGGAACAGCCTCTCAGTTATCAAAAGGTCAAACAATTACAGTAAAAGGTAAGTGTGACGGAAAATTGATGAATGTAATGTTAAAAGGGTGTATTATAGAATAATGTTAAACATATAAATATAAATAATTATGGCTTTAGTAAATTGTATAGAATGTAGTGCCGAAGTAAGCGAGAAAGCACTTGATTGCCCAAAATGTGGAGCAACACTTAGGAAACCAAAAAGAACCTTTTTTGGAAAATTAGTCAAATGGTCATTTATTGGATTTAATATCCTTATGTTACTTTGGATGGTATTTGGTGTTGGCGGTGCAGCAGAAACTATTGACACAGCGGCAAGTGATGCCGAAAAAGCAGGTGCGGCTATCGGGACAGGATTAGGAGTAATGATGATAATGTTTGTTTGGATTGCAGGAGATGTTGTACTTGGACTTATGACCTTGCTTACTCGACCGAAAAAATAAAAAAGCCGCTAACAAAGGCTAAAAAAACATAGGGCGGATAGTGGTTTAAGCAAGTTTTCTGCTTTTAACAAACTTACTGCTTGGCTGAAAGTTTTGTGCAATTAAAGCCCTACGTTTTTTAGCCAAACCGTTAGCAAACATAAAATGAAAAAACTACTACTAATCCTTATTTGCATTCCTCAGCTATTATTTAGTCAAGTAGTTGAAACTGAACTCAAATCGCTATCTCCAGGAATAAACGATATGGAGATCGAATATAATGGGCTTTCAAGGCGCCTGCTCATTACTACTCCTAAGACTTACGATAATCAAAAAAAATATTCAATCCTATTTTGCTTTCACGGTGCTGGGGGAAAAGCTGATAAACAAAGTAAAAGATGGAGCCCTCATGTAGATGAGCGCAACATTATTGTAATTAGTGTGGAGGCTGTACAACCCCAAGCTAAATGGAACTTTAGCGACAACTTTCATAAGGAATACTATGATGATGTTGGATTCATTTCGAAAGTAGTTCAAACTCTGATTGAAGTTAATGTTGCAGACTCTAGAGCAATCTATGCTACCGGCCATTCAAGTGGAGGGTTGTTTTGCTGGCGACTAGCAAAAGAGTCAGACTTGTTTGCCGCGTTGGCTCCGCAGAGTTGTGGAATGTTGAAGGGGTCACATGAACCAGATGAAAACACGAAACCAGTTTCCGTTATGCAAGTTATTGGTGATCAAGATAAGAGTTTCAATGGCTCAGTTTCTTCCCGTGCAACAATGTATTCAGCGGTGGAGCGAATTAAAATCTGGCGAGAATTCAATGATTGTAATACTGACCCAAAGATTACGAATGAAATTGAGAATATTGAAGTAAGCACATACACTTCAAGCTCCGGTGATGAGGTTGTTTATTGCAAAGTCTTTGGAGAAGGGCATCACATCAAAAGAGAACTTAGGGATGCTGCGGATTTAATGGTCTTGGACTTTCTCCTCAGTCATAAAAAAAAGTAGGTTAAGCTACTTTTACTGACATTCATTAACTGGATTAGAAAACTTAAAGATTCTTGTGATACCTGATTATTAACAATCAAGGTTGAGAGATAGCTTGCCAAATCAAGTTGAATTAAGATAAGGAACGTTTGCTAACACCGTGCATAATTAATTGCTTAACAAGTTTTTCCTTCGGAAAAACCTCGTGGACTTCAAAGACTTGTAATTATTAATTATTTAATAGCTAAATTCACGCAAGCAAATCATGCACAAACACGTTTTTTTTAATTTAGTCCATTAAGAAAAAAAGAGATTTAAGAATCTTTCTTTTCATAATTAGAAATATTCAATTGCTTTTAAAAGATGTAAAAAGTATTCATGATTCATAAACTTCAACATAAAAACAAAGATATTGCTAGAAAAATTCGCTCCGTATTTCAAATTTCTTATGCTGTAGAAGCAAAATTATTAAGTGCGGTTGATTTTCCTCCATTAAAAAGAAAACTTGAAGATTTTATAGAGAGTAATAATACCTTTTTTGGCGTATTCTTAAATGATGCGCTTGCAGGAGTTATTGAAATTAAAAAAAGTAACACAAGCGTTCATATTCAAAGTTTAGTAGTAGCACCCAAATTTTTTAGACAAGGAATTGGCCGAAAATTAACGGAATACATCTTAAATTCATATGATTCAAAGATATTTACTGTTGAAACTGGCGTAAAAAATAAACCTGCAACCGAATTATATAAGAAATTGGGTTTTGTCGAGGTTAAACAATGGGAAACAGACCACGGAGTTCGAAAGGTTCGTTTTGAAATAAAAGAGAAACTATAAAACAAATGACTGAGGTTAGTCTATAAAAAAGAATGCTTCTCAATTTTTTAGTAACTTAGTTGAAAATCAACAACTAACTAAATGCTAAAATTCTTTCGAAAAATTCGTCAAAATTTAATTAAAGAAAATAAGGCAAGTAAGTATTTATTATATGCTATTGGTGAAATTTTCTTGGTAGTAATTGGTATCTTAATAGCGCTACAACTAAATACCAACAAAGAAAATAAGGAGAATAACCAAACGGAAATCAATTACTTAAAAGGGGTTTTAACCAATTTAGATCAAGATATTATTGAGCTTGAAAGATTGATTGATAATGATACCACTCAGTTACATGCCTTTACAGAAATATTGAAACCGTTTGTAAATTCAAACTACAAACTCTATACTCGAAGCTTTGTCGAAGCCATCTATGATGCACAAATAAATCGCAGCTTTCAAGGAAGTTCAATTGTTTTTGAAGACATGAAATCTTCAGGAAAAATAAATTTTATCAACTCAGACATATTACGTTTTAGCATCCTTAAGTATTATGAAAAAAGTAATGTAATAACCCAATCAAATAGTGGTAATTTAAAAATCACCACTGATCTGAAAAATATTTTTATTAAGCACCTTGATATGAACTCTTTAATTGAAAAGAACTTGTTTAAAGATCCTTTGAGTATTGAGTTAGACCCTCTAGATTTATCTTTTTTTAAATTAGATAAAAATAATCCAGATGTAAAAGAGTTTGCTAATAAAGTGTCTTTTATGAAAGTTCTTTTATTAGGTTCATTTAGATTTCATCAAAATTTGTTAAGTGAAGCTAAAGAGCTTAGAAATAAAATTCTCGATTATTTTTCTTCAAAAAACATTGTGCTAGATAAAACAGTTTCAGAGGCAATTTTACAAGCGATAAAAGATGGAAATATAAAATACTTACAAGAAAATATTTCTAAAGAATCCTTAAGAGAATGCTTTTACTCTGGGTTTGATCTACAGAATTATTTAGAGATAGCGATCAAAGAAAATTCTAATAAGTCATTACAGTTTTTTGTAGAAAATGGTGCTGATATCGAAATTATATGTGGTAATAAAACCCCTTTAATGTATGCTGCTAAGTATAACCGACTTGAAATGGTGAAATATTTACTTGCTAATGGAGCAGATGTTCATAAAGCTTCGGTTAAAAACAAAACGGCCTTATCTTATTCTATTCAATACGAACATCCTGAAATAGAACAATATCTAACAGAGTTTATTTCGAAAATTAAATAAATTATAATGAAAATACTATTAACAGGTTCTACAGGATATATTGGTAAACGGCTTCTTCCTGTTTTAATTGAATTAGGATATGAAGTGGTTTGTGGAGTTAGAGATGTAAAAAGATTCAATCCACCCAAGTCTTTAAGAGAAAACATAACGGTACTTAAATTAGACTTATTAGACAAAACATCATTAGAAGATATTCCTAAAGATATTGATGGTGCGTATTATTTAGTACACTCTATGTCGTCATCTGGAGATTATCAATCATTAGAAGAAACCTCTGCAATCAATTTTAGAAACGCACTTAAAAAAACGAATGTAAAACATGTAGTGTATTTAAGTGGTATTGTTAATGAATTGGAACTTTCTAAGCACTTAACTTCTAGAAAAAATGTCGAAATAGAACTTAGTAAAGGAGACTATAATTTTACTGCATTAAGAGCAGGAATTATTATTGGGTCTGGGAGTGCTTCTTTTGAAATTATAAGAGATTTAGTTGAAAAACTACCTATTATGATTACACCTAAATGGCTTCATACTAAATGTCAACCCATTGGAATCTCAAATGTAATTGAGTTTCTTTCAAAAACATTATTCAATCCAAAAACATTTAATCAAGACTTTGATATTGGTGGTCCAGATATATTATCATATAAAAACATGCTTTTGAGTTTTGGTAAAACCAGAAATTTAAAACGTAAAATTATTGTTGTTCCAATAATGACACCCAAACTTTCTTCATACTGGCTTTATTTTGTTACATCAACTTCTTATAAGCTTGCCACTTCTTTAGTACATAGTATGAAAATTGAAGTGATTTGTCGAGATAATCGTTTAAATACTATTCTTGATGTAAAACCTATAAGCTATAAGGAATCTCTAAAAAGAGCTTTTAGTAAAATAGAAACTAATGAAATTGTTTCAAGTTGGAAAGACGCATATTCTAGTAGTGGCTTAAACTTTAACATTACAGAGTTTATTCAAGTACCTGTTTTTGGGTGTTTTAAAGATAGTAGGATGAGGCTTATTGAAAACCGCGAAGTTTGTATTGATAAAATCTGGAGTATTGGAGGAAATACTGGATGGTATTATGGAAACTGGTTATGGAAAATGAGAGGTTTTATAGATAAATTATTTGGAGGTGTTGGCCTTAGAAGAGGACGAACTAATCCTTTTACTATAAATGTTGGTGATTCAATAGATTTTTGGCGTGTATTATATGCTAATAAAGAAGAAGGGCGACTCCTCTTATTTGCTGAAATGAAACTACCTGGAGAAGCTTGGTTAGAGTTTAAAATTGTTGACGATAAACTTATGCAAACTGCTACTTTTAGACCTTTGGGTTTGTCTGGAAGATTATATTGGTATGGAGTATTGCCGTTTCATGGATTTATCTTCAATGGGATGTTAAAACATATAACAAAAAAATAAAACTGCAAAAAAAAATGAATTTTGGGTAATTACCTCTTCTCTCTAATCAAATACACATAAACAGGATAATGATCGCTATATCCACCAGTATAACTTCCGTTTGAAAAACTTCTAAACGGATATCCTTTATAACGCCCTTTTTTCGTTGTTAAAAAACGTTTATTAAAAATCATTGCTTTTCGCTATTTTGGTGGTGATGGGGCGGTTACAACAACGGTGCAAATTGATAATGTGAAAATTACCGGTAACTAATTATTAAAAAACCTCAACAGTTATGCTAAATTTATTT
>JAQXEU010000016.1 GCA_029250685.1 Polaribacter sp.
CAAGTATTCTATTTGAAATTCCTTCGCTATCTACAAGAACTCCATCACAATCAAAAATTATGCATTTGTATTTCATTCAGTCTAAAGGTTACTTAGTTTGGTTTTATTAATGCCAACGTTTATGTATATTGAAATGCAGTATATCTGCATGTATGTTAATTGTTTAAAAGCTTTTTAAATACTAGGGTTTTTATCTAAAAAAACATCTAATGGACTTTTGATTTTTGCAAGAGACTTATTACTAACATGAGTATAAATCTCAGTTGTTTTACTACTAGCGTGACCTAAAAGGCTTTGAATATACCTTAAATCTATCCCTTGCTCAAGCATATGTGTTGCAAATGAGTGTCTAAACATGTGTGCTGTAACATTTTGCTCTATACCAGCCTTAAAAGCAGATTTTTTTATAATTTTACCGATACTGCTTGTGCTGTATTTATTTCTGTTTAAACCTTCAAACAACCAATAATTAGGTTTGTAATTATCTATATATAAACCAAACAATACTTTTAAGTTTTCAGCAAAAATAGTAGTTCTATCTTTTTTCCCTTTAGCATGCCTAACAAATATAAGTTTTTTTTCAATTAAGATGTCTTGCTTTCTGAGATTAATAAGTTCACTTATTCTTAGTCCAGAAGAGTATAATAAAGAGATGATTAATTTATGTTTATAGTTCTCTGTTACTTTTAGTATAGAAAAAACTTGTTGTTCACTTAATACATTTGGTAGTAGTTTGGGTTTCCTAGGTCTTTCTATGTAGTAATTCTTTTTCTCTTGATGCAAAACTTTTTCAAAATAAAATTTAATTGCATTAATAGCTTGGTTTTGACTACTTATAGATATTTTTCTAGTGTTTACTAAGTAGTCTTGGTAATTTCTAATATCTTTTTCCTCAACCAATTTTAGCTGTTTTTCACCAAGGTAGTTTAAGAAGTCTTTAAAGAAAGACATGTATACTTTAATTGTGTTTTGACTGTATCTCCTTCTTAACAATAAATCTAAATATACTTTTGGAACTTCTTTTTCAATAAGAACTTTTGGAGCTGTAATACTTTCGCTGTTTTTAGTAAACGGAAAGTGTTCTGTGTTAATTTCTGTTATTCCTTTAAGAGTAGAAAAAATAGCTTTTAAATTATTAGGTGTATTTTTTAGATACCAACTTTTTTTGCTAGAACTCCAACAAGATCCATTAATTGATTTAATTAAAGTAATTAACTTAGTATTATAATCAAATCTAATAAAAATCTGATGACCCTCTTTATGTATACTTTTAGATAAGTATATGGTAGGTAATTTTTTCATTTTCTAGCAATTACCCAAAAATAAGAAAAATTTAATTGATGTCTTTTAACATCAATTGAATGCTCGTAAAACCATTCCACGTATTTTCATCTAAAGTATAAGCAATATCGAATTCGTTTTTTATCAATGGCAATTTATCGCCCAAACCAAAACCAATGGCGTTGTAGGTTTTCTTGTCAGAACCGTAAATTAAATTGAGTTTTATATGCGTTTTGTCCTCGCCAACTTGTTTTCCAAATCCGTTATCTCTAACTGCAGAAGTTTTAAAAGTTGGTTTCATATTCTGCGGACCAAATGGTGCCATTTGTTGTAGTATTCTAAAAAACTTTGGTGTAATTTCCGAAAGTTCCATTTCAGCATCAATGGCAATTTCAGGAATTAATTGCTCAGGTAAAATGGTTTGCTGTACTACTTCTTCAAATTTTTGCTTGAAGTTTTCATAATTTTCTGGCAATAATGTTAATCCGGCAGCGTATTTATGCCCTCCAAATTGCTCTATAAATTCACTGCATTTTTCTAATGCATTATATACGTCAAATCCTTTCACAGAACGTGCAGAAGCAGCTAGTTTATCGCCACTTTTTGTAAAGACTAATGTTGGTCTATAATACGTTTCAATCAATCTTGAAGCTACAATTCCAATAACGCCTTTATGCCAATTTTCATCAAAAACTACCGAAGTAAAACGCTCCTTTTCGTTGTTTTCTTCAATTTGTAATAAGGCTTCTTGAGTGATTTTTTTATCAAGTTCTTTTCGATCAGAATTATTCTTTTCAATAGCTGAAGCAAACTCCACAGCAGCGTCAAAATCCATTTCTGTCAACAATTCAACCGCATAATTTCCATGTTTCATTCTTCCTGCGGCATTTATTCGCGGAGCAATAATGAAAACCACATCTGTAATGGTAAATATTGATTTTTTTTGTTGATGAATAATCGCCTTAAAGCCATTTCTAGGGTTTGAATTAATGACTTGCAAACCAAAATATGCCAACGTTCTGTTTTCTCCAGTCATCGGAACAATATCTGCGCCAATTGCGGTAGCAACTAAATCTAAATACGGAATTAAATCTTCAATGGTTTCATTTCTTTTTGATGCTAATGCTTGTATCAGTTTAAAGCCAACTCCACAACCACATAATTCATCATAAGGATAGGTACAATCTTCTCTTTTTGGGTTTAAAATGGCAACAGCTTTCGGAATTTCAGAGCCCGGCTTATGATGATCACAAATAATAAAATCAATGTTTCTTTCTGTTGCATAAGCAACTTTCTCAATAGCTTTTATGCCACAATCTAAGGCAATAATTAACGAAAAATCATTGTCTTCTGCAAAGTCGATTCCTTTAAAAGAAATACCATAACCTTCTTCATATCTATCCGGAATATACGTTGCAATATTCGGGTAATAGGTTTTTAAATAGGATGAAACTAATGAAACTGCGGTGGTTCCGTCAACATCATAATCTCCATAAATTAAAATGTTTTCATTGTTTGTAATTGCAGTTTCAATTCTCTTTACAGCAACATCCATATCTTTCATTAAAAAAGGATCATGTAAATCTTCTAATGACGGGCGAAAGTATTTTTTAGCTTCATCAAACGTAGAAATACCTCTTTGCATTAAGATTTCTGCAAGTAGTTTTTCTATGGATAATTCGCTGGCAAGTTGCTTAATTTTTTCTTTTTCGGGTGATTTTTTTAAGGTCCAACGCATAGCAATTTTTTTATGCTGAACTTGTTTCAGTATCTCAGAATTTAGTTCAACTTCTTTTTTTTACTTATTCATTTTCATGCAAATGTATTTCGGTAGATATTTCTGCAAATTGTCTAAACATTTCCATAACACCACAATATCTATCCACAGATAAATTTACGGCTTTTGTTATTTTATCTTCTTTTAAATCGGTTCCATAAAAATGATAATCGACATGTACTTTATGGTAAAATTTTGGGTGTTCTTCTGTTAATTCTCCAGTAACAATAATGTTAAAGTCCGCAACTTCTGCACGCATTTTCTTTAGTAAAGAATCTACATCTAAACCAGAGCAACCTGCAAGAGAAGAAAGCATTAGTGCTTTTGGTCCAAATCCAACTAAATCACCATTATCATCAGACGCATCATACATTATTAAGGAGTGTTTACTCGGGTTATCAGATTCGAATATTCCGTTTTTTTTCCAAGATGTTGTAACTGTATTTGTTGCCATTTTTTAGTTTTGTTTTTACAAATTTACTATAATTAGAATTGGATTAAGCAATCAACTAAAGAATCTAATTGTTTTTTAGTGTGATTTGCATTCAATACAATTCTATTAATTTTTTTTGTTGATGAAGGATACAGAAAACTGGTAATTAGTATTCCGTTTTTGTGCAAATAATCTGCAATTTCTTCGTTTTCAAAAAAGAAGACAGGGTAATTTTTAGAAATCTTAACAGCTGATAAATGTTTTAGTTTTTCAAAAACATAACTACAATTTTCTTGAAGTTTTTTAAGTTGATTCTGATAAATTTCTTCTCCCTTAACAAAAGCTTCTAAAAAAGAAGGACTCATTCCAGCAGAGCCAATAAACAACGAATCTTTTTTTATCAAATGGATAAACTCTTTACTTCCTGCAATTATGCCGCCATTTATTCCGAACGCCTTCCCTAAAGAAGAAACAATAACTATTTCAATGTTTTTTGCATTCGAAATTTGAGATGAGATTCCACTTCCGTTATCTCCTAAAACACCCAAACTGTGCGATTCATCTAACAAAAGATAAATTGTATTTGATTCAGAAATTGTGTTCAAAAACTCAAATGAAAAAGAAGATGTTTCTAAGGTTGCAATTGCATCAACAAGTATGCAAATCGATTTATTCTTTGCATTTTTTAATTCAGAATTTAACACTGAGTTTTCAAAAACAGGGGTTGCGTCATCAGTTAAAATTGCTGGATGTGTTTTTGGCATATAAAAAAAGCAATCTGCTTTTTCACGTAAACTTCGCAATGCAAAATGTCCTGCTAAAGTTCCAGACGAAACGGTAACGGTGTCTTCAGTATTTAAAAAAGTGCTTAAATAGTGTTCTCCTTTTTGATAGATGTCAAGTTTTAAGTTTGCGTTTCTAGAACTTCCATAAGATGTTCCCCATTTTGAAATACTTTCTGATATTAATTCTTGAAAACTAGGTAATAACGGAAT
Organism: Polaribacter sp.; assembly: GCA_029250685.1. GTDB lineage: Bacteria > Bacteroidota > Bacteroidia > Flavobacteriales > Flavobacteriaceae > Polaribacter. The sequence goes on from JAQXEU010000016.1 coordinate 4,487, forward strand.
TCCTAAATACGAAGTTCCACTAAAAAATAAATATTCTTTGTTATTGATTAACGTTGTTGTATTTGGAGCTCCTTGTAACTGCATACTTATAGTAAACTAGCGCCGATTCCATTTTCGTTTGCGTAAGAAATTACGCCATTATGAATGGTGATTCCTTTTGCAATATCTTCTTTTAAAAGGAGTGAACCGTCCATATCTACATAATCTAACAATGGTAATAAGTGCGCAATTGCAGAAATTCCAATACTAGATTCTGTCATACAACCAACCATGGTTTTTAAACCTAAACTTTTTGCTTTTTCTAACATTCTTTTACCCGGAGTTAAACCACCACATTTGGTAAGTTTCACATTTACTCCATGAAATAGTCCAGCGCATTTTTCAACATCACTTTCTACAATACAGCTTTCATCAGCAATGGTTGGTAACGCAGAGTTTTCATATAATTTTTTTGCACCTTCAATATCGTTTGCTTTTAAAGGTTGTTCTAAAAACTCTACACCTAACTCTTTTAATTTGAATGAATTTTCGATTGCCTCATCAGCTGTCCAACCACAGTTTGCATCAATTCTAAAAATTGCACTTGTGTGTTTTCTAAGCTCGGTTACAATTTCAATATCGTTTTTTGTTCCTAGTTTTATTTTATAAATAGGCCAAGGCAACTCTTTCATTTTAGCAACCATAACATCAATAGAATCAATTCCAATTGTATAATCTGTCATCGGATTATTATCTGCTTGTAAGCCCCAAGCTTCGTATAGTTTTTTACCTTTTTTACGTGCATACAAATCATTAAAAGCCATATCCAAAGCACATAAAGCAAACATGTTATTTTTGAAAATTGGTTGTAGTTTATTCCAAAATTCATCTGGAGTTGCATCAGAAAGAGACTCTATAAATTCTTTATTTTCTGTAATTTGATCATTCAAATCATCCATTGTAATTTTATAATAGGTGTTAGAAGAAGTTTCTCCAAAACCATGAAAACCATCATCAGATAATTCAACAATTAAAGTTGGCTGTGTATTTCTTGATTCTCTAGAAATTGTAAATGTGTGCTTTAGCACTAAATTATATGTGTGCAATTGTAATTTCATCTTAAAATTTTGATTTATTAAAAGTTAAAGTTATAAAAATAGATATATTTGAGGATATAAAAACGTAAAACTTATGCCATTAGTAACACCATTATCAGCAGAACACGATTCAGAAACAAAAGAACTTGCAGAATTCTTTAATGAAACCTTAGGTTTTTGTCCAAATTCTGTTTTAACAATGCAGCGAAGACCAGCCATTTCTAAAGCTTTTATCAATTTAAATAAAGCAGTTATGGCAAACGAAGGCCGTGTAACTTCTGCTTTAAAAAGAATGATTGCTTGGGTTTCAAGTAACGCAACTGGTTGTAGATATTGTCAAGCTCATGCAATTAGAGCGGCAGAACGTTATGGTGCAGAGCAAGAGCAATTAGATAATATTTGGGAATATAAAACACATACTGCTTTTTCTGATGCAGAACGTGCAGCGTTAGATTTTTCTTTGGCTGCTTCAATGGTTCCTAATGCAGTTGATGAAACAATCAAAACTGAATTATATAAATATTGGAATGAAGGCGAAATTGTAGAAATGTTGGGGGTTATTTCTCTCTTTGGATATTTAAATAGATGGAACGATTCTATGGGGACTTCAATTGAAGAAGGAGCAGTAGAATCTGGTAATCAATATTTAGGAAAACATGGATGGGAAAAAGGAAAACATTTATAAAAGCATACATATCTTAAAAAAAGCGCATCATTTTGATGCGCTTTTTTTTGAGTTGAAGTGAATGCCGCTTTAATGTTCTGCATTTTAACAAAAATTTAAGACCTTACTTATTATATTTACAATCAATAAAAACAATCAACTTAATTTAAATTTTATACAATGAAGAAAAGCCTAAGAATTTTTGTGTTGTTTATTATGGCGTCAACAGCTGTAACTGCACAAAGTAAAGATCCTGTTCTTAAAAACATTATTGACGAAGCGAATAACAACTCGCAATTAAAATCATTAGCTCACGAAATTTTTGATGTTGTTGGTCCAAGATTAGTTGGTACACCAAACATGAAAAACGCAAATGACCTTATTGTAAAAATGTACAAAGAATGGGGAATTGAAGCAAAAAATGAGCAATGGGGTACTTGGCGTGGATGGGAACGTGGAATTACACATATAGATATGACGTATCCTCGTGTACAATCTTTAAAAGGAACTCAATTAGCTTGGAGTGCAAGTACAAAGAAAAAAGGTGTAGAAGGTGAAGTAGTTCACTTACCAACATTTAACAACAAAGCAGATTTCCAAAAATGGTTAAAAACCGTAAAAGGGAAATTTGTAATGGCTTCTGCATACCAACCAACAGGAAGACCAGATTATAACTGGGAAGAATTTGCAACAGAAGAGTCTTTTGCTAAAATTAGAAAAGAGCGTTCTGATATTGCCGCAGAATTTAGAAAAAACATAGGTAGAACTGGGTTTAACTCAAGAACTTTTACAAAAGAAATTGAAGCAGCTGGTGCAGTTGGAATTGTTCAATCTCGTTGGTCTAACGGATTTGGTGTAAATAAAATCTTTAGCTCAAGTTTAAAAAAGATTCCTACTATAGATTTAGAATTAGAAGATTATGGAATGTTATACAGAATGTCTAAAAGCGGTAAAAGCCCTAAGATTAAAGTGAACGCACAATCTAAAGAATTAGGTAGAGTTCCTGTTTTCAATACTATTGGAATGATTAAAGGAACTGAAAAACCGAATGAATACATAATGTTATCTGCCCATCTAGATTCTTGGGACGGAGGAACAGGAGCAACTGATAATGGTACTGGAACTTTAGTAATGTTAGAAACAATGAGAGTTCTTAAGAAAATGTATCCAAACCCAAAAAGAACAATTATTGTTGGTCACTGGGGAAGTGAAGAGCAAGGATTAAATGGTTCTAGAGCATACGTAAAAGACAACCCAGAGATTGTTAAAAATATTCAAGCTGCATTTAACCAAGATAATGGAACAGGAAGAGTTGTTTCAATTAATGGTGCAGGATTTTTACATTCTTATGATTACTTAAATAGCTGGTTAGCGCCAGTTCCTAGAGACGTAAGAAAGCACATTAAAACGTCATTTCCTGGAAGCCCAAGTGGTGGTGGATCTGATAATGCTTCTTTCTTGGCTGCAGGAGTTCCAACTTTTAATTTAAGTGCTTTAAATTGGTCTTACTGGAATTACACTTGGCATACAAACAGAGATACGTATGATAAAGTTGTTTTTGATGATGTAAGAAATAATGTAGTATTAACTGCAGTATTAGCTTATATGGCTTCTGAAGATCCAGATAGAGCTTCAAAACAAAAAATTGAAATGCCAATTAACCCAAGGACTGGTAAACCAAGAGCTTGGCCAACAGCACGTTCTCCTCAGAGAAAAGGTGGAATGTAATTTTCAAATAGTATAGATATTTAAAAACCTCATCTAATTTAGATGAGGTTTTTTTATTGAATTATGTTTTACAAACTTTATTTATCTAATAAAGCTGTATTCTTTTTTGAAATGTTATTAATAATAGCTTGTGTTTTTTCTATTTCTGATTGAATTAAATTTATATCAGAAACCATGTCAACAACTGTCTCAGTGGCTTTTATATACCAGTCTTGCCATGCGGCTATTATCTCTTTTTGAGTTTTAAGTTTTTCTCCTTTATCAATAGCTAACTTACCTTGTTTTAATTCTTCATTGATACGTGTAACAGCTGCAGATTCAATGTTTTTTAAGACATTTTTAGCAGTATTCTCATCCGCATTTATTAATGTGAAAGCAGAAACTAAAGCAGCAGTTGAAACATTTTTTAACGTTTCTTTTGAAACTTTATCAATTCGATCATTATCTGTATGATAAAATTGATCTGTAAAATGCCAAAACAACACACTTGGAATGTTTCCTCTTAAAAAGGGAACATGGTCACTTCCTCCTTCATACGGATTTGTATTTACAATCCAGTTTGCACGTTTTCCTTGCGCTTTAAATTTTTCAATTACAAAATCATTTAAATAATGAGGTTTCATGTCTTTAGCTTTCAATTTTCTTCCACCCCATTCTGTATGTTTATCATTTCCACGTGTCCAAATTGCACTAGGGTCTGGCATTTTTTCAATCAGAAATGTTCCCCCAGTTTTCTTTGTATCTTCTCCAACCATATCTAAAGAAATTCCCCAAACTATATCTTTTGCTCTTAAACTATCTTCTTGTACATACCTTCTAGTTGAAATAATTTCATCTCCCCATAAATATGTTAAGGTTCTCTTAGGATTGATCTTTCCTTCTTTTACTAATTTTGCAGTAACAGACGCCATTTCTAATGTGGCCCCAACTCCAGATGCATTATCATTTGCTCCAGGTTCTTGGATATGCGCACTAAAAACTAAACGTTTTTTTGGTTGTTCACTTCCTTTAATATCAGCAACAATTGTTAATTCTTCTGAAGGGTAAATCTTCGTTTCAACCTTAACATTTAAACTCACTTTCCCTTTTGCTAAAGCACTTTTCAAACGTTCTTTTGCTGCATATGACATGGCAATTCCCCAAGCTTTATTTATTGTATCTAATGGAATAGATCGAAACTGAATTGAAGTAGTGTTTTTTTCTGGTTGCAAGTATGTTGGATTACTATAGGTAATTACTCCAACTGCGCCACCTTGTGCTACTGCAGTTTTAAAAATTCTACTAGGACTGGTTTCTGCAAAAACAATTTTTCCTTTTACATTGGTAGTTTTTAATTTTTTAAGATCTTTAATGTGAATCACTTCTGCTGTAGTTCCTTCTTTTGGAGTGCTATAAGACCTTAAAGCGATCATGTTTGTATTTGTGTCATTTGACAACAAAGGAGTTGTTTCTCCAATTATAGTAACAGTTGCGTCAACAGATTCCCATGTTGGATTTTTTAAAGGGCGCGTTTCTATTCTATAAGTTAGTACATCTTCATCCGTTGCATTTTCTTCTAAAACATAACCGTCCTTTTCTAATTGTTCAGCAATTCTATATACACTTTTATTAAAGCCGGTGTTGCCAACAACACGCCAGTATTTTTCTACAAAAGAAACTGTTTCGAAAGCTAAATCTCCCGTTAACTCTTGATTTATTGTCTCTGAGTATTCAGAAGGTTTTAATAATTTGTTTTGATTACAAGCTAAAATAAAGCTTAAACAAAATAATAGTAAGATTGATTTTTTTATCATGATTCGTGAGTATTTAAAGAGTAAACTTACAATAATGAATGCAAAAAAGGAAAGAAAAGTGTTTTAAAGAGCGAAAAGTTTTTTGTGTCTTATACAACCTTATCTTATATAAAAATTGTTGATTCAGAAACTTGTGAAGAAATGATACGTTATTCTAAAAAGCAGCTAGAGTTTTCAAAGCATTTTCAGGTGATTTTGCTATAGAAAGAACAATATTCTTCAATGATTTATATAGGCGAATTGATAAATTAAGAAGTATTATTCTGTTAGGGTAATTTATTTCTTCCCATCAACTACAACTACAATTTCTCCTTTTGGAGGTTTGTTTGTGTAATGCGCCAATACTTCTGTAGCTGTTCCTCTGATAGTTTCTTCAAACATTTTGGTTAATTCTCTAGAAACTGAAACCTGTCTTTCAGCTCCAAAATACTCTACAAAATGTCCTAATGTTTTTACTAGTTTGTGAGGAGATTCGTAAAAAATCATCGTTCTCGTTTCTTCAGCTAATAACAACAAACGGGTTTGTCTTCCTTTTTTTACAGGTAAAAAACCTTCAAAAACAAATTTATCGTTTGGTAAACCAGAGTTTACCAATGCTGGTACAAATGCTGTAGCGCCAGGTAAACAATCAACTTCAATATTATTTTCTACACAAGCTCTAGTCAATAAAAAACCAGGATCAGAAATGGCTGGTGTTCCCGCATCAGAAATTAAGGCACATGTTTCACCGTTTCTAATTCTATTTAAAACTCCTTCAATAGATTTATGTTCGTTGTGCATGTGGTGACTGTGCATTTGCGTTGCAATCTCAAAATGCTTCATTAATTTTCCGCTTGTTCTGGTATCTTCTGCCAAAATAAAATCGACTTCTTTTAAAACGTTTATCGCCCTAAAAGTCATGTCTTCTAAATTGCCAATTGGCGTTGGAACTAAATATAATTTGCTCATTGATTAAAAACTATTTTAAATCTCTTCGTAAGTTTCTACAGTAATATCAGCAACAACATCACCAGTATGTTTGGTGCTTAAAGGTTCAAATAACAAAAGGTGAACTTCTTCTTTTGCAATTGGCTTGTGATCTACTCCTTTAGGAACCGTATAAAACTCACCTTCGTTTACAGTTACTGTTTTGTCTCTTAACTCAAGCTCTAAAGTTCCTTTTATTACCATAAAAAGCTCGTCTTCGTTTTCATGATTATGAAATACAAATTCCCCTTGAATTTTTGCTAATAAGATTTGTTGTCCGTTTAATTCTCCAACTTTTTTTGGTGACCATTGGTCAGAAAATAAGCTAAGTTTTTCTTTTATGTTTATTACGCTCATGTTGCAAATTTACAAAGATTTTAATGGATTATTCTCGAAACATAAAAAGTAGTTATTCTACTTAAATTGTTTAATTTTGCAGGATAATTAAAGAAACAAAATGTATAGAAGTCATTCTTGTGGTGAGTTAAGAGCATCGCACATCAATACAGAAGTAACCTTAGCAGGTTGGGTTCAGAAATCTCGTGATAAAGGTTTTATGATTTGGGTAGATTTACGTGATCGTTACGGAATTACACAGTTAATTTTTGATGAAGATCGTACACCAAAAGAGATTATAGAAAAAGCAAAAACTTTAGGAAGAGAGTTTGTAATTCAGGTTACAGGAACTGTAATTGAAAGAAGTTCTAAAAATCCTAAGATGAACACAGGTGATATTGAAATTCTTGTGAGTAAACTTGAGATATTGAATGAAGCGAAGCTTCCGCCTTTTACAATTGAAGATGAAACGGATGGTGGTGAAGATATTAGAATGAAGTATCGTTATTTAGATATTAGAAGAAATCCTGTTAAAGACAGTTTAATTTTCCGTCATAAAGTTGCGATGGAGGTTCGTAAATACTTGTCTGACCAAGAATTCATTGAAGTTGAAACACCCTATTTAATCAGATCAACTCCAGAAGGAGCACGTGACTTTGTTGTTCCTTCTCGTATGAATGAAGGACAATTTTACGCATTGCCACAATCGCCTCAAACATTCAAACAACTATTAATGGTTGGTGGAATGGACAAATATTTTCAAATTGTAAAATGTTTTAGAGATGAAGATTTACGTGCAGACAGACAACCAGAGTTTACACAAATTGACTGTGAAATGGCATTTGTTGAGCAAGAAGATATTTTAAATATTTTTGAAGGATTGACGCGTCACTTATTAAAAGAAATCAATAACGTTGAGGTGGAGAAATTTCCAAGAATGTTGTATGATGATGCCATGCGTTTGTATGGAAACGACAAGCCTGATATTCGTTTTGGAATGGAATTTGGCGAGTTAAACGAAGTTACACAACACAAAGAATTTGGCGTTTTTAATTCGGCGGAATTAGTTGTTGGAATCGCGGTTCCAGGAGGAAATTCTTATACAAGAAAAGAAATTGATAAGTTAATTGATTGGGTTCGTAGACCACAAGTTGGTGCTTTGGGAATGATTTATTGTCGTGTAAACGAAGATGGAACATTCAAATCATCTGTTGATAAATTTTACGATCAAGAAGATTTAGCAAAATGGGTTGAAATTACTGGAGCAAAACCAGGAGATTTAGTGTGCGTTTTATCAGGAGAAACAACTAAAGTTAGAGCACAATTATCTGCATTAAGAATGGAATTGGCAGAGCGTTTAGGGTTGAGAGATCCAAAAGTATTTGCACCGCTTTGGGTAATTGACTTTCCATTATTAGAGTTAGACGATGAAACGGGTCATTACCACGCAATGCATCATCCGTTTACATCTCCAAAGCCTGGACAATTAGAATTGTTAGATTCTAATCCTGGAGACGTAAAAGCCAATGCATACGATTTAGTATTGAACGGAAACGAAATTGGTGGAGGTTCAATCAGAATTCACGATAAAGAAATTCAGGCAACGATGTTAAAACATTTAGGTTTTTCTGAAGAAGATGCAAAAGCACAATTTGGTTTCTTAATGGATGCTTTTGAATATGGAGCACCACCACACGGAGGTTTGGCATTTGGTTTGGATAGATTGGTTGCTATTTTAGGCGGACAAGAAACAATCAGAGATTTCATTGCTTTCCCTAAAAATAATTCTGGACGTGATGTGATGATTGATGCGCCAGCAGTTTTAGATAATCAACAATTAAAAGAATTGAGCATCAAGTTAGATGTTCAAGAAAAATAAATAAAATCCCGCTTTAGCGGGATTTTTTAATACAAAAAAGATGATTGTAAAATTAGCTGAAGGAACTATTAAAACAAAGTTTGGAGAGTTTAAAGAAACTTTATTTTATGACGGACAAAAAGAAAGTCATGCTTTGGTAATGGGAACAGTTGAAGACAAAGAAGATGTTTTGTGTAGAGTTCATTCTTTGTGTGTTTTCGGTCATCATTTTAATAGTATTGAATGTGATTGTAGAGAACAAATGGAAATTTCTCAACAGTTAATTCAGAAAGCAGGAAAAGGAATCGTAGTTTGGTTGAATCAAGAAGGAAAAGGAAATGGACATTACGCATTGATAAAAAGCATTGAACATAAGAAAAATGGTGTTCCGCAGGCAGAAGCTTATGAAGCTATTGGCTTTAAAAAAGACGCAAGAGACTTTACGGTTGCAGCAGAAATTTTGCAAGAATTAAAAGTGAAATCGGTAAGAATGTTAACCAACAATCCGAAGAAAGTGGAAACTTTAACCAAACACGGAATAATAGTTACGGGAATTCAAAAAACAGAATTGTAAGAAATTTAGTACTTTCAACCTATGAAAAAATTAGCCACACTTTTAATTATTTTTTTAGCTTTTAAAGGATATTCTCAAGAAATTACTGGAAAACAATTGCTAGAAAAAGCTATTCAATATCACGATCCAAACAGAACTTGGGATTCTTTTAAAGGAGCTCTATTTGTAACGATGGAAACTCCAAAATCTCCCAAAAGAGTAAGTGAAATTAAGATTGATTTACCCAATCAGTTTTTTTCTGTAAAAGCAAAAAGTGGTAAAAACGTCACAGAATATATTGTAGAAGAAGATAATATTCAAATGCTTTTTAATGGAGATAAAAATTTGTCAGATGAGGTTCTAAAGAAGAATAATTTGAACAAAGAGCGTGCAACAATGTATCAGAATTATTATACATATTTGTATGGTTTGCCAATGAAATTAAAAGATGAAGGAACAATTATTCATAACAAAGTTGAACGAAAAACTTTTAAAGGAAAACAATATTTGGTATTAAAAGCAACCTACAAAAAGGAGGTTGGAAAAGATACTTGGTACTTTTATTTCAATCCGAAAACATTTGCAATGGAAGTGTATCAATTTTTTCATGATGAATCTAAAAATGACGGAGAATATATCTTGTTAACCGAAGAAGAAACAATTAAAGGCGTAAAAATGCCGAAAAATAGAGCTTGGTTTATGAATAAAGAAGATACGTATTTAGGAACAGATGTTTTATCAAAAACAAACTAAGTGCCAACAACAAAAAGCATATTTAAAAAGATTTTAATTTGGAGATATAAATATATTTCTGAAAGACAATTTGTTTATGTTTTAAGTATCCTAGTCGGGTTTTTAGCAGGCTTAGGAACTTTTATTTTAAAAGATTTAACGTTCCTTATTGAAAGTGTACTTCAAGGAAATTTGATAAAAGATTATCGTTATACACTCTATTTTATCTTTCCGATAATTGGTTTGTTTTTGGTGTATTCAATGAAGAAGTTTATCATCAAAAAAGAAATCGGTCACGGAATTTCCACAACTCTTCATGCTATTTCTAAAAGAAACGGAATGATAGAGCGTTATAAAATGTTTGCATCTTTAATCACTGCACCCTTAACAGTTGGTTTTGGTGGTTCTGCAGGTTTACAAGGTCCAGCTGTAAGTACTGGAGCAGCTTTGGGTTCAAATATTGCGCAACTGTTTCATATGAACACAAAAACCAGAATGTTATTGGTTGGTTGTGCAACTGCAGGAGCAATGTCTTCGATGTTTCAAGCGCCAATTGCTGCCATTATATTTGCAGTAGAGATTTTCAGTTTAGATTTAGCTTTTGCTTCACTAGTTCCGTTATTATTGGCATCGGTTTCAGCAGTAATTACTTCGTATTTTTTTGTGGGAACAGATGTTCTATTTGGATTTAAATTAGTGGATGTTTTTCAAGTTGAAGACATTCCGTTTTATATTGCGTTGGCATTTTTAACAGGAATTGCTTCTGTATATTTTTCTAAAATGTATTTTAAAATTACACGTTTTTTTGATCGATTTAAAAGTCCGTTTAAAAAACTACTCATTGGAGGAGTTGCCATTGGAACGATGTTGTATTTAATTCCGCCCTTATACGGTGAAGGATATGGATTAATAAACAATTTGTTAAATGGAAATACTGCTGCTGCGTTAAAAGACATTCCTTATAACATTGACTTAAAGAATGTTTACATGGTAGTTTCAATGCTGTTGTTAATCGGCATTTTTAAAGCAATCGCGATGACAACAACTTTTGCTGCAGGTGGAGTTGGAGGAATTTTTATTCCGACTTTATTTATGGGTGCTGCTTTAGGAAATGCGATTGCAAAAATTATAAATGAACTTGGCTTTTCTGTATCAGAATCTAACTTCACGTTGATTGGAATGACAGGTTTAATGGCAGGAGTTTTACACGCACCGTTAACTGCAATTTTTTTAATTGCCGAAATTACTGGCGGATACGAACTTTTTGTGCCTTTAATGCTGGTTGCAGCAATTAGTTATGCGTTTACAAAATATTTTGTTTCAAATTCCATTTATACCGTAGAATTAGCAAAAAGAGGAGAGTTGATAACACATAATAAAGACAAAAATGTGTTAATGATGATGCAAATTGATAAACTAATCGAAAAGAATTTTATAGCAATTACATCAGAAATGACTTTGGGTGAAATGCTTAAAAAATCGGTCGCAAAATCGAAAAGAAATATTTTTCCAGTTTTAGATGAGAAAAAACAATTTTTAGGAATTGTCTTGCTAGATGATATTAGGCCTATGATGTTTGATCAGAATCAATATGATAATACACATGTGTCTGACTTTATGAAATCTGCTCCAGAAATTATTTTTCAAAACGATTCTGTAGAAAAAGTAATGCAAAAATTTAAAGAAAGTAGTGCTTGGAATTTGCCTGTTGTTCATAATGGAAAATATGTCGGTTTTATTTCTAAATCTAAATTATTAACCGCTTACCGAAATAAATTGATTGAAGTAACGAGTTAATTTTCGGCTTTTTGTAGTTTTGTACTAACTTTATCTTTTTTATATGAAAACACTTCTTAAAATTCTGTTTATTATCTTTATTCTTTGGATGTGTGTTGGTATTTATATGCTAAATACCGAGCAGGAAAAAGCAGAAATTGTAATGGGTTTAGGTGTTTTCTACTTGTCATTCTTATTGATGCCAATTTTTATTTATCACCGATATAAAGATGGGAAATACAAAAAATATCAGTTAAATGATCAAAAGATAAAAGAGTTGATTAATAATAAAGATTCTTAACTAAAGAATCTAATTCTTTATACCTTTGCCACTTATGATAGATGCAAAAGAAGTTACTTCAGAGAAAGCCGTTTTAATTGGTGTTATTACTCAATTTCAAGACGAAATTCAGTCTGAAGAATATTTAGATGAGTTAGAGTTTTTAACTTTAACTGCTGGAGGAAAGGCTGTAAAAAGATTTACACAAAAATTAGAAAAACCACATCCCAAAACTTTTATTGGAGCAGGAAAGTTAGAAGAAGTTAGTGCATATATAGAATCTCACAATATAGGCACAGCCATTTTTGATGATGAGTTATCACCTGCACAAATTAGAAATATTGAAAAAGTTTTAGATTGTAAAATTTTAGACCGAACCAATTTAATCTTAGATATTTTTGCACAAAGAGCACAAACAAGTTCTGCTAAAACACAAGTAGAATTAGCGCAATGTCAATATTTACTTCCAAGATTAACAAGACTTTGGACACACCTTGATAAGCAAAAAGGTGGAATTGGAATGCGTGGACCTGGAGAAACAGAGATTGAAACCGATAGACGTATTATTCGTGATAAAATTACCATTCTAAAAAAGAAACTTTTAACCATTGACAGACAAATGGCTGTTCAGCGAAAAAATCGTGGAAAAATGGTAAGAGTTGCTTTAGTTGGTTATACAAATGTTGGAAAGTCAACTTTAATGAATTTGATTAGTAAAAGTGATGTTTTCGCAGAAAACAAACTCTTTGCGACTTTAGACACGACAGTTAGAAAAGTCGTTGTAAAAAACATTCCTTTTTTATTGACAGATACGGTTGGCTTTATCAGAAAATTGCCAACACAATTGGTAGAATCCTTTAAATCTACGTTGGATGAAGTTCGAGAAGCAGATTTATTATTACATGTTGTAGATATCTCTCATCCGAATTTTGAAGATCATATTGCGTCTGTAAACACCATTTTAGATGAGATAAAAAGTGGAGACAAACCAACAATTATGGTTTTTAATAAAATTGATGCGTATGCTCACGAAACGATTGATGAAGATGATTTGGTAACTGAAAAAACCAAAGCACATTATACGTTAGAAGATTGGCAAAAAACATGGATGAATGATATTGAATTAACATCAGTTTTTATGTCTGCAATCAATAAAGAGAATGTTGAAGAGTTTAAAAAGATTACGTACGATGAAGTAAAGAAAATTCATATTGCACGTTTTCCTTATAACAACTTTTTGTACGATGAATATGAAGCTTAACTTTTAAAAAAAAGCATATTATGAAAAATCTATTTTTATACGCAATTGTAGCAATTACATTTTTATCATGCGGAACTCCAGAACCAAAAAATGGAGAAGAATTGATTCAATCAATGCATGAAAAATATAATAAGGATTGGTATCAAACTTTAACTTTTGAGCAAGCAACAATCTATTATAATCAATCAGGGGAAGTTATAAGAGAGCAAACTTGGTTTGAAGCGATGGAGTTGCCAAGTAGCTTAGCAATAAAGTTTGACTCAATTACTTCGGGAACAGGAATTGTATTTAAAAACGATTCGGTTTCTAACTTTAGAAATGGGTTAAAAGTTTCTTCAAGAAAGTTTTATCACCCACTTTTGATTTTAGGTTTTTCTGTATATGCGCAAAACCCAGAAAAAACAACAGAAGATTTATCAAAATTAAATATTGATTTATCAAAAATCAAAACTTCAAATTGGCAAGGAAAAGAAAACTATGTTGTTGGTGATGAAAAGGGCACACATTTTTATATTGAAAAAGAACGCTTGTTGTTTACAAAAATGGTTCAATTTGGCTCAAATAACTCAGTAAGCGAAACACAATTTAATAAATACGAACCTTTACAAAATGGTTGGATTTCTCCAGAAGTGTTGTTTTTTACCAATGGGAAAATGACAATGAAAGAAGTGTATAGCGATATAAAAACACCAATTTTAGGTAAAGAAGTGTTTGATTTAACTCAATTTGAAAAAGCGAAATGGTAATTATTTTAACGAATCAAAATCGTCAATAATTCCGAGACGTTTTGCTCTTCGTTCCCAGCTTTTTCTAGCTAAAGCTTGTAGGTCTTCAATATTATCGCTTTCGTCCATGATTTCTAAACCTAATAAGGTTTCAATCATGTCTTCTTGCGTAACTAAACCACTTACAGAGCCATATTCATCAACAACCAACGCAATATGTTCTCTTTGCTCTATTAATTCTGCAAATAAATCTGGAATTGGTAAATTTCTTTTGGTAGCAATAATTGGTCTTTTAATTTCTTTTAAAGGATCATTTCCGTTTCCATTAATAATAGCTTCTAATAATTGATCTTTTAAAAAATAACCTGTAATATTATCTGGATTTCCCTCAAACAAAGGAATTCTAGAAAAACGTAAATTAGGATTTTGATTAAAGAATTCTTGAATTGTTTGTGTTTCATCAGAAGATTTTAACACCGTTCTTGGCGTCATAATATCTTTTACTTCTACCTTTTTAAAGTTTAGTAAATTCTTAATCACTTTACTTTCTGATTCTTGAAAAACACCTTCTTGTTCAGCAATATCTGTCATCGCTGAAAAATCTTCTCTACTTAAAACAGATCCATGACCCGGTTTTCCAAAGAGTTTTGTGAACAACTGTAATACCCACAAAATTCCTGTCCATTTAAAAATGAAAATAAAGATTGTTAAGGTTTGTGTACTAAATTTTGCTAATTTTTGCCAATGAGTTGCCCCGATAGTTTTGGGGATAATTTCTGAAATAATTAGAATTAAAACAGTCATAATAGCAGAAACAACTCCAACGATATTTATTCCATATAAATCAATTTTATAAGGTAAGCTTTCTGCTTGAACACCCACTAAAATAGCACCAACAGTATGTGCGACTGTGTTTAAAGTTAAGATGGCAATTAGTGGTTTATCAACATCTTTTTTTAGTTTTTCTAATTGAAAAGCAAACGCTTTATTTTCGCCTTTTTTTACTTCAATAAAAGTTGTTGTAACACTTAGTAAAACCGCTTCAAGAATTGAGCATAAGAATGAAAAAAAGATTGAAAAAGTGGCAAAAACTAGTAATAGTGTCATAATAAAATTTGGTTCGATAAAGATACTAAAAAAAAAAACCGCAAGTATTTAAATACTTACGGTTCTAAAAAATGTTTTTATATGTTTTAAAAAATGTAATTTACTCCTAAGCCAAAAACTTCTTTAAATTGTGTTTTGCTAGAAGCATTATCATCAACAATTGTATGAAAGTTTAAATTGGTAGATAAGTATTTATTGATTTGCATTACAAAGTTTAATTGATAATCTAAATCGATGTTTGTTGGTTTTTCTAAATAATTAGAATACAAGTTTAAAATATTTTCCATCGTAATGTTTTCCATAATAACAGTTTTATAGTTTAACGAACCATTAAAACCGAATTCATAACGCGTATTTTTACCTAAATCAGTTCCGTAGCTTCCAGAAAATTCATCTGAAACCATTGTAATTTTTGAAGTTAAGGGCGCTAAATTAATTTTAAAATTATCTGATTTTTTCCATAACATACCAGGCCCAAAACTTAAATACCCTGGCGCTAAAAATGCAGACGTTTTTGCTTTGGGTATTGTTTTGTAATTATAACCGTTTGTAAACTGTGTTTTAAAGTTTATGAAAGCTGAGTAAGACCAATTCCCTTTTGCTTTTTTTCCATATAAGGAGTTGAATTCAAAACGGTCATCGGTTTTTCTTGTTCCATTCCCTTTTACGTTGTTTAATCCGTAAGCAAAAATTATTTTATTATCCCAAGTTATATCACCTTTAGAGTAATTAAAATCGTAATTAATTCCTAAGTTTCCAGAAATGGTGTTTTCTCCACCAGCAATCCAATTAGAAAAAGAAGATTGATTTACTAAAAAAGAAATGTTTCCAGTTTTTTTCCAATTAGAAGTTGAGGCATCAGTTTTGTCCTGAGCTTGAATTTGAATTGCAGCAATAAATAATATAGCGAAGCTTATTTTTTTAATCATTTTTTTGAATTTGTTTTATCTATAAGACAGCAACTTTCTGATAAAGTCACATGAAGTTTATCTTTTGTGGAAAATATATTTTAAACCTAAACCGAAAATCTCTTTAAACTGAACTTTGCTAGACGCATTATCATCAATTAAAGTGTGAAAAAGCAGTTCTACATCCATGTATTTATTGACGTCAATTGTAAATCTTACCCGGTAATCTAAATCTACATTTTGAGCTCTTTGTAAATAGTTAGAATACATAGCAATAATGTTTTGCATGCTAATATTACTTGTTATTTTAAAATTAAAGTAAGCAGATAAGCTAAAACCTAAAGCGAATTTTACATTTTCTCCAGGATCTACACCATATTTTCCAGAAAACTCATTACTTACAAATGTAAATCTTGATGTAGCTGGTGCTATATTTACAGTGATTTCATCCGACCTTTTCCATAACATTCCTGGTCCAAAAGATAGATATGCTGGCGCAAAGAAGTCAGAAACTAATGTTCTTGGTGTGGTTTTATAGTCATACCCTTTGGTGTATTGTGTTTTAATGTTTAAGAAAAAAGACATAAACCAATACTTATTATACTTTAAACCTAATAATGAGTTATATTCAAAATTGTCATTCGTTTTACGTACTCCAGCATCTTTAATATCACTTAAACCATAAACTGTAATAATTCTATTATCCCAGTTCCATCTTCCACTTTTATAATTTAAATCGTAATTAATACCGACATTCCCAGCAATAGTATTATCTCCACCGGCTTTCCAATCTGTAAAAGTCGATTGATTGAACAAAAAAGAAAATTGTCCTACGATTTTCCATTTAGGGACTACAACAATACTATCACTCTTTTTTTCTTGAGAAAAACCGAGGACAGAAATTAATAAAACACAACCTAAAAGGTGCTTTTTCATCAGATTTTAAATAAATTAAAGCAGTAAAAGTAATATGTTTTAAAGGAAAAAAAAATTATTTTGTAGCTTTATATAGTGGAACCGTAGAGCACGCTTCGCCAAACATTATTGTTTTTGCAACTGGCTGAATCTTTTGAATTAATAAAGTATATGCAGAAGCAGGAATTGGCTTGTTTGTACAACCTTTTATAATTATAGGTTTTCCTTTATATTCTTCTAAAGAAATTGAATTAATAACTTCCTCAAACACAAGAGATTCTAAAGTCTCTAGATTACCAACCACAATTTTTTTCACGAAAGGAGATAGTTTTGTTGCCAGTAATAAATAAGCCCAAGAAGGAATAATTGCTTCAGAAGAACAAGTTAACGCAACATAATTACCTTGATATTGATTCCAATTATGATTGTTTACAAATGCTCTAAAATCTTTTTCTTTTAAAATGATTTCTTGAAACAACCAATCTTTGATATCAAAAACAACACGTACTCCTTCAGGATAAAAATCTTCAAGATCCAATGTTACTAATTTACTATTTGTAACTCTATTGATTATTTCTTCAGCCATACTTAAAGCATTCCAAGTTCTAATTTCGCTTCTTCACTCATCATTTCTTGTGTCCAAGTAGGATCAAAAGTAATTTCCACTTCAGCTTTATTTATTTCTTTTAAAGTCATCACCTTATCTTCTACCTCTCTGGGTAAAGATTCAGCAACAGGGCAATTTGGAGATGTTAATGTCATTAAAATTTTCGCATCATTATCTTCGTTTACAAAAACGTCATATATCAATCCCAATTCGTAAATATCTACAGGAATTTCAGGATCGTAAATAGTTTTTATTACGTTTACAATTTTGTCCCCTACTACTTCTAATTCAGCTTCAGTCATCTTCTTTGTTTTTTATTTTGCTTGCAATGCAATTGCATATATTTTTATTTGTTTAATCATAGAAACTAAACCGTTTGCTCGTGTTGGACTTAAATGTTCTTTCAGTCCAATTTCATCAACAAAATTTGTGTCAGCGGCTAAAATATCTCCTGCTTTTTGGTCGGAAAAAACACGTAATAATAACGCAACAATTCCTTTTGTTAAAATAGCATCACTATCAGCGGTAAAAATAAGTTTATCATTCTGTAAATCAGAATGTAACCAAACTTTAGATTGACAGCCTTTTATTAAGTTTTCATCCAATTTAAAGCTTGCATCGATTAGTGGTAAAGACTTTCCTAAATCGATGATATATTCGTATCGATCCATCCAATCATCAAACATCGAAAACTCGTCAATAATTTCTTCTTGTATTTCTTTGATAGTCATTTTTTAAACTTATTTTTGCACAGTATAATAACTGATTTTGTAAAAGGGCAAAATTAAGGATAATAAATAACAAATGAGTAAATTATTAGCAGTTGGTACTGTAGCTTTTGATGCAATTGAAACGCCTTTTGGTAAAACAGATAAAATCCTTGGAGGTTCTGGAACTTTCGTTGGATTAGCAGCAAGTCAATTTGGTGTAGAAACAGGAGTTGTTTCTGTTGTTGGTGGAGATTTTCCGCAATCCTATTTAGATATGATGAATTCTAAAGGAATTAATACTGACGGGGTTGAAATTATAAAAGAAGGAAAAACATTTTTTTGGAGTGGAAAATATCATAACGATATGAACTCTAGAGATACGTTGATAACTGAATTAAATGTTTTAGAGCATTTTGCACCAGTTGTTCCAGAAAATTTTAAAGATTCTGAAATTGTAATGTTAGGAAATTTACATCCATTAACACAAGCATCAGTTTTAGATCAAATGGCAGTAAAACCTAAGTTAGTAGTTTTAGATACGATGAACTTTTGGATGGATATAGCTTTAAATGATTTACATGAAGTAATAAAAAGAATAGATGTAATTACAATTAACGATGAAGAAGCGCGTCAATTAAGTGGAGAATATTCGTTGGTAAATGCTGCGAAAAAAATCCATGAAATGGGGCCAAAATATGTTGTGATTAAAAAAGGAGAGCATGGAGCTTTATTATTTAATGAAGGTGAAATGTTTTTTGCACCAGCTTTGCCATTAGCAGATGTTTTTGATCCAACTGGAGCAGGAGACACATTTGCAGGAGGTTTTTGTGGGTATTTAGCAAAAACAGGAAACATTTCTTTTGAAAACATGAAAAATGCCATTATTTATGGGTCTAATTTAGCATCCTTTTGTGTAGAAAAGTTTGGAACACAAAGAATGGAAGAACTGACCAAAGATGAAGTAAAAGAGCGCTTAAAAGCCTTTAAGCAACTAACACAATTTGATATTGAAATTTCATAAATATAAATCCGCGCTTTTTGCTGCGGATTTTTTTTTAACACAACACACACTAAATAACTGAGATTAAAATGAGTGACGCTTTAAAACACGAATGTGGAATTGCAATGGTTAGATTATTAAAACCATTACAATATTATAAAGACAAATACGGAACGGCGTTTTACGGAATTAACAAAATGTATTTGTTAATGGAAAAACAACACAATCGTGGTCAAGACGGAGCTGGTTTTGCAAGCGTAAAGTTTAATGTGAATCCAGGAACTAGATACATTAGTAGAGTTCGTTCAAATCAATCGCAACCAATTCAAGATATTTTTGGACAAATCAATGATCGTTTAAATGGTGTTTTAGAAGAAAACCCTGATAAAAAAGATGATGTTGCTTGGCAAGAAGAAAACATGCCATATGTTGGTAACTTGTTTTTAGGACATGTTCGTTACGGAACTTTTGGGAAAAATAGTATTGAAAGCGTACATCCATTTTTACGCCAATCTAACTGGAAACATCAAAACTTAATTGTTGCCGGAAATTTTAATATGACGAATTCTAAACAGTTATTAGAAGAGTTGGTTGAATTGGGTCAGCATCCAAAAGAGTTTACAGATACGGTAACTGTGATGGAAAAAATTGGTCATTTTTTAGAAGATGAGGTATCAGGTTTATATAACAAAGCAAAAGAAGCAGGATTTAATAAAAAAGACGCTTCGCCATTTATTGAAGAGCATTTAGATTTACAAAATGTTTTACAACGTTCTGCGAAAAACTGGGATGGTGGTTACGCAATGGCTGGTTTAGTGGGTCATGGAGATGCTTTTGTATTGAGAGATCCGTCAGGAATTAGACCAACTTATTATTATCAAGATGATGAGGTTGTAGTAGTTGCATCAGAAAGACCTGTAATACAAACTGTTTTTAATGTTGATATTGATAAAGTTCAAGAATTAGAAAGAGGTCATGCTTTAATCATAAAGAAAGATGGAAATATAGATGTAAAGCCAATTTTAGAACAAAAAGAAAAAAAATCATGTTCTTTCGAACGTATTTATTTTTCTCGTGGAAGTGATGCATCCATCTATGAAGAGCGTAAAAACTTAGGAAAACTAGTATTTCCAGAAATTCTGAAATCGATTGATAACGATATTACAAATTCGGTTTTTTCTTACATTCCGAATACAGCAGAAACGTCTTTTTACGGAATGACAGAAGCTGCAGAGGATGTTTTAAATCAACAAAAAACAGCAAAAATATTAGCAGGTGGTGGAAAATTATCTGCACAAAAAGTGACTGAAATATTATCAGAAAGACCACGTTTTGAAAAAATTGCCATAAAAGATGCAAAATTAAGAACTTTTATTGCTGATGATAATTCTAGAGACGATTTAGTAGCGCACGTTTACGATGTAACTTATGGTGTTGTTAAACCTACAGATAATTTGGTAATTATTGACGATAGTATTGTTCGAGGAACTACGTTAAAGAAAAGTATTATTAAAATCTTAGATCGTTTAAATCCAAAGAAAATAGTAGTTGTTTCTTCTGCTCCACAAATTCGTTATCCAGATTGTTATGGAATTGACATGGCAAAAATCGAAGATTTTATTGCATTTAGAGCTGCTTTAGAGTTGTTAAAAGACACGAATCAATATCATATTGTTGACGAAGTTTATAGAAAATCTGCTGCTCAAAAAAATAAGACAGATAGTGAAATTGTAAATTATGTAAAAGAAATTTATGCTCCGTTTACAAGAGAAGAAATTTCTGCTAAAACAGCTGAAATGCTGAAAACTGATGATATAAATGCTGAAATTGAGGTAATTTATCAATCAGTTGATAATTTACATATTGCTTGTCCAGATAATTTAGGAGATTGGTATTTTACAGGAGATTATCCAACAGATGGAGGTCACCGAGTTGTGAATCAGGCTTTTATTAATTTTTATGAAGGAAATAACGAAAGAGCATATTAAATCATTTTGTTAAAAACATAAAAAAGCATCCAAATTTGGATGCTTTTTTTATTTATAAGTATGAGTGAGATACTAAAAAAGGCTATGCCTTTATTTAGCAGCTGCGTATCTTTTTTCAACTTCGTTCCAGTTAATTACATTAAAAAATGCATTGATATAATCTGGTCTTCTGTTTTGGTAGTTTAAATAATATGCGTGTTCCCAAACATCTAATCCTAAAATTGGAGTTCCTTCGCAAGTAACACCTGGCATTAATGGATTGTCTTGATTTGGAGTTGAACAAACAGAAACTGTTCCATCTGCATGTACACATAACCAAGCCCAACCAGAGCCAAATTGTGTTGCTGCTGCTTTAGAAAAAGCATCTTTAAAAGCATCAACAGAACCAAAAGCAGTTTCAATTGCGTCTCTTAAATCTCCAGTTAAATACCCTTTATCTTCAGGATTCATTACAGACCAAAATAACGAGTGATTGTAAAATCCACCACCGTTATTTCTAACAGCTCCGTTGCTCATGTCTAAATTAGCGAGAATGTCTTCAATAGATTTCCCCTCTAAATCAGTTCCTGTAACTGCTCCGTTTAATTTTGTTGTATATCCATTGTGATGTTTACTATGGTGAATTTCCATAGTTCTTGCATCAATATGTGGTTCTAACGCATCGTATGCGTATCCTAATTCTGGTAATTGAAAAGCCATAATTATTTGATTTTTAATGATTAATTTTATTGTTTATCAGCTCAATTCTGATTTTTGCCTTCACAAATTTAACTGAAAATATATTTACCAACAACAAACGATGGTTTTGATTTTTTATGTTGATATAAAGAAAAATTATAGAAACAGTTTTCTAATAATTTGCGTCATTAGGATATTTAGACATAAATTCTTCCGCTTTTTCTACCATTTTTGTACATCCACAGAAAAAAGGAACACGTTGATGTAATTCAGTTGGTTCTAAATCTAAAATTCTTTTATAACCATCAGAAGCTTTTCCGTTTGCTTGTTCTGCTAAAAACGCCATCGGATTACATTCGTATAATAAACGTAATTTACCTTTGGGACCAATTTTGCTTGTTGGATATAAATAGATTCCACCTTTTATCATATTTCTATGAAAATCGGTAACTAAAGAACCAATGTATCTAGATGTATAAGGTCTATTTTCTTCTTCTTCTTCTTCTTGACAATATTTTAAATATTCTTTTACACCTTGAGGAAAATGCACATAATTGCCTTCATTTATAGAATAAATTTGTCCAATTTTTGGAAACGCAATGTTAGGGTGTGATAAGTAAAATGTACCAATTGCAGGATTTAAAGTAAATCCGTTTACGCCATTTCCTGTTGTAAAAACGATCATTGTTGATGTTCCATAGGCAACATAACCAGCAGCAACCTGCTCGCTTCCTTTTTGTAAAAAGTCTTTTTTTGTAACGGGTGTTCCTTCTGGAGAAACGCGTCTGTAAATAGAAAAAATTGTTCCAACAGAAACATTTACATCAATATTTGAAGAACCATCTAAGGGATCCATTAATAAGACATATTTGTTTTCATTTGTTTTGTTTTTTCCTTCAACAACAACAAAATCATCCTCTTCTTCACTTGCAATTCCACAAACAATTTCTCTATTAATAATCGTTTGCTTAAATAAATCGTTTGCTAAAACATCTAACTTTTGTTGAGTTTCACCTTGAATATTTACGTCACCAGAAGCGCCAGTAATATCTACCAAACCAGCCTTTCTAATTTCGTGATTTACTACTTTAGCAGCTAATCTTATAGAATTAATTAAACGAGATAATTCTCCAGAAGAATATTGAAAATGATTTTGATTATCAATAATAAATTCTCCTAAAGTTGTGTGAGATTGATTCATGTCAATTAATTGTAAATGGTCTACAAATATCGTTTAAATTTGTTGTACTTAAAATTATATTATGAGTTTTATCATTAGACAAGGGCAAAAAGAAGACATGAAAAATGTGATGCGATTAATTAAAGAACTTGCACTTTTTGAAAAATTGCCAAAGGAAGTTGAAATTACAGAAGAAGATTTAATAAATGATGGTTTTTCTGACAATCCAAGATTCATGACATTTGTTGCTGAAGAGAAAAATGAAATCATTGGCGCAGCATTATTTTACGAAAGATATTCTACCTGGAAAGGACGTGTAATTCATCTTGAAGATTTAATTGTTACAGAACAAAAAAGAGGTTTTGGAGTTGGAATAGCTTTATATAAGTCGGTTTTAAAACATGGTTATGATTTAGGGGTAAAAAGAGTGGTTTGGGATGTTTTAAGCTGGAATAATAATGCCATTGATTTTTATAAAAGTACTGGTGCAACGGTTTTAGATGACTGGCAAGTTGTTCACATGAGAGAAGATGCATTGAAAAACTTCATAGAAAATAAGTAATGAGAATATTCAAGTTTGGTGGCGCTTCTATAAAAAACGCAAACGGTGTTAGAAATTTAGTTCGTGTGTTAAAATACGAAGGAACTGAAAACACTTTTGTTGTTGTTTCTGCAATGGGAAAAATGACAAATGCTTTTGAAAAAGTTGTTGACACTTACTTAAATGATGAATTAAATTTCAAGAATTCGATTAATGAAATTCAGTTTTTTCATCAAGAAATTTTAAGTGATTTATTTGAGCATGAAGATTCAATTCATGCTGAAATCAATACTTTATTTGGAAAATTACAAGGGTTTTTAATTCATAATTCTACTAAAGAATACAGTTTTGTGTATGATCAAGTGGTTTGTTTTGGTGAATTAATTTCTACAAAAATAATAAGTTCTTTTTTAGATAAATCAAACATCAAAAATACTTGGTTAGATAGCAGAAAAATTATTAAAACAGATTCTAACTATAGAAATGCAGCTGTAAACTGGAAAGAAACTCAGTTAAATTGTAAGCAAATAAATCAACAAAAATTAAATATTACACAAGGTTTTATTAGTCAAGATTTAAAAGGAAACGGCACTACTTTAGGTAGAGAAGGTTCTGATTTTACAGCTGGGATTTTAGCATATTGTCTAGACGCTGAAAGTGTAACAATTTGGAAAGATGTTGATGGCGTTTTAAATGCAGACCCAAGAGTTTTTGAAAATACAATTTTGCTAAATCAAATCTCATATCAAGAAGCAATTGAAATGGCTTTTTATGGTGCTTCAGTAATTCATCCGAAGACAATAAAACCTCTAGAAAATAAGAAGATCCCGTTATTTGTGCGTTCGTTTGAAAACTTAGAAAATAAAGGAACTAAAGTTAGTAAAGGAATAAATATAGAACCTATAATGAGTTGTTTTATTGTGAAGAAAAATCAAATATTGGTTTCTATTTCTGCAAAAGACTTTTCTTTTATGGTTGAAAAAAACTTGAGTTCTATTTTTGACTTATTACATCAATATAAGTTAAAAGTAAATTTAATTCAGAATTCTGCCATTAGTTTTTCGGTTTGTTTAGAAGACAATTATTCTAGCTTTACTTCGTTTTATAATGAGTTGAAACCTAACTTTAAGGTACGGTTTAATGAAAATGTTAGCTTGTTTACAATTAGACATTTCGATTTGAAATCTATTAAAGACATTGAAAAAAAAGGTACCGTATTGTTAAAGCAAACGAGTAGAGAAACAGTGCAACTAATCATTGATAAAAAAAATAATTATGACAACTAATAATTTTGCATTAAGTTTGTATATATGTCCAATTTTTAACCAATGAGTATAGTTACATCTAAAGAAATTTCGAAGGTTTTAGGCGTGTCTAAATATGGGTTTTTTGGAACCTTTATTGGATGGTTATTAATGAAACTATTAAGCATTTCTACCATCAATAAAATCTACAATAATCATAAGCATAAAAAAGATGTAGATTTTTTAAACGGAATTTTAGGCGAGTTTAAAATTGAATTCGAAATTCCGGAAGAAGACTTAAAAAGAATCCCTAAAGACGGTCCATTTATTACAATTTCAAACCATCCTTTGGGAGGGATAGACGGAATTTTATTGTTAAAATTATTGCTTCAAGAAAGACCTGATTATAAAATAATAGCCAACTTTTTATTACATAGAATTGAGCCTTTAAAGCCATTTGTAATGCCAGTGAATCCTTTTGAAACTCATAAGGAAGCAAAATCTAGTATAGCCGGAATTAAAAGCGCATTGCAACATATAAGAAATGGAAACCCATTAGGAATTTTTCCTGCAGGAGAAGTTTCTACTTATAGAGATGGAAAACTAATGGTTGATAAACCTTGGGAAGAAGGCGCGGTTAAATTGATAAAAAAAGCTCAAGTTCCAGTAATTCCGATTTATTTTCACGCAAAAAATAGTAGGATGTTTTACGTATTATCTAAAATTAGCGATACATTTAGAACAGCAAAATTACCATCAGAATTATTGTCTCAAAAACGACGCGTAATAAAAGTTAGAATAGGGAAACCAATTTCTGTAAAAGATCAAGATACTTATAAAGATATTCCTTCTTTTTCTGAATTTATCAGAAAGAAAACCTACATGTTGGCCAATCCTTTTGAAAAAAAAGCACCTAAAATTCTTTCTCCTCAAAATTTAAAAATTCCAAAAACACCAAAAGAAATCATCTCTCAAAAAAATGTAAAATACTTTATTAAAGAGGTCGATAAATTAAGAGATACTGACAATAGATTACTAGAAAGTAAAAATTATGAAGTGTTTTTTGCAAGTGCAAAAGAGATTCCGAATTTACTTCAAGAAATAGGTAGATTAAGAGAAGTTACTTTTAGAGATGTTGGTGAAGGAACAAATAAACCTATAGATTTAGATAAGTTCGACAATTATTATCACCACTTAATATTATGGGATCGAGAAGCAAAAAAACTTGTTGGTGCTTATAGAATGGGATTAGGGAGAAAGATTTATAAAAAATATGGAATTGCTGGTTTTTACATTCATACCTTATTTAGGTTTGAGCCAGAATTGTACTCAATGATGGAAAACACTATAGAAATGGGTCGTGCTTTTATCGTAAAAGAATACCAGCAAAAACCTATGCCTTTATTTTTATTGTGGAAAGGAATTGTACATGTTACTTTACGATATCCGGAGTACAAATATTTAATGGGTGGTGTAAGTATTAGCAATCAGTTTTCTGAGTTTTCAAAATCGTTAATGATTGATTTTATGAAATCTCATTATTACGATCCTTATATTGCGCAATACATTTTTCCAAAGAAAGAATATAAAGTAAAATTAAAAGATGATGACAAAGATTTTGTCTTTGATGCCACTAAAGCTGACATGCAAAAGTTTGATAAAATCATTGATGAAATTGAGCCAGGAGCATTAAGAATTCCGGTGTTAATTAAAAAGTATGTAAAGCAAAATGCACGTTTAGTTGCGTTTAATGTAGATCCAAAGTTTAACAATGCTGTTGATGGCTTAATGTATATTCGAGTTGCAGATTTACCAGAAAGTACTGTAAAACCTGTAATGGAGGAGTTTCAAGCCGAGCTAGAACGAAAAGCAACTGAGATTCAAGAGATAAAAGAAGAATCATAAAAAAAGCCAAACAATTTTGTTTGGCTTTTTTTATGAATTACAAGTTGATTTAAAACCAACTTTTTTTATTCGTTTGATACATGTAAACAAATTCTTCATCTGTTTTAGTTAAGTAAATAATTCCTTCAATAACTCCAATAATGATTGGAACAAAAAGTAAAAATGC
Organism: Polaribacter sp.; assembly: GCA_029250685.1. Classification (GTDB taxonomy): domain Bacteria; phylum Bacteroidota; class Bacteroidia; order Flavobacteriales; family Flavobacteriaceae; genus Polaribacter. The sequence continues at coordinate 31,184 of JAQXEU010000016.1, forward strand.
ACCAATTATTAAACACATTAAAAGGTACGAAAGAAAAGTTAAACCTAATAAAAGCATGCCTTCTTTGGTATATCCTAAAATAAATTTATGAATACCAAATTGTCCTAATAATATTGCTAAAATACCAGCAACAACTCTTTTGCTTGATTCATTTGGAACAGAATTTCCGTTTTCGTCTATAACTTGCATTTATTTGTCTTTAATTGATTGAAATATAAAACTACAAAAAAGCAGCATCTTTTGGCTCCCAAAGCTCAATTTTATTTCCGTCTAAATCTATAATCCACCCAAATTTACCGTAATCGTATTCTTCAATTTTTCCAATAACGGTGATACCTTCTTTTTTTAATTCCTCTAAAAGTTCAACTAAGTTTTCAACCCTATAATTAAACATAAAGTCTTTTTTTGATGGTTCAAAGTGATTAGTATCTTTAGTAAACGGGCTCCATTGTGTTGAACATTTATTGCCATTTTCATCTTTCCACCAAAAAGTACAACCCCAATCATCTGTATTAAGTCCTAAATGATTTTTATACCAATCTTTTGTTGCTTTCGGATCTTCTGTTTTAAAAAATAATCCTCCAATTCCTGTAACTCTTTTTTTCATGATTGAATATTTTAGTGAAATTTCTGTTTGATTTTGTCTACGATAGTTTGTGCTAATTTTCGATTGCTTTCAACCGTCCAACCGGCAATATGCGGACTTAAAATTACATTTTCTGCTTCAATTAAATATTTAAAAGCTTCGGGTATTTTAGTTGTAAATAAATTTTCGAAAGATGTTTTTTCGTATTCCAAAACATCTAATCCAGCACCTAAAATCTTTTCGCTTTTTAAAGCAGTAACTAAATCTTTTGTAACAACAGATTTTCCTCTGGCGGTATTTATCAACCAAAAAGGTTTCTTAAACTGATTGATAAATTTGGCGTTTATCATATCGGTAGTTAATTTGGTTTGTGGAGTATGCAAACTTAAAACATCCGCTTTTTCTTGCAATTCCTCTAAAGAAACTTGTTTGCAGTTTTCATCGTTAACATTAGTTTTGATATCATAACACAAAACTTCTACATCAAAACCTCGTAGTTTTTTTGCGAATGATTTTCCCATATTCCCATAGCCAATTAAACCAACTCTTTTTCCGTCTAATTCAACACCACGATTTTCTTCACGCAACCATTTTCCGTTTCTAACTTCGTTGTCAGCTTTATTTAATTTATTGAAAAGTGAAAGTAACATTCCCAATGCATGTTCTCCAACAGCATTTCTATTTCCTTCTGGAGCAGAAATTAAATAGACATCTTTTTCTTCAGCATAATCACAATCAATATTTTCTAAGCCAGCACCAACTCTACCAATAAATTTTAATTTAGTTGCTTTGTCTAAAAAAGGTTTGTCAATTGTAAATCTGCTTCTTATGATAATACCATCATATAAATGAATTTTAGCTTCAATCTCAGTTTTTGAAGACGAATAATCTTCATCATTTGTAAAACCGAGCTCAGAAAGTTGGTTTAATAATAATGGATGATTAGAATCTAAATGAAGGATTTTCATAAAATAGATAATTAGATTGTTGGATTTCTAGATTTTTAGAGTGGAATTAAATTTAGACATCATCTTGATAATTTGATTTAGAGAATTAATAAGTTCTTCTAATTTTTCTTTAGGAATAAAACTTAAATCGAAAGAAATTAAAAGTTGTGTTTCAATCTCATAACAAGAACCTAATGAAATCATTAAAAACCTAGAAAAATCTTTGTTAGATTTTCTAGAAGCTCCTTCTGCAATATTTGAAGGAACAGAAACTGAGGCTCTTCTTAATTGAGAAACCAATCCAAATTTTTCTTCTTCTGGAAAAGCATTTGTTGCAAGGTAAATTTCCTTACAAAAAACTCTACTTAATTGCCAAAATTTTAAATCTTTATATCGGTGCATAAATTAGGCTATTGGATATTTAGATAACTAGATTTATAAGTTAAAAATTTTAGTTCTAGTAAATTAAAATATTATATGGTTATTCTAAAAAAAATCCACTCTAAAAATCTAGAACTCTAATTAATCTAAACTAATATTGCTCACTTTCATTTGGGAAATCCTTGCTTTTTACATCAGCATTGTATTGCTTAAAAGCGTTTGTCATTCCTTCATATAAATCTAAATATCTACGTAAAAAACGTGGATTAAATTCATGCGTCATTCCTAACATATCATGTGTTACTAAAACCTGGCCATCAACTCCACCACCAGCGCCAATTCCAATAACAGGAATCGAAATACTTTCAGCAACTTTTTGTGCCAATGCAGCAGGAACTTTCTCTAAAACGATAGCAAAACAACCAATACGTTCTAGCATTAGTGCATCTTCCAATAATTTTTCAGCCTCTTCTTCTTCTTTAGCCCTAACTGTATAAGTTCCAAATTTATAAATTGATTGGGGCGTTAATCCTAAATGTCCCATTACAGGAATTCCGGCATTTAAAATTCTTTTAATTGATTCTTTTATTTCTTTTCCACCTTCTAATTTTACAGAATGACCGCCAGATTCTTTCATTATTCTAATGGCAGAACGCAACGCTTCTTTTGGGTCAGATTGATAAGTTCCGAAAGGTAAATCTACCACAACCAAACTTCTTTCAACCGCTCTAATTACACTACTTGCATGATAAATCATTTCATTTAATGTAATTGGTAATGTAGTTTCATGACCAGCCATCACATTAGAGGCAGAATCACCAACTAAAATAACGTCAATTCCGGCGCTATCAACAATTTTTGCCATGGTATAATCGTAGGCAGTTAACATTGATATTTTTTGACCATTAGCTTTCATATCTACTAATGATTTTGTGGTAACTCTTTTATATTGTTTTTTTGCAACTGACATTTTCTATACTTTTAATTGTGGTAAAAATACACAATTATTTTGTTCGAATTTTCTTTTTTATTACAGTTAATCATCCGTTAATCTTTTAAAAATAGTATTTTTAGTTGCTGTATTTCAATAGATTTACAAAAATTAATCATATTAATCATGAAAAAACTAATCACACTTTTACTTATTGCAACGTTTACATTTTCTGTAAATGCTCAAAAAAAGGATGAAAAGAAAGCTATTAAAACAACGATAGAAAACTTTTTTAAAGGGTTTCATAAAGGAGATGTTGCGTTGTTAAAAACAACAATTCATAAAGATTTATATGCTCAAACGACTTCTGTAAACAAAAAAGGAGAAAGCATTATTACTCCAGGTTCTAAAGCTTATGATAATTTAATTGGGTTTGCAGAAAACGTAAAACCAACAGATGATTATTTTGAAAAAATACTTTCATATACAATTCATGTTGATGGAAATTTAGCTTCAGTTTGGACACCTTACGAATTCTACAACAAAGAAAAATTTAGTCATTGTGGATCAAATTCTTTTCAACTTTTTAATAACAATGGCAATTGGGAAATTGTTTATTTGGTTGATAATAGAAAAAAAGACTCATGCAAACCTTCACAAAAATAGACATCATTCAAAAAAGATTTTTAGTTTAAATTGAATATCTTTGGTATTCAGAAATTAGAATGTCAGAAACTTCAACCAAACATACCTTAGATCCAAATACTTGGATTGATAAATACGCAGATTACCTGTTTAATTACGCTGTTACACGTGTAAATGATAGTGATATTGCTAAAGATTTAGTGCAAGAAACTTTTTTTGCAGGATTAAAATCAGCCAAAAATTTTGAAGGAAAAGCAGCCGAAAGAACTTGGTTGGTTGCTATTTTAAAACGAAAAGTAATTGATCATTATCGTAAAATAAATTCTAAAAAAGGGAAGGCCGAAGTTAGAATGAATTTCTATGAAAACAGCGATAATGAAGGAAGTTGGCTAGAAGAACGTGTTCCTCAAACTTGGGATAATGACGCTGATAAAATGATAGAAACAACCGAATTAAAGTCAGCTTTAGATCAATGTATAGATAATTTACCAGAAAAATATGCAATGGTTTTTAGAATGAAAACGATTCAAGAATTTGAAACTGAAGAAATCTGTAAGGAGTTAGATATAACTGCGTCAAATCTGTGGGTAATTATCCATAGAGCTAGAACTCAGCTTAGAAAATGTATGGAAGATAACTGGTTTAATAGTTAATAATAGCATGGCAAAATTTATAATATCTTGTGATGAAGCAACAACCATTTGCGACAAAAGTCAATATGGAGAAGCTACATTTTTCGAAAAAGTTAAACTAAATTTTCATTTTTTGATTTGTAGAATCTGTTTAAGATATACAAAGCAAAATGCGAAAATGAGCAAAGTTTACAAGATGAAAGCACACGATTGTAAAAAAGAAAACAACTGTTTATCTTCTCAAGATAAAGAGCAGTTAAAAAAGCAACTTCAAGAATTAGAAGCTTAAAAAGATGCATTTCTTACCTGAAAAAATCGATGATTATGTTGTTAAACATACTCAAAATGAACCACAAATTTTAAAAGAACTTTCTAAAGAAACTTGGCAAAAAGTTTTGAACCCAAGAATGTTAAGCGGTGCTTTTCAAGGACGTATTTTGTCTATGATTTCTAAACTGGTTCAACCCAAAAGTGTTTTAGAAATTGGAACATACACAGGTTATTCTGCATTAAGCATTGCTGAAGGATTACATCCTGAAGGGAAAATTCACACCATTGATAAAAACGAGGAGTTAGAAAGTTTACAACATAAATATTTCGAAAAAGCTGGATTTAAAAATCAGATTCTGCAATATGTTGGAAATGCGTTGGAGATTATTCCTACAATTGATGCGAAATTCGATTTAGTTTTTATTGATGCAGATAAATCAAACTACATCAATTATTTTCATTTAATTATCGATAAAATGAATGCTGGCGGAATTATATTATCTGATAATGTGCTTTGGAGTGGAAAAGTGGTAGAAGAACTAGACCCTAAAGATATTGATACAAAAGTGTTGTTGGAATATAATAAATTGTTGAATTCCGATGAAAGAGTAGAAACAGTTTTGTTGCCAATTAGAGATGGATTGACAATAAGTAGAGTGAAGTAAGATCACTCGGCTGCGCTCGAGATAACAAGTGTATTATAGATTCCTTTTTATCGGACCGGTAATTTCGTCTTTTACTTTATTAATTTCTGTGGTAACGTCTTTTGCAATGTTTAAATCAACACCTTGCTTGTCTGCAGTTTCGTTAATTTCTTTTTTAATATCGTTGGTAGCATCTTTTAACTGACGCATTCCTTTACCCAAACCACGAGCAATTTCTGGAATTTTATCTGCACCAAATAACATTACCACGATCAAACCGATAATAATAATTTCTGGACCACCAATAAATAAAAAAGTTGTACTCATACAATTGCAAAGTTAACCTTTTCTGTTATTAGATTCTAAAAATAATTGTAATTTAGAATCGCAAACCAAACTTTTTAATACGATGCTTAAAAAAGTCTTTTTCAGCTTTTTAATAATTGCTTTTTTTGCCAGTTGTAAAACAGCAAAAATCAACAGAACAATTTCTAAAAAAGTAGCAACACCTTTTTATGAAAATCAATTTACGGGTATTTATGTGTACGACATAAAAGCCGATAAAGAAGTTTATAATTACAACGGAGATAAGTATTTTACGCCAGCTAGTAACACAAAAATATTTACCTTATTTACAGGATTAACAATGCTTTCAGATTCAATTCCGGCATTTAAATACGCAGCAAATAAAGATACAATTACCATTCAAGGAACTGGAGATCCAACATTTTTACACAATTATTTTAAAGACAGTACGGCTTTAAAAATGATTGATACCTATGCAAAAGCAAATATTATAATTGATAATATTACTGATAAACGTTATGCGCCAGGTTGGGCTTGGGAAGATTTTGATAGTTATTTTAGTGCAGAACGTAGTGCTTTTCCGATGTACGGAAATGTAGTTACGGTAAAAAATGAAGAATCAATTTTAGTACAACCCGCATATTATCAATCAAAAATAAATATTACCGATAATTTTTACGGAAGAGACGAGTTTAAAAACAAGTTTTATTTCAGAAGCGATAGAAAATCAGAAACAGAAATCCCGATGATCATCGATTCAACTTTGATTAGTAATTTATGGAATGAAATCTTACCCAATAAAATTTCTGTTATAAAATCATCAGCATTACAACCATCAACTATTGCGTATAGTGTTCCTTCGGATAGTTTATATCGACGTATGATGGAAGTTAGCGACAACTTTTTAGCAGAACAAATTTTAGTATTGGCTTCTTCTACATTGTCAGATACGTTGAGTTCATCTAACGTCCGTAAACATGTCTTAGAAAATCAATTAAAAGGGTTAAAGCAACAACCACGTTGGGTTGATGGTTCTGGTTTGAGTCGTTATAATTTGTTCACGCCAATGTCTTTTGTAGAAGTTTTGAGTAAACTTTATAAAATGATTCCGCAAGAACGTTTGTTTAATTTGTTTCCTGTTGGTGGCGAATTCGGAACCATAAAAAATTGGTATGCCGGAAAAACAAAACCTTATGTTTTTGCAAAAACAGGAACGGTGGGTAACAACCATAATGTAAGTGGTTATTTACTCACAAATTCTGGTAAAATTTTAGTGTTTAGTTTTATGAACAATCATTTTAAGAAAACAAACAACCAAGTTAGAACACAAATGCAAACTACTTTTGAATGGTTGCGAGACAATTATTAGTCGATGAAAAACACATTTTATTTTTTATCATTATTATTCTTTACTAATTATGGAGTTGCTCAAAATTCTGAAATAAAACTCAACAAAAAAGAACTTAAAAACTCAATAAAGAGTTTTATTACTTCTGAATTAGCTGCAAATAAAAGATTTATAATTGATAATAAAATACTTCAAAAACCTACATTTAATAAAAATCTATATTTAGTAGATTTGTTTAATTCTGATTATTTCTACTTAATTCAAAGGCTGAAAGTAAGCTCACAAAAAGATGCAATAAAATTTGATAAATTTTTTAGTGAAGACGAATTTAAATCAATGCGTGAGCAAATAAAAAATAAAAAATATAAAAAATGGACAGAATTAATTGGTAAGAATTATAAGCGTAGTATAGATGAGAATTTTAAAAACAAATCGTATTATTCAATACCTGTTTTTAATAAAGATTTTTCGTTTGCTACTGTATATATAGAATATATTAATTCAGGCGAATTAAGAGTGTTTAAAAAAATTAAAAATAGTTGGATACTTTTTGGAACTAGTCAAATTTGGTCAGCAGATTAATTGAAACTGTAATTTTTACAAGGTAATTATGGAGATAGCAAATATAAGATTTCATTTTCGTAACAAAATGGAAGTTATTTTAAATAATAATAAAAGTATAATTATAGAAGGTGAAATGATGGCTGAACCTGAGTTTGAAGCCTATTTTAACTCAATAAATCATTGGAAGTCACCGTTTGAGAATGAAATCATTTCTAGTAATGAAAGAAAGAAATTAATGAATTTAATAATTGAATTTTCAAGACAAGAAAAGGGGATTAGGGTTCGATTCGAATGATTATATTTGATTGAATCTTATCAAAGAAATTATATATATGTAAAGAATTGGAATAAAACTAGGGTAATGATTTTTTCTTTTATTGTAGTAAATATAAAGTGATTAACCCTTAAAACTCAACTTAGCCTGTCGATCATACATAATAATGCTTCCAGCAACCGAAACATTTAAACTCAATGCTGATTTAAACTTCACTAAATGATGTGATTTTTCAATCGCTGTTTTAGACAATCCATGATCTTCTGCGCCTAATAAATAAACGCATCTTCTTGGATGAGCAAACGTTTCTAATTGTACTGCTTTTTCATCTAATTCTACGCCAACCAATACAGCGCCTTTTGGTAAGTTATTGAAAAAGTATTCGAAAGTTTCGTAATGAAAATAGGGCATTGCGCCAACAGCTTTATGCGTATCGCAAGCTTGTTTTGCATAACGATTGCCAATGGTAAAAATAAAACTAGCGCCCATATTTTGTGCAGAACGCCAAAGAACACCTAAGTTTTCAGGAGTTTTTCCATTCTGAATTCCGATTCCGAAAAAACCTTGTTCTAGATTGTTTACCATTA
>JAQXEU010000055.1 GCA_029250685.1 Polaribacter sp.
AGGAGCGATAATAATTTATAGATACTTTTAAATTTTAACATAAAAGGGAGAAAAACAAAGCTGATTCCTGCTAAAACTGTTACTAATTCGGTGAAATTCATAAAAAATAATATTTAATCAAGCATACAAATTGTAAATTCGGCAATAACTATTATCGCTCCTAAGCCACCAGCAAATCTTTTTATTGCTGATTTTGCAGCCGATAAGCCTGCACTTCTAAAAGCTGCAGCTGCAGCACCATCAACTGCCCAACCAGCAGCAACTTCACCTCCATAAAGAGCATACGCTGATTCTGCAAAGGCAGCAATAGCATCAACACCGAGTGCTTCTTTCAAACATTCCCAAGCCCCTTTTTCTCTAGAAAATAAATTTGTTTCTTTTGTATTTAAATTTGATTTGTGTTTTGCAACTAAAGCAATACCAAAAACGGCATAAACCGAATTAACATTCTCTCCTGACACCTTCTCTAAATCAGATTTTGTAAGGCCTAAATGTGCTAATATTTTCCTTGTTTTATTAATTATTGGATTTAATAATTTATTAGTTTCATTTTTACTAAACTTTGATTTATTTTTCTCTTTTTTGTTGTATTCTTTAAAAAAAATCATTACATCATTACTTAAATCATTTAAGTTTGCAACTCTTTCTTCTAAAGACAAAGATTCAATTTCATTTAAATCTTCATTTTGACAGTTAAAAAAAGAAAGTGAAACGAAAAATAGCATCATTAAAACCAATATAGATTTTATTTTTTTCATATTAAAATTGTTTTTAAAATAAAAACTATTAAAAGTAATATTATTTTTACCATACTCTAAATAGTATTTATAAATTTATTATACGATTTCTTTAAAGTCATTCATAGTTTCATGACTCTCATTGCAATGATATTGTAAACATAGAAACAATAAAAGAAATTGTCAATACACAAAAAGTTATAAATTATAACTTTTAAGACTCACCAAAAATGGTGAGATGAAAAATACCCCAGAAATGGTGATTGTACATCTTCTATATAGTTTGTAATTTTACTGAATGTTATCATCCCCGAGATAATAATAATAATAATAATAATAATATTCACTGCTATGAATAGGGTCGATAAAATTAGAGAAAGAATTAAGTTATCAAGAATTGAAAAAGGATATTCGCAAGATTATGTTGGAGCACGCTTAAATATGAGCCAAATTGCCTATCATAAACTAGAGAATGGAAAAACGCAATTAAAAGTTGAAATACTATTAGAGCTAGCAAACATTTTAGAAGTTAAAGAAAGTTACTTATTAGCTTGTGATGAGTAATTAATTTACTTAATTTTTTGCCACTTATCGTTATTTGTTGGAGAAATTCTTTGTAAAAGAGTTTGCATTCTAGAAGCGTTACTAGTTCTTGGTCCATCAGAAAACATGGTTGCAATCTCATCTGCTTTTGCATCTAAGAAGAAACGGATAATCTGATTTCCTATCACTTTATTATACAAGCTTTCTAATTGTAATACAGATCTTTCAATGGTTGACTTCGCTTTTCCTTTATCCTTAGAAAAAACATCCATTCCGAGTCTGTGATAATTGTAAACGATGTTTTTAAATGTGGTTAATTTTGTAGACGTTAAATTATCAATCAAAGTAAAACGATTTTGTTGCCCAACTTGATCTTGCCAACCAGCACCACCACTTTGTTGCGCCAATAACATTACATCTTTGGCTTTTTTATAATAAGAATCGCCACCATTTAATTTAAAAGTATCAGCGTCAACTCCTAAAATTACATGTACATAAAATACAATTGTAGAAATTAAATTCGATTCGAAACTATTCTCATTATAATTAAACGGCTGAAATTCATCGTACTTGAAATTAAAATCTGAATCGCTAATATTAATAATTGGCGTTGTATAAGAAGTTCCGTAAACTGGTCTAGCAGCTTGAATTTGAAGACTCGCTTCAAAACGATTAGAGTTTGCTTGTTTATTGATGGTAATTGTAAATGCACAATTTACTCTTTCTTGTGGTTTAAAATTTTTATCTGTCCACTTTGTCTGGTTGATAAACTCTGTAATTGAAGTCTGTAATGTTGTAAAAACCTGCTTGTTTGAGCCAGAAATTTGGTCAGAATTCACAGTAATTAATGCGTTTATTTCTTGAGCATTTGTAGTTGTAAATGCAAAAAAGGCAATCAATAAAACAATAAGTTTACGCATTTATTTTCTGTAAAATTTCATTCATAATATCTTTAGCAACTTCAGATTTTGATTTTAATTCAAATGGCTTTTCATTTAAATTTGAATCAATAATGGTTACTTTATTAGTGCTTTTGGCAAACCCTGCGCCTTTATCTTGTAAAGAATTCAGCACAATCATGTCTAAATTTTTTCGCTGCAATTTCTCTTTTGCATTTTCTATTTCGTTATTTGTTTCTAAGGCAAATCCAACTAAAAACTGTTTCTTTTTAATCGCTCCTAAAGAAGCTAAAATATCTTTTGTTGGTGCTAACTGAATCTCTAACGAATTGGTAGTCTTTTTTATTTTCTGAGTAGCTACATTTTTAGGTTTATAATCTGCAACGGCTGCAGACAATATTGCAACATCAACATTTGCAAACTCTTTATGAACGGCTTCATACATTTCTGATGCTGATGTAACATTTATTCTGTTGATAAAAGAATGTTTGATTTGTTGACTTGATGGACCAGAAATTAAAATCACCTCTGCACCTAAATTTGCAGCAGATTTCGCAATTTCAAATCCCATTTTCCCAGTCGAATGATTTCCAATAAATCGAACTGGATCAATTGCCTCATATGTTGGCCCAGCAGTAATCAACACTTTTTTACCACGAAGTGGTAATTTAGACAACATATTATTTTCTATAAATGACACAATAGCTAATGGTTCTGCCATTCTTCCTTCACCAACTAAACCACTTGCTAATTCACCATTTGTAGCAGGAATTAAAACATTATTAAAACTTTGTAATTTCTCTAAAGAGTTTTTTGTTGATGGATGTTGATACATATCTAAATCCATTGCAGGAGCAAAATACACTGGACATTTTGCTGACAAATAAGTTGCCAATAATAAGTTATCACAGGTTCCGTTTGCCATTTTAGACATGGTATTTGCAGTTGCAGGAGCAACTAACATAATATCTGCCCAAAGACCTAAATCAACGTGATTATTCCATAATTCATTTTCATCATCTTTATCATAAAAGGTTGATGAAACTGGATTTTTAGAAAGTGTGGAAAGTGTTAGTGGAGTGATAAAATCTTTAGACGCAGGAGTCATTATCACTTTAACTTCTGCGCCAGATTTTATAAATAAACGAACCAAACTGGCCGTTTTATAAGCGGCAATACCAGC
>JAQXEU010000013.1 GCA_029250685.1 Polaribacter sp.
TAAAAGTATTAGCAGAAGCTGCTAGAGAAGCTGGTTTAAAATTTTAAGAAGGTTATTATGTATCAAAATTATAAAAACGTAGAAAGAGTAAAACCTAGCGGATTAGATCTAGTAGATAAGTTAGTAGGTGTTCAACGTGTTACTAAAGTAACAAAAGGTGGTAGAGCTTTCGGATTTTCTGCAATTGTTGTTGTAGGAGATGGTAACGGAGTCGTTGGTCATGGATTAGGTAAATCTAAAGATGTTGCATCTGCAATTGCAAAAGCAATTGAAGACGCTAAGAAAAATTTAGTTAGAATTCCTATTTTAAATGGAACTTTACCTCATGAGCAAAAAGGAAAATTTGGTGGAGCTAAAGTATTTTTGAAGCCTGCTTCAAACGGTACTGGAGTTATTGCTGGTGGTGCAGTACGTGCGGTATTAGAATCTGTAGGAGTACATGATGTGTTATCAAAGTCTCAAGGTTCTTCTAACCCTCACAATGTTGTAAAAGCAACTTTAGATGCTTTATTACAATTACGTAGCGCAGTTACTATTGCAAAACAAAGAGGTATTTCTTTAGAAAAAGTATTTAACGGATAAACCTAAGAACGATGGCAAAAATTAGAGTAAAGCAAGTAAAAAGCAAAATCGGACGTCTTCAAAGTCAAAAAAGAACTTTAGAAGCTTTAGGTTTACGTAAAATGAACCAAATAGTAGAGCATGAGGCAACTCCTTCTATTATTGGAATGGTAAATACAGTTAAACACTTAATTTCTGTAGAAGAAGTTAAATAAGATATTATATAGATATGAGTTTACATAACTTACAACCAGCAGAAGGATCTGTAAAAAAAGAGAAAAGAATCGCTAGAGGTGAAGGTTCTGGTAAAGGTGGTACCGCTACTAGAGGTCACAATGGTCAGAAATCTCGTTCAGGTTATTCTAGAAAAATAGGATTTGAAGGTGGGCAAATGCCACTTCAAAGACGTGTTCCAAAATTTGGATTCACAAACATTAACCGAAAGGAGTATGTTGGCGTTAATTTAGATAAATTACAAACATTAGTTGATGAAGGTAAAATTACAGATACTGTAACTTTAGAGATCTTAATCGCTAATAGAGTAGTAAGCAAAACAGAACTAGTTAAAATACTAGGTAGAGGAGAGCTTAAAGCTAAATTAAACATTACTGTTCACAAATTTACTGCCACTGCAAAAGCTGCTATTGAAGCTGCTGGAGGAGAAGCAGTTACTTTATAAGATTAGGTAAATATGAAGTTGATAAATACTTTAAGAGACATTTGGAAAATAGAAGAGCTTAAACAAAAGCTAATCTTAACTTTAGGTTTAATCGCTGTATATCGTTTTATGGCTCAAGTTCCATTACCTGGAATTGATCCATTGCAATTAACAGCATTAAAATCTCAAACTTCTGATGGTCTTTTAGGATTATTAAATGCATTTACTGGAGGAGCATTTTCTAGAGCGTCTATTATGGCACTTGGAATTATGCCTTATATTTCTGCGTCTATTGTAGTTCAATTAATGGGAATCGCGGTTCCTTATTTACAGAAACTACAAAAAGATGGAGAAAGTGGAAGAAAGAAAATTACACAGATTACACGTTGGTTAACAATTGGTATTACATTAGTACAAGCACCAACATATATAACAGCGATTAAAACCCAATTCGGTTTACCAGAACAAGCATTTTTAGTATCTGGAGGAGCATTTTGGTTTTCATCTATTATATTGTTAACAGCAGGAACTATTTTTGCAATGTGGTTGGGAGAGCGTATTACAGATAAAGGAGTTGGTAATGGAATATCATTATTGATTACTGTAGGTATTATCGCAAATTTCCCTGGAGCATTTATGCAAGAATTAGTTGCAAAAACAACAAACGCAGGTGCAGGAGGAATTATGATGATTCTTTTAGAAATCTTTGTTTGGTTTGTTGTGATTTTATTATCAGTTTTATTAGTGACAGCAGTTCGAAAGATAGCTGTGCAATATGCTAGAAGAACTGTAGTTGGAGACATTAAAGATGTAGCAGGTGCAAGACAATACATTCCGTTAAAATTAAATGCAGCGGGAGTAATGCCTATCATTTTTGCGCAAGCAATTATGTTTTTACCAATGGCATTGGCAAAAAAGTTTCCAGCGTTAAGCGAGTTACAAGATATGAATGGATTGTGGTACAATGTAATATTTGCAGTATTAATTATAATATTTAGTTATTTCTATACAGCAATTACAATACCTACAAATAAAATGGCCGATGATTTAAAAAGAAGCGGTGGTTTTATACCAGGAATTAAGCCAGGAACAGATACAGCAGAAAGATTAGACTCTGTTTTATCAAGAATTACGTTTCCAGGGTCTTTATTCTTAGCAGGTTTATCTATTTTACCAGCAATTATCGTTCAATTTGGAGTACAACAAAGTTGGGCAATGTTTTATGGTGGTACATCATTAATCATTATGGTTGGTGTTGCTATAGATACAATTCAACAAATTAACTCGTATTTATTAAACAGTCATTACGACGGTTTAATGAAAACAGGAACTAGTAGAAAAGCGTTAAAATAATATGGCTAAGCAACCTTCAATACAACAAGACGGAACAATTACAGAAGCATTGTCAAATGCTATGTTTCGTGTAGAGTTAGAAAACGGACATATTGTTACAGCGCATATTTCTGGTAAAATGCGTATGCATTACATTAAGTTATTACCAGGTGATAAAGTGAAATTAGAAATGAGTCCTTATGATTTAACTAAGGCCAGAATTACTTATAGATATTAAAAAACAACACAGATGAAAGTAAGAGCATCAGTTAAAAAAAGAAGTGCCGACTGCAAAATAGTACGCAGAAAAGGTAGATTATACGTGATTAATAAACAAAATCCTAGATTTAAACAAAGACAAGGGTAATGGCAAGAATAGCAGGTATTGATATTCCAAAGAATAAAAGAGGTGTTATCGCATTAACTTACATCTTTGGTATAGGAGCAAGTAGAGCTAAAGAAGTTTTAGCTAACGCAAAGGTTGACGAAAGTATTAAAGTTCAAGATTGGACTGATGATCAAATCGCAGCAATTAGAGAACAAGTTGGATCTTTCACTATTGAAGGAGAATTACGTTCTGAGGTTCAAATAAACATCAAACGTTTGATGGATATTGGATGTTACAGAGGTATCCGTCATAGAACTGGTCTTCCTTTAAGAGGACAAAGAACTAAGAACAACTCTAGAACAAGAAAAGGTAAAAGAAAAACTGTAGCTAACAAAAAGAAAGCTACTAAATAATAACTAGATATTATGGCTAAAGCAAGTACAAAAAAGCGTAAAGTTATTGTTGAGTCTGTTGGTGAAGCACATATTACTGCTTCGTTTAACAACATCATTATTTCTTTAACAAACAAAAAGGGTGACGTTATTTCATGGTCGTCTGCTGGTAAGCAAGGATTTAGAGGTTCTAAAAAGAATACTCCATATGCTGCTCAAACTGCTGCAGAAGATTGTGCAAGAGTTGCGCATGAAGCTGGACTTAGAAAAGTAAAAGTTTTTGTTAAAGGACCAGGTAATGGTAGAGAAAATGCAATAAGAACATTACACAATAATGGAATTGAAGTTACTGAAATAGTTGATGTAACTCCTGCACCACACAACGGATGTAGACCTCCAAAAAGAAGAAGAGTATAATTAAATTTTTAACTAAGTTGGATTTTTAGATTATCGAAGGAGTTTCGCCTTAATTCATAATCCCAACTTTAATAACTAAGAAATGGCAAGATATACAGGACCAAAAACTAAAATTGCCCGTAAATTCGGAGAAGCAATTTTCGGAGATGATAAAAACTTTGAAAAAAGAAATTATCCTCCAGGACAACATGGAAACGCAAAAAGAAGAGGTA
Organism: Polaribacter sp.; assembly: GCA_029250685.1. GTDB lineage: Bacteria > Bacteroidota > Bacteroidia > Flavobacteriales > Flavobacteriaceae > Polaribacter. Next base: position 3,901 of record JAQXEU010000013.1, read on the forward strand.
AGAAATCTGAATATGCAACACAGTTGGCCGAAAAACAAAAAGCAAAATACGCTTATGGTATTTTAGAACGTCAGTTCTCTAACTTATTTAAAAAAGCTCAAAGAGCCGGTGGTATTACTGGTGAGGTTTTATTACAGTTATGTGAATCTCGTTTAGACAATGTGGTTTACCGTTTAGGTATCGCAAAATCTCGTAGTGGAGCACGTCAATTAGTTTCTCACAGACACATTACTGTGAACGGAGAAATCTTAAACATCCCTTCTCATACTTTAAAAGAAGGAGACGTAGTTGCAGTTAGAGAGAAATCTAAATCTTTAGTAGCTATTGAAAGCGCTTTGGCTTCTAATAGTAATGTGTACGAATGGTTAAGCTGGAATTCTGATTTATTATCAGGAACTTTCGTTAAAGCACCAGAAAGAGTACAAATACCAGAGACTTTCAAAGAGCAATTAATAGTAGAATTATATTCTAAATAATAATTAATAATATTGAGATTTAGCCAAAGGGTTTATTTATACTTCTTCAGATTTATAAACCGCGCAACTGAATAACAATTAAAAAGAAGAAAAATGGCAATTTTAAATTTTCAGAAACCAGACAAAGTAATAATGATTGAATCTACAGATTTTTCTGGTAGATTTGAATTCAGACCATTAGAACCAGGTTTTGGTTTAACAGTAGGTAATGCATTAAGAAGAGTTTTATTATCTTCTTTAGAAGGATTTGCAATTACATCATTAAGAGTTGATGGTGTAGAGCATGAGTTTTCTGCAATCAAAGGTGTTGTAGAAGATGTAACAGAAATAATCTTAAACTTAAAACAAGTTCGTTTTAAGAAACAAATTGAAGAGACGAATAACGAGTCTGTATCAATCAACGTTTCTGGTCAAGAGCAGTTAACTGCTGGAGATTTACAAAGTTTTATTTCTGGTTTTCAAGTTTTAAACCCAGATTTAGTTATCTGTAATATGGATAAATCTGTGAAATTAAACATGGAAATTTCTATAGAAAAAGGTAGAGGATTTGTACCTGCAGAAGAGAATAAAAAATCAACTGCACCATTAGGAACAATTTTCACAGACTCTATTTACACTCCAATAAAGAATGTAAAATATGCTGTTGAAAACTTTAGAGTAGAACAAAAAACTGATTACGAAAAGCTAATTTTCGATATAGACACAGACGGTTCTATTGCACCTAAAGATGCATTAACAGAAGCTGCAAAAATATTAATTCACCACTTTATGTTATTCTCTGATGAGCGTATCACTTTAGAGGCTGATGAAATAGCTCAAACAGAAACGTATGATGAGGAATCATTACACATGCGTCAGTTATTAAAGACAAAGTTGGTAGATATGGATTTATCAGTAAGAGCTTTAAACTGTTTGAAAGCTGCAGAAGTAGATACTTTAGGAGACTTAGTGTCATTCAATAAAAACGATTTAATGAAGTTCCGTAACTTCGGTAAAAAATCATTAACTGAATTAGATGAGTTAGTGGCTAATAAAAACCTAAACTTCGGAATGGATTTAAGTAAATATAAATTAGATAGAGATTTACCTTTCATAATTTGCGCCCCAAACTGGGTCGATGCAAGATGAGAGTAAACAACAAATGTCATGAGACACGGAAAGAAATTTAATCATTTAGGAAGAAAAACAGCGCATAGAAAAGCGATGTTAGCTAATATGTCTTGTTCATTAATTGAACACAAACGTATTAACACAACAGAAGCAAAAGCAAAAGCATTACGTAGATTCGTAGAGCCTTTACTTACAAAATCTAAAAACGATACTACTCACAATCGTAGAGTTGTATTTAGTTACCTTAGAGATAAATATGCTGTTACAGAATTATTCAAAGAAATATCTGTAAAGATTGCAGATAGACCAGGAGGATATGTTCGTATCATCAAATTAGGAAATCGTCAGGGAGATAACGCTCCTATGGCAATGGTAGAATTAGTTGATTACAACGAAGTTTACAACCCTAATGGAAAGAAAGCTAAGAAAACTACTCGTAGAGGTAGAAAGAAAGCTGATGTGGTTGCTGATGTTGCAGAAACTGAAACACCAGAAACAACTGAAGAATAAATATGATATTTATATAATTCATATAAAAGGGATAAACATTTATGTTTATCCCTTTTTTTATACATTTTTATAAACAACAAAAGTTTAATTATTTAGATATTATTACTTTTGCAATTGAAACGATTGAAAACAACAATTTTTTAAAGTACACACAACTATAATGAAATACCAACAACACAAAAAAGCACTAGTTTTATTAGCAGACGGAACTATATTTTATGGTAAGTCAATTGGAATTGAAGGAACAGCAACAGGGGAAATTTGTTTCAATACAGGAATGACCGGTTATCAAGAAATCTTTACAGACCCATCTTATTTTGGGCAATTGATGGTAGCTACAAATGCCCATATAGGAAACTATGGTGTTAATGCTGAAGAAATTGAATCTGACGGAATTAAAATAGCAGGATTAATTTGTAGGAATTTTAGTTTTACACATTCAAGAGTAGATTCTGAGGGGAATCTAAAAGATTGGTTTATCAAACATAATACAGTAGCGATTTCTGCCGTGGATACAAGAGCTCTAGTTGCATATATAAGAGATAATGGTGCAATGAATGCAATTATTTCTACAGATGTTGATAATATTGAAAACTTAAAAAAACAATTAGTAGATACACCAGACATGAATGGTTTGGAATTAGCTTCAAAAGTATCTACAAAAGAACCTTATTTTGTTGGTGATGAAAATGCTACATATAAAATTTCTGCTTTAGATATTGGTATTAAAAAGAATATTTTGAGAAACTTTGTAAAGAGAGACGCTTACATAAAAGTATTTCCATACAACACCAGTTTTGAAGAAATGAGCTCTTTTAATCCTGATGGATATTTTATTTCTAATGGACCTGGAGATCCAGAGCCATTAGTTGAGGCGCAAAACACAGCAAAAGAAATTATCAAAAGAGATTTGCCTTTATTTGGTATTTGTTTAGGACATCAAGTAATTGCATTGGCAAACGGAATATCTACCTACAAAATGCATAATGGTCATAGAGGAATTAATCATCCTGTAAAGAACCTTTTGACTGGTAAAGGAGAGATTACTTCTCAAAATCACGGTTTTGCCATCAATAGAGAAGAAACGGAAGCGAATGATAATGTAGAAATTACACATGTGCATCTAAATGATCATACTGTTGCAGGAATTAGAATGAAAAATAAAAATGTGTTTTCTGTACAATATCACCCAGAAGCAAGTCCTGGACCACACGATGCAGAATATTTATTCGATCAATTTATAGAAAATATTAAAAATTAAATTACATTTTTCGTTTATCGGAAAATCAATATAAAAAAGAAAATAATGAGTATAATTATAAATATACACGCCCGTCAAATTTTTGATTCAAGAGGAAACCCAACAGTGGAAGTAGATGTAGTAACAGAAAACGGTGTTTTAGGAAGAGCAGCAGTTCCTTCTGGAGCTTCAACTGGAGAGCATGAAGCTGTTGAATTAAGAGATGGTGGAAAAGCATATATGGGTAAAGGTGTATTAAAAGCCGTTGCCAATGTAAATCAAATTATTGCTCAAGAATTATTAGGAACATCTGTTTTTGAACAAAATAAAATTGATCAAATGATGATTGATTTAGATGGAACAACTAATAAATCTGTTTTAGGTGCAAACGCAATTTTAGGAGTTTCTTTAGCAGCAGCAAAAGCAGCAGCAAACGAATTAGGAATGCCATTATATAGATATGTTGGTGGAGTTTCGGCAAATACATTGCCAGTACCGATGATGAATATTATTAATGGTGGTTCGCATTCTGATGCGCCAATTGCATTTCAAGAGTTTATGGTAATGCCCGTAAAGGCCGAAAACTTTACAGAAGCAATGCAAATGGGTTCTGAGATTTTTCATAACCTAAAGAAAGTTTTACACGATAGAAATTTAAGTACAGCTGTTGGTGATGAAGGTGGTTTTGCGCCAACTTTAGACGGAACAGAAGATGCATTAGATACAATTGCTTTGGCTGTTAAAAACGCAGGATATTCTTTTGGAGACGAAATTATGATCGCATTAGATTGTGCGGCTGCAGAATTTTATGTTGATGGAAATTATGATTATAAAAAGTTTGAAGGAGATTCTGGGAAAATAAGATCAAGCAAAGAACAAGCTGATTATTTAGCTGAATTAGTTGCGAAGTACCCTATTATTTCTATTGAAGACGGAATGGATGAAAACGATTGGGACGGATGGAAGTATTTAACTGAAATTGTTGGAGATAAAGTCCAGCTTGTTGGAGATGATTTGTTTGTTACAAATGTTGAGCGTTTATCAAGAGGAATTGAAAACGGAATCGCAAATTCAATCTTAATTAAGGTAAATCAAATCGGGACGTTAACAGAAACGATTGCAGCAGTAAATATGGCACATAACGCAAGTTATACTTCTGTGATGAGTCATCGTTCTGGGGAAACAGAAGACAACACAATTGCAGATTTAGCCGTTGCGTTAAATTGTGGGCAAATTAAAACAGGTTCTGCTTCTCGTTCAGACAGAATGGCAAAGTACAATCAATTATTAAGAATTGAAGAAGAGTTGGGAAATACAGCTTATTTTCCAAAAGAAAAAGCGTTTAAAATAAAGTAAAATATTATCAATAAATCGTAAAAACCTCATGATTAATTTCATGAGGTTTTTTTATGTTTAAAAATAAGTTAAATCTATCTTTTTATGCTAAAATTCTATCGAACTTGACTTTTAAAATGGTTGGAAAATTGGTATCTTCGCAATTCACTTCATAATTAAATACAAGATAGAAAGAATGTCAAATAAAGCTACTTTAAGAATAGATGGACAAGAGTTTGAGTTTCCTTTAATCAAAGGAACAGAAAATGAAATTGCAATTGATATTAAAGCATTAAGAGCAGTTACAGGCGGAGTAATTACAATTGATCCAGGTTTTAAAAATACAGGTTCATGTGTAAGTGCAATTACATTTTTAGATGGAGAAAAAGGTGTTTTAAGATATAGAGGATATTCTATTGAAGAATTAGCTGAAAAAGCAGATTTCCTTGAGGTGGCTTATTTATTGATTTTTGGAGAATTACCAACCGCAGAGCAATTAGAGCAATTTCATACAGACATTAAATCAAAATCTATAGTAGATGAAGATGTAAAGAAGATTATTGATGCATTTCCAAAGAATGCACACCCAATGGGAATTTTATCATCTTTAACAAGTGCATTAGTTGCGTTTAATCCAAGTTCTGTAAATGTAGATTCTGAAGAAGAAATGTACAATGCAATTGTGAAGATTCTGGGAAAATTCCCTGTATTAGTAGCTTGGGCAATGCGTAAAACACAAGGTTTACCATTAAATTATGGAAGTAAATCATTAGGTTATGTAGAAAATGTTATGAAAATGATGTTTGAAGTACCAAATGAAGAATATGAATTGAATCCAATTATTAAAAACGCTTTAGATAAATTATTAATCCTACATGCAGATCACGAACAAAACTGTTCTACATCTACTGTAAGAATTGTTGGCTCTTCTCATGCCGGATTATTCGCTTCTATTTCTTCGGGAATTTCTGCACTATGGGGACCTTTACATGGAGGTGCAAATCAAGCTGTATTAGAAATGTTGGAGGCGATAAAAGAAGATGGAGGAGACACTAAAAAATACATGGCGAAAGCTAAAGATAAAAATGATCCTTTCCGTTTAATGGGATTTGGACATAGAGTTTATAAAAACTTTGATCCAAGAGCAAAGATTATTAAAGTTGCAGCTGATGAAGTTTTAAATGATTTAGGAATTGATGATCCAATTTTAGAAATCGCAAAAGGTTTAGAACAAGAAGCATTGAACGATCCTTATTTTGTTGATAGAAAATTATATCCAAATGTAGATTTCTATTCAGGAATAATTTATAGAGCAATGGGAATTCCTACAGAAATGTTTACAGTAATGTTTGCTTTAGGAAGATTACCAGGATGGATTGCTCAATGGAGAGAAATGCGTTTAGGAAAAGAACCAATTGGGAGACCAAGACAAATTTATACTGGAGAAAACCTAAGAAGTTTTAAAACAATTAACAATAGATAATAGTTGTTTTAAACATGTTAAATTCAATAAAAATAATTAAAAATAGATCTGATATTGGAGCCGGAACAAGAGGTTCTGATATGGGAATTGACGCCATAGAAATTGCTGCAATTAATAAAGGCAATAATTACTTTGGTCAATTTGAATATACAGACGTTACAACAGAAAACGAATCTATTTACAATAAAGTAAACAATTCTTTTGCAAAAAGAATTGGAAGCGTTTTAAATCAATGTACACGACTAAGTAATCATGTAAAGGTTACGTTGCAAGAAAAAACTTTTCCGATTGTTTTGTCTGGAGATCATTCTTCGGCTTTAGGAACAATTAGCGGTGTAAAAGCAGCTTTTCCTAATCAAACTGTTGGTGTAGTTTGGGTTGATGCGCATGCAGATATTCATTCGCCTTATACTTCTCCTTCTGGTAATATTCATGGAATGCCGTTAGCGGCAGCATTAGCTGATGATAATTTAGATTTTCAAATAAACGAAGTTACAAGAGAAACTTCTGATTTATGGGAGAGAATGAAAAATGTCGGAATTCCGGGAGCAAAAGTTACTGCAGAAAATGTAGTGTATTTTGGAGTTAGAGACACTGAAGAACCAGAAGAAAAGCAAATAGAGAATCTAGGAATAAAAAATTATACTGTATCTGAAATCCGTTTTAGAGGTTTAGAGAAATGTGTAAACGAAGCGATTGACAAATTATCTAATTGCGATGTTATTTATATTTCTTTTGATGTAGATTCTATGGACTGTGATATGATTTCGTACGGAACAGGAACGCCAGTAAATAAAGGTTTTGATCAGCAGGAAGTAACACAAATCATGAATCAATTTATTGAAACAAAAAAAGTTGTTTGTTTAGAATTGGTGGAAGTAAATCCGTTACTAGATTTAAAAGGAAATGTAATGGCAGAAACAGCTTTTGATGTCTTAGATGATGTTACCAAAACGATTAAAAAATCACTTAAAGTAGATTAAAAATTAAAATAAAAAAGCGAACTAAAAAGTTCGCTTTTTTTATTTTGGATCTAAACTCATTACATACTCATAACTTTCATTTAATAGAGCAACAATGATTTCAGAATTTGCATACATACTTTCTGGAATTAAAATATAGCCTTGCATTACAGCTCCGTAAGATTTGTATATAGTAGTATTAAATTCCTCAATATATTTTTCTTGTACATCTTTAGAGAACCGTATGCCAATTTCTCCAGCTTTGTTAAATAACGAAAACATATAACCATTTGCAGAAGTATAAGGCATGGTTTTTCCTTTGCGCTCAAAACGAGTGCATTTGGAAACAAAAGCGTCGTATATTTTTAAATCTTCGTGCGTTTTTATTTTTTCGCTAAGGTGAACACGATTATGCAACGTTTTATACTGAATCAAGTTCAGAACAAGTGTTTTATAATCGTAGTTAGCGAAAGGTATATAAAAATGCGTTTAGAAACAAACCACAAATACTATTTTAATGTTTCGCCTGGTGAACTTTAGCATGAATGAGCAAACTGCTGTAAATAATCATTACTCATTTTTGTTAAATCTAGTTTAGAGGAATATTCTTGCTGATTGACTCTTCTAAAGAAATAAAAGTTTCCGACCTCGAAATTCCTTTAATTTTTTGAATTTGACCATTTAATACTTTCATTAAATGATCATTGTCTTTGGCGTAAAGCTTAATAAATAAACCGTATTGACCCGTGGTATAATGAGTTTCTACTACCTCAGGAATTAGTTTGAGTTTTGCAACAACATCTCTATATTGACTATTTTTATCTAAAAATAACCCAACGAAAGCACATGTTTTATAACCCAATAACTTTTCATTAAGCCTTAAGGTAAAAGATTTGATTATTCCTCCTCGTTTAATTTTTGCAATTCTTTGATGAATTGCTGCGCTTGTTACGCCAACAAAACT
>JAQXEU010000018.1 GCA_029250685.1 Polaribacter sp.
TGGGAAAAATACCAAGAAGAATTAATGGATCGTTCTGGAACTGGAAGTAAAGAAATAAGATTATTGCATAACAGAGCTAAGAGAAACCCTAAAAGTATTGTATTTGCAGAAGCAGATCACCTAGATGTTTTAAAAGCTGCACAAAGAGTGCATGAAGAAAGAATTGGAAAACCAATTTTATTAGGCCGAAAAGAAGTAATCTTAGAGTTAAAAGAGGAAATTGGTTTTACTGCAGATGTACCAATTATAGACCCTAAAACAGACGAAGAAAAAGAAAGAAGAAATCGTTTTGGAGAAATCTTTTGGAAAACACGTCAACGAAAAGGAACAACACTCTTTCAAGCTCAAAAAATGATGCGAGAGCGTAATTATTTTGCTGCAATGATGGTAAATGCTGGTGAAGCAGATTCGTTGATTACAGGGTATTCAAGATCGTATCCATCAGTTGTAAAACCAATTTTAGAGCTCATAGAAAAAGATCATGGAATTACAAGAGTTGCAGCTGCAAATTTAATGTTGACAAAACAAGGACCAATGTTTTTGGCTGATACAACAATCAACATCAACCCTAATGCTAAAGAGCTGGCAAAAATATCACAATTAACGTATTCCTTAGCCAGAATGTTTGGTGTAAAACCAAATATTGCGATGTTATCATTTTCTAATTTTGGTTCTTCAGAGTCTGAAAGCGCTGTAAAGATTAGAGAAGCAGTTTCCTATATTCATCGTCATTTCCCACATGTTGTAATTGATGGTGAATTACAGGCAGATTTTGCTTTAAACAGACAAATGTTAGCAAAAGAATTTCCTTTTTCAAAATTAAATGGTAAAAAAGTAAATGTGCTTATTTTTCCAAATTTAGATGCTGCGAATATCACATATAAATTAATGAAACAGGTTGATGAAGTTGAAACTGTTGGGCCAATTATGATGGGATTAAAAAAACCAGTTCACATTCTGCAATTAGGCGCAAGTGTTGATGAAATGGTAAATATGTCTGCTGTTGCAGTTGTTGACGCACAACAAAAAGAAAAAAGAAATTCTTAAATAAACGAGAAAATGATTACACAAATTAAAGGAAGGTTAGTAGAGAAAAATCCAACATACGTTGTTATAGATTGTTCAGGAGTTGGTTATTTATTACACATTTCTTTAAACACTTTTTCTTCTTTGCCAGAAAGTGAAGCAATTACATTATATGCTCATTTATCAGTTAAAGAAGATTCTCATACTTTGTATGGATTTATCGATAAAACTGAAAGAGAAATTTTTAGATTATTAATCTCAGTTTCTGGAGTTGGTCCAAGTATCGCTAGAACCATGTTATCTTCAATGTCATCCGAAGAAATACAGCAAGCAATTGCATCAGAAAATATTGCTTTAATTCAGTCTGTTAAAGGAATTGGTGCAAAAACGGCACAACGTGTAATTATTGATTTAAAAGATAAAATTTTAAAAACATTTGACTTAGATTCGATTTCTGTTATTAAAAACAATACAAATAAAGATGAAGCGTTATCTGCATTAGAAGTGTTAGGTTTTAATAGAAAACAATCTGATAAAGTATTAAATGCAATTTTAAAAGAACAGCCAGAAGCTTCTGTTGAATTGTTGATTAAAGGTGCGTTAAAAAGTTTATAATTAAATTGAAGAGAAATCATTTTCATACATTACTTATATGTGTAGTTGCTTTTTTAGCAACTACAACTGTTTTTTCTCAAACCGTAAAGAAAAAGAATGATTCTATTAAAAAAGATACGATTCCGACTCTTAAATACAATTTTAAAAAGAGCCAAAAAGGAAGTATTTTTTTAAATGCACCAACAACATATTCGGTAACTTTTGATAAAAAACTAAACAAATATATTGTTGTAGAGGTTTTAGATAATTATAAGGTTGGAGAACCTATTTTTATGTCTCCTTTAGAGTATCAAAATTATCGATTAAAAAAAGACATCAAAAATTATTTTAAAGAAAAAAATGATGCGTTAAGTAAAAAGAAAGGAAGCGAACAAGCAAAACGGAATTTGCTGCCAAAATACTATGTAAACTCTAAGTTTTTTGAATCTATTTTTGGGGGAAATACAGTTGAGGTAATTCCAAGTGGTAATTTAAATATTAGACTTGGCGGAATTTATCAAAATGTTGAAAATCCGCAATTATCAGAAGATAATAGAAGTAGTTTTACGTTTGATTTTGATCAGCAAATTAGTGCTAGTATTATTGCAAATGTTGGTAAAAGATTAAAGGTTACTGCAGATTATGATACACAAGCGTCGTTTGACTTTCAAAATATAATTAAATTAGAATATACGCCAACAGAAGACGATATTATCAGAAAGATTGAAGCAGGTAATGTTACTATGCCAATCAAAAACTCATTGATAAATGGTTCTCAAAGTTTATTTGGTGTAAAAACTGAATTACAGTTTGGTAAAACGTCAGTTACCGCAGTCTTTTCTCAACAAAATTCAGAAAGTAAAAACATTGTTGCTGAAGCTGGAGCTACTATTGAAGAATTTGAATTAAGAGCAACTGATTATGATGATAATCGACACTTTTTTTTATCACAATATTTTAGAGAAAATTATAAAAGCTCTTTGCAAAATTATCCGCTAATTAGTAGCCCAATTAACATTACAAGAATTGAAGTTTGGATTACCAATAGAAATTCAAATACTGAAAACTTTAGAAGTATTGTTGCCTTGGCTGATATTGGAGAGCCAAATCAACCAGATTTTGTTGGTTCTGCTGTAAATCCAACTACGCCATCGCAAGTTCAGGGAAAAAACATTCCGTCTAATAATGCAAATAACTTATCTGTTTTATTAGGTCAAACAAGTGGAATAAGAGATATAACAACTGTAGAAAGCACACTTTTAAATTACGGATTAACCCAAGGAACTGGTTATTCTACTTTGCAAAATGCTAGAAAATTAGAGGAGAATGAATATACATTGAATCCACAATTAGGATTTATTTCATTGAACAGAAAATTATCTGATGGCGAAGTGTTGGCAGTTGCATACGAATATACAGTTGTTGGTAGTACTGAAACTTCTTTTAAAGTTGGAGAGTTATCGAATGACGGAATTGTAGCGCCAAGTAATTTAGCGGTAAAGTTATTAAGAAGCGAAATTATTACCACAAAAAGAACAGTTGCAGGTTTGGAAGAGCAATTTCCAACATGGAAATTGATGATGAAAAACATCTATCCTTTAGGTATTTTTCCATTATCACAAGATGGTTTTAGATTCGAGATTTTATATAGAGATGATAAAACAGGAATTCCGTCAAATACTTTACAAAATGCGTCAACAGCAGGAATTGCAAATAAAACGTTGCTAAATGTTTTAAATTTAGATAAGTTAGATCAAAGTGCTTTTGCCGTTGCAGACGGAGATGGGTTTTTTGATTATGTAGAAAATGTTACAGTAAATTCTAATAAAGGATTCATCATTTTTCCAGAAACAGAACCTTTTGGAAGTGATTTAGAAAGTACCTTAACATCTGCGACAGATAAAAACACTTTTGTGTTTAATGAGTTGTATATAAATACAAAATCTCAAGCAAAAAATAACCATCAGAATAAGGATAAATTTTTCTTAAAGGGATACGCAAAATCAGAAAATAGCGGAGGAATTCCTTTAAACGCATTTAATGTTCCAAGAGGGTCGGTTAGAGTTACTGCTGGCGGAAGACAATTGGTTGAGGGAGTCGATTTTATTGTTGATTATAATTTTAGTAAAGTGCAAATTATTGATCCAGGATTACGTTCTTCTGGAGTTCCAATAAATGTATCGACTGAAAACAATTCGGTTTTTAATCAACAACAAAAAACTTTTATGGGAGTTGATGTTGAACATCGTTTTTCTGATAAATTTATTTTAGGAGGAACAATTTTAAACGTTAATGAAAAACCAATTACTCAAAAGGTAAATTTCGGAGCAGATCCAATAAACAACACCATGTTTGGCTTGAATGTAGATTATTCAACAGAAATGCCAATTTTTACAAAATGGGTAAATAAAATTCCGTTTGTAGATACAGATGTTCCTTCAAATTTAAATGTAAGAGCAGATTTTGCTTATTTGCTTCCTGGAACGCCAAGTGGAGTTAATGTAAACGGGCAAGCAACTACTTATGTTGATGATTTTGAAGCATCACAAATTCCGATTGATTTATTATCTCCATTAAATTGGTTTGCTGCAAGTACACCACAAAGTCAGAACTTAAATGGATCTTTATCAGGGTTGAATTATAATGATAAAAAAGCAAAATTAGCTTGGTACTCCATTGATCAATTATTCTACGGAAATGGTGCAAAACCTTCAAATATTGATAATGTAGAATTGTCTAGAACAGAAGTTCGTCAAATTGGATATTCAGAGTTATTCCCAAATACAGAATTAGATTTAACACAAAACATTTTAGTTAGAACGTTAGATTTGGCATATTTTCCATCAGAAAGAGGAACTTACAATTTTGATACAGGTATAACTGTAAATACTGACGGAACATTTTCAAATCCAGAAGATCGTTGGGGTGGAATTATGCGCCCGTTAACTACTAATAATTTTGATCAAGCAAATGTAGAATATATTCAGTTTTGGATTAAAGATCCGTATCAAGATTATTCAATTACAAACGAAGAAGGTTTGCCAACTGGAGTTGACCCAAACAATCCAATAAATCAAGTTGGAGAACTATATTTTAACCTAGGAAACATTTCCGAAGACATCTTAAAAGATAATAGGAAGATGTATGAAAATGGAATGCCAGCTGATGGCTCAGCTACAAATATTACACAATCTATTTGGGGAAATGTGCCAACAAACCAGTCAATTTTATATGCTTTTGATGTTGATGATTTGGCAAGACAAAATCAAGATATTGGTTTAGATGGATTAAAAAATGAGGACGAATTAGGGTTTTATCAATCAAAAGTTTTTGATGTTAATAAGTTAAATCAAAACGATATTTCTTCTGATAATTTTCAGTTTTTTAGAAGTACAAATTTTGATAACACCAACGCATCTGTCATTACCAGGTATAAGAATTTTAACAATACAGAAGGGAATTCACCAACTGCAAATCAATCAGCAGAATCGTATCCAACTTCTTCATCAACATACCCAGATGTAGAAGATATTAATAAAGATCAAACCATGAATACGGTTGAAAGTTACTTTGAATATAAAGTGTCTTTAAACAAAAATGATTTGGTAAAAGGAATCAATAATATTGTTGATGAAAAAGAAACTTCTGTGACTTTGGCAGATGGTACTTCTAAGAAAACCAAATGGTATCAATTTAGAATTCCTGTAAGAAGCGGGACTGCTGTAAATGGAATTTCAGATTTTAATAGCATTCGATTTATTAGAATGTTTATGACCAAATTTAAAATGCCTGTTGTGTTGCGTTTTGGTCAATTAGAATTAGTGAGAGGAGATTATAGGCGTTATACAAAAACAATAGACCCAAATGTAAATCCACCACAGGATTTAACAAATCAAGAATTAAATAATTTTGAAGTTGGTGTTGTAAACATCGAGCAAAACGAAGAAAAATATGTGTTACCTCCAGGAATTGTTAGAGAACAATTACAAGGAAGTTCTACAATTCAACAACAAAACGAACAATCTGTTTCTTTAAAAGTTAAAGATTTATTGCAAAATGAAACAAGAGCAATCTATAAAAACTTAAGTGTAGATTTAAGAATGTATAAAAACTTAAAAATGTTTATACATGCTGAACCAACTGTTGCGGGTAGCGTTTCTGATAATGATTTGGTTGCAGTAATTAGATTAGGAACTGATTTAGATGATAATTTTTATCAAATAGAAGTGCCTTTAAAAATTTCTGCAAGCGGAAGTTTAGAGCCAACAAATGTTTGGCCAGAGGAAAATAATTTAAATCTTGTTTTAGAAGAATTAGGAAGGTTGAAGTTGAAAAGAGATGCTGAGATTCCGAATTCTAATGGAACATTATCTATTAATAAAATATATCCGTTTCCAACAAATTCTCCAGTTCACAACATAAAATTAAGAGTAAAAGGGAATCCAACTTTAGGAGGAATTAGAACTTTAATGTTGGGAGTAAAGAACACAAGAATTACTCAAAAAAGTGCAGAAATTTGGTTTAACGAACTACGTTCATCTGGATTTGATAATAAAGGAGGCTGGGCAGCAGTTTTAAGTGCAGATGCTAATTTTGCCGATTTAGTAGATGTTTCTGTTACTGGAAGAATGCAAACAATTGGTTTTGGAAATGTTGAAGACAGAGTAAATCAAAGAAGTATAGAAGAAACAAGACAATACGATATTTCTACAAACATTAATTTAGGTAAAATGATGCCTAAAAAGTGGGGCGTTCAATTACCGATGAGTTATAGTATTGGTGAAGAGTTTAGAGATCCAAAATATGATCCTCAATATCAGGATGTAAAATTTGCTGAAGCGGTAGCGGGAAATCCAAATAGTAAAAACTCACAAGATTATACATTACGAAAAAGCATTAGCTTTAACAATGTAAAGAAAAATAGAAATCCAGAATCTACTAAAAAACCAAAGCCTTATGATGTAGAGAATTTTTCCGTTTCATATGCGTTTTCAGAAGAGTTTCATAAAGATTATAATATTGAAAAATATTCAAATCAGAATTTACAAGCTGGAGCGACTTATAACTTTACGTTTGAACCAAAATTTATTGAACCATTTAAAAAATCAGCGTTTTTTGGAAAAAGTAAACATTGGCAAATAGTTAGAGATATCAATATTAATTTAATTCCGAAAACGATTGGGTTGAATTCTAGAATTACTAGAAATTACGTAGAACAAAGATCAAGAAATCTAATTGAAGGGTTAAGTGCACAACCAACATTAACACAACGCAGGTTTTTGTTTGATTGGGACTATACAATTGGTTTTGATTTAACAAAATCATTCAGTTTAACTTTTAATGCAAATAATAGTTACTTATATGACAACTTTGGAAACGGAGAAGAAATAGAGATTTTTGATCAGTTTTTTAATATGGGAAGACCAGATCATTACAATCAAAAACTAACTGCAAATTATAAGTTGCCTATAAATAAAATTCCATATTTAAGTTTTGTTACCGCAGATTATGGTTATACCGCAAATTTTGATTGGAAAGCGGCTTCTAAAAGTTATGTTGATAAAATTGGAAATTTATTACAGAATTCAAATACACATAATTTTAATACCTCATTAAGTTTTACGAAGTTGTATCAAGATACCGGTTTTAAAAAGTTATTTATTAAAAATCCAAATGCTAAGAAAAAAAGTTCAAGTCCATTTCAAGCACCGCAATTGCCAATAACAAATGGTGTAAAACCTAAAAAAGCAACATTAAAAGACAAAATTATATTAGGAGTTTATGATTTTGTTACAGCGATAAAGACTGTAAAAATTAGCAGCGCTTCAAATAACGGAACAGCTTTACCTGGTTATACAGGAAGTTCAGGTTTTCTAGGGAGAGATAATTTGAATGGTGGTTTTGCACCTACATTAGGTTTTGTTTTTGGTAGTCAGATTGATATTAGAAATAAAGCATTTGAAAAAGGTTGGCTGGTTGATAGAGCTGTTGGATCAGAATATTACAGTAAAACATATAGCAGAACACATTATAATAAAGTCGATTATACTATCTCTTTAAAGCCATTTAAAGATTTAAATATTGAATTGACTGGAAATAGAATTAGCACCAATAATATAGCACAACAATTAGATGTAGAAGGAGGTGTTTTAAACACAACGGCCCCAATTACAGAAACCGGAAACTTTAGCACAAGTTTTTCTATGTTGTCTACAGTTTTTAAAGATTCAGACGCATTATTTACTTCGTTTTTAGCAAATAGATCTGTTTTATCACAAAGGTTATCTTCAGAAACTGGTTTGCCAAACACAGCAAGTGCAGCATTTAAAGAAACAGGACAACAAGTTTTATTGCCCGCATTTATTGCTGCTTATTCTGGAGACAATGCAAATTCAATTGGATTAGGTTTGTTTAAAAATATTCCGATTCCGAATTGGACTTTACGTTACAATGGATTAATGAAAATAGATTGGTTTAAAGATAACTTTACAAGTTTTACTATTACAAACGGATATAAATCATCGTATACAATTTCTAATTATACAAATAACTTGCAACACGATCAATCAGATTTAACAAAAGTAAATACTACTGGGAATTATCAACCCGAATTACTAGTGGCATCAGCAAGTTTAATAGATGAGTTCTCTCCATTGATTAAAATTGATATGAAAATGAAAAATTCATTTTCTTTTAAAGGTGAAATTAGAAAAGACAGAACGTTAACGCTGAATTTTGATAATAGTACTTTAACTGATATTAAAGGAACAGAATATATTTTTGGAATAGGTTATCGATTAAAAAATGTTGCTTTTAAAACCCGATTTGCTGGCAAGCAACAAAGTTTAAAAGGCGATATTAATATGAGAGCAGATATTTCAATAAGAGATAATTTGACATTAATTAGATCAGTTGATATAGAAAATAATCAAATAAGTGGTGGTCAAAAACTTTTATCTATTAAATTTGCAGCAGATTATAAATTGAATAGAAATTTAACAACATCGTTTTATTACAATCATAGTATGTCTAAGTATGCAATTTCAACTACATTTCCGAGACAATCTATTAATGCTGGTTTCAATTTAATTTATAACTTAGGCAACTAAAAATTAATCAACAATAAAAAATAATTACAATGAACATTCCTTCAGAATTAAAGTACACAAAAGACCACGAATGGATTAGTATAGAAGGCGATACTGCTACAATTGGTATTACAGATTTTGCACAAAGCGAATTAGGTGATATTGTTTATGTAGATGTAGATACGCTAGATGATACTGTAGATAGAGACGATGTTTTTGGATCTGTAGAAGCTGTAAAAACAGTTTCAGACTTATTTATGCCATTAACAGGAGAAGTTTCTGAGTTTAATGAAGAATTAGAAGACGAGCCAGAATTAGTAAACAAAGACCCATACGGAAAAGGTTGGATGATCAAAGTTACAATTTCTGACGCTTCACAAATAGATGATTTATTAGATGCGCAAGCTTATCAAGACCTTATTAAAGGATAAAATTTTATTTATTGCTTTTAGTATAACAGTTATTATATGCTATTTAAGTTTAAGAAAAATAGAATCTTTTCCAATAAACTTATCTAATTCAGATAAAATATACCATGCAATTGCATATTTTATCTTAGCGTTAACTTGGCTGCTTAGTTTTCCTGTTTCCAAGGAGAAAAATAAAGTAAAATATATAATCGCTTTTGGTTGTGTATTTTATGGCATAATTATTGAAGTTCTTCAAACAACTCATACAACTTATAGAACAGCAAGTTTTTTAGATGTTGTTGCAAATACGGCTGGAGTTTTTATGGCATTGATAGTTTTTAAGTCAATTTATAAAAAAATTAATGCTATTTAACTCTAACACTTGCATAAGTCATAAGAATTTAATTAAATTAGCGAACTATTAAAAAAACATTAGGATGGAAATTAAGAAAAATCCAAAATCAAATTTAGAGAATTACTCGAAATTGTTTATTCAATTAGGTTTGGTTTTAGCACTTTTTGTTACATATGTAGCAATGGAAAACAAAACCTACGATAGAGTTATAGACGGGTTTGGTGATGCAAACATGCAAGATTTAATGGAAGAAGATATTCCAATTACAGAACGTATTGAGGAAGTTAAACCAAAAGCACCGCCACCACCAGCACCAGAAAAAATTGAAATCGTAGAAGACGAAAAAGATGTTGAAGAGACTGTTATTGAAACAACAGAAACTGATGAAACAGAAGCTGTTGAAGTTGAAGAAATCGTTGAGGTTGAAGAAGCTGAAGAGATCTTAGAAGATGTGCCTTTTGCAGTTATTGAAGAAGTTCCTGTTTTTCCTGGATGTACAGGCACTAGAAAACAAAAAAGTGATTGTCTTAATAGTAAAATTAGAAAGCATGTTGGTAAAAAATTTAACAGTGATTTAGCTGGAGAATTAGGGCTAACTCCTGGTAAAAAGAAAATTTGGGTACAATTTAGAATTGATCCTAAAGGAAAAATTACTGAGATTAATGCTTTTAGAGCACCACATCCTAGACTTAAAAAAGAAGCTGAGAGAGTTGTAAAATCATTACCGAATATGATTCCTGGTAAACAAAGAGGAGTTCCTGTTGGAATGAAATATACACTACCAATCTCATTTAATGTTGAATAACATTTAATTGAATATAGAATAAAAAAGAGCAACCAAATTGGTTGCTCTTTTTTATTTGCATCTTTTTTGAATTCTAACTTGTAACTATAAACTATTTAATCCAGGAAAACAAAGAGAAGTTCCAGTGAATGTAAAGCTTACATTGCCAATAATATTTATCATTCAATAATTTTTTTGAAAAATACTTCTAAAAGCAATCAGCAAGGTTGTTCTTTTTAATGAGCTTAATATTTACTATTTTTGTATTAGAAGCAACGCCAATGGAAATATCACAATATTTAGATTCCACTTATTTAAAAACGGCTCAACAAGCAGCTATTTCTGTAGAAGAAACCAAGAAAATTATTATAAAACTAGTTGAAGAAGCAATCGTTTTCAATTTTAAATTAGTAATGATAAGAGCAAATTACATTTCTCTTGCAAAAGAATTAATTATAAAAGCAGATTCTAATGTTTTAGTAGGAACAGTTATTGGATTTCATGAAGGTACTTATTCAATTCAAGAAAAATTGATAGAAGCACAACAAGCTATAGATTTAGGGGCAGATGATTTAGATTTTGTTGTAAACTATAAAGCGTTTCAAAAAGGAAATACAGATCTTGTTAAAGAAGAAATAATTAAGGGAACATCATTAGGTTTAATAAACAGTAAAACTGTAAAATGGATAATTGAAGTCGCAGCTTTAAATAATGAAGAAATTGCATCAATATCTAAATTGATAAGAAGAGTTGTTGTCGATAATTTTGGAGAAGAAAAGGCCAAAAATGTATTTGTAAAATCATCAACTGGTTTTTATAAAACTGAAGGCAACAAACACAATGGAGCAACATTTGAAGCTATAAAAATAATGTCAGACAATGCAAAGCCTTTAAAGATAAAAGCAGCTGGAGGTGTAAAAACAAAGAATGATGTTTTAAAAATGATTACTTTAGGTGTTGAAAGAATTGGAACTTCTTCTGCAAAAGAAATAATTGAAAGAACAAAAGCCAATCAAGAATATTAAAATGAGTAATTTCAAAGCACACGAAACGGCAGTAATTGATGAGGGTTGCAGTATTGGAAAAGGAACAAATATCTGGCATTTTAGTCACATTATGCCAAATTGTATCATTGGAGAAAATTGCAATATTGGTCAGAATGTAGTGGTTTCGCCAGAAGTAATTTTGGGCAACAATGTTAAAGTGCAAAATAACGTTTCTATTTATACTGGAGTTATTTGTGAAGCTGATGTTTTTCTTGGCCCTTCAATGGTATTCACCAATGTAATAAACCCAAGAAGTGCTGTTGTTAGAAAAAATCAATATGTAAAAACGGTTGTAAAAAGAGGGGCAAGTATTGGTGCAAACGCAACAATAGTTTGTGGAAACAATATTGGAGAGTTTTCTTTTATTGGAGCAGGAGCGGTTGTTATAAAAGAAGTTCTTCCCTATGCTTTGGTTGTTGGGAATCCTTCAAAGCAAATTGGTTGGATTAGTGAGTTTGGGCATCGTTTAAATTTTGATGAACAAGGAATTGCAGAATGCTCAGAAAGCAAAGAACAATATCAGTTAAAAAATAATAGAGTTACTAAACTTTAAAAACAGCAACAATGAAAAAGTACTTTTTTGTATACTTATTTTTAATTCCAATGTTTTTATCAGCTCAAACAGAAAAGCATCCTGTATTTAAAAACTGTGAAAACCAAAACATTGATAAAATAGAATCTTGTTTTTATTAAACAACTAGAGAATTATTTTTTAAAGAATTCAACTCGCCAATTATTTTAGAGAGAGAAAAATTTAAAGGGACAATTAATGTTGTTTTTATAGTGACCAATACTGGAGTTTTTAAATTGATTTATGCCAATTCACCTTACAAAGAGTTACTAGATGAAATTACTAGGGTGTTTAAAACATTTCCAGTAATTACTCCAGCAAACTATAACAACAATAATATTGAAATGCGTTTTGCATTGCCTTTAAACTTTCCAACACAGATTGGTAACGAAGTTTTAGAAGAAGTTGTGGAGATTAAGTCTCATAAAAAAGATTTACTGAATTTTAGCAATTCTAATAATAAAGATAAATCAGATTTTATAGAGCATAACAGTCAATTAAATATTCCGTTTACACATCAACGATATATCAATTATGACTTTGCCTTAAATAAAAGTGCAAACGGACACACAGCAGTAAAACCTTATGTATATAACGATATAAATACTGTCTATGATTTAGATTTAGCAAAAAGCAAATTTTTAAAACCAGATAAAGAAACTTGGTTAACAAGAAAATTGTGGAATGAACACCTACTTGAAGTAAGAGGAGATGGTTATTGGTTTAATTTAGATTTTTTATTAGATGTGCAATTAGGTAAAGATAATTCAGAAAATATTTCTTACACATTTAATAATTCAAGAGTTTTAACCATTAATGGTGGATTAGGAAATGATTTTTCATTTTCAACAACAGTTTATGAAAGTCAAGGAAGATTTGCCGGTTATATAAATGATTATATTTCAAACCGATCTGATACTTTTAAGCCAGCTTTTTCTGAAGGGTTGGTTCCAGGTAGAGGAAAAGCCAAAGGTTTTAAAGCAGATGCATTTGATTATCCTGTTGCTGAAGGTTATTTAGCATATACACCAAATAAATTTCTGCAATTTCAGTTTGGAAATGGGAAAAATTTTATTGGAGATGGATATAGGTCTTTATTGCTTTCAGACGTTTCATCACCAATGCCCTATTTAAAAATGAATTTAAATTTTTCGAAATTTAATTACACTAATATTTGGCTTTGGGGAACAGATGTAAGACATCCAGTTGTTGTAAATAATGAACACCCAAGAAAATACATTGCCATACATTATTTAAGTATTAACCTTACAGAAAAATTAAATATTGGATTTTTTGAGACAGCGATTTCTAAAGGAGATCAAGGTTTTGATATAGGGTTTATGAATCCTTTAATGTTT
The DNA here is from genome assembly GCA_029250685.1 of Polaribacter sp. Lineage (GTDB taxonomy): Bacteria > Bacteroidota > Bacteroidia > Flavobacteriales > Flavobacteriaceae > Polaribacter. The sequence goes on from JAQXEU010000018.1 coordinate 13,233, forward strand.
TATAGATCAGTAGAATTTAGTACAGGCGAAGATGCCGGAAATGCAATGTTAGGGTTAACTGCAAAATACAAGTTGAAAGAAAACTTAGTTTTATATTCTCAACTAGTTGTAGATGAATTTTCTTTTGGAAAAATTAGCGATTTAGGCTATTGGGGAAATAAATTTGGCTTTCAATTTGGTGCTAAATACTTTGATGCATTTAATGTAAAAGATTTGTACCTACAAGCAGAGCTAAACACAGTTAGACCTTATACTTTTGCACATAAAGATCCAATCTTAAATTACGGAAATTATAGTCAACCTCTAAGTAATGCTTGGGGTGCTAATTTTTGGGAAGCAATAGCAATAGCAAATTATAACTTTGGTAGATGGTCTACAAGCGGTAAAATAACTTTAGGTCAAAAAGGGTTTGACGATGTAGCTAACATTAGTAATGGAGGCGATATTTATAAATCATATGATATTAGGAAAGGGAATTATAATAATGAAGTAGGTCAAGGGAAAAAAGCTACAATTTTTATTGCTGATCTTCAAGGAAGGTACTTATTGAATACATCAAATAATTTAAGTCTTTTTGGTGGATTTACTTTTAGGAAATTTTCTCCAAATACAGAAACTTTAAATTTTGAAAACACAAATTCAGTTTGGTTTTCTTTAGGGGTAAAAGCAGATTTATTTAATTGGTATTTTGATTTTTAAAAAAAACTATTTTTTTTTAAAAAATGGTAAATGTTTTGTTAAAAACTTGTATATTTGAGACGTGGTGTAAAAACCACTTTCTTTTTCATAGCAATTTTCCCACTCTAATTTAGAGTGGGTTTTTTTATACTTTCAATTGTCTAAGTGTTTTCCATAAAAAAAGTCCTAACAAATTAATGTTAGGACCTTTAGTACTCAAGGCGGGACTTGAACCCTCACGCCCCAAAGAGCACAGGATTTTAAGTCCGGCGTGTCTACCAATTCCACCACTTGAGCATTGGTATGTTTTATATATAGAATAGAGCGAAAGACGGGATTTGAACCCGCGACCCCCACCTTGGCAAGGTGATGCTCTACCCCTGAGCTACTTTCGCGCAGTATATTTTATAATTTTAATGAACTCACATATCTTTCAATGCGGGTGCAAAGTTAAAACAAAAAAGCAAATACCAAAGTTTTTTTTGAAATATTTTAATAATAAATCTAAGGTGTTTTTTATGGTGTAAAAAGCAAGAAAATACAAGAGAATAAAATATCTTTGCAAAAGATTTGAAAAAACAAATGAGCGCGATTTCTAACATAGGAAATAAATCAACAATTAAAAACTTTATATCAGATTTTAAGCAACTTACAAAAGTTGGATTGTCTTTAAGTGTTGTTTTTTCATCAATTGCTGGTTACTTATTAGCCGCAGAAATCGTTGATGCTTTTATTGTTATTCAATTAGCTATTGGAGGTTATTTTATGGTTGGTGCATCTAATGCATTTAATCAAGTGATTGAAAAAGACACAGATTCTTTAATGAAAAGAACAATGAATAGACCTTTGCCAACTGGTAGAATGTCTGTTTCTACTGCATTAACAATTGCGTTTTTATTTACGATTTTAGGAATTGCAATTTTATATAACATTAATGCTAAATCTGCTTTATTCGGAGCAATTTCAATTTTCTTATATACAAGTATTTACACACCATTAAAATCTGTAACACCTTTAACTGTTTTTGTAGGAGCAATCCCAGGAGCAATCCCTTTTATGTTAGGTTGGGTTGCAGCAACAAATCAATTTGGCATCGAAGCTGGGTTTTTATTTTTAATTCAGTTTTTTTGGCAATTCCCACATTTTTGGGCAATTGGATGGCTACAATTTGAAGAATATCAAAAGGCAGGATTTAATATGCTGCCGATGAATAAAAAAGATAAAGGAGCGATAAAGCAAATTATCTTTTATACGTTAATAATGATTTTAGTTTCAATTGCACCTGTTTTAAAAGTAACAGGAGCATTTTATATTTACCCTGCAACAGCAGTAATTATTGCTTTAGTTGGATGCTCTATGTTGTTTTACGGAATTCAATTACATAAAACAGAATCTAACATCGAAGCAAGAAAGCTAATGTTATCAAGTGTGATTTATATAACATTAGTGCAAATAATATACGTAATTGATAAATTTTTACATTAAATCTAATGAGTCAAGAAAGTTTAAAAACTGAATTAAAAGTAGCGAAACAAAAATCAGCGAAGCCAATGTTATGGATTTCAATGATTAGTATGACAATGTTTTTTGCAGGATTAACAAGTGCTTACGTAGTAAGTAGAAAAAGAGAAGACTGGGTGTCGTTTGATTTGCCAGCAGCTTTTTACATTAGTACAGCATTAATTGTATTAAGTAGTTTAACATTTATTATTGCGCAAATGTTATTGAAAAAAGACAACACAAAAGCAAGTTTTTTACTTTTAATTACTACATTAATTTTAGGTATTGGATTTATTTATTATCAATACGAAGGGTTTCTTCAGTTAAGGAATGCAGGACTATTTTTTACAGGACCAAACAGTACAGTTTCGACATCTTTTATTATCGGAATAACATTTATGCACGTTTTACACCTAATTGCAGGATTAATTGTGCTATTAGTTGTAATTTATAATCATTTTAAATCTAAGTATAATCCCTCGGAAATGATTGGTTTTGAGCTAGGTGCGATATTTTGGCACTTTGTTGGAGTACTTTGGATTTATCTATTTTTCTTTTTCTATTTTATTAGATGATGAAAATTACGTAATTTTGACAAACTTTTAAAAAACAATTAACAAAGATATTTATGGGAGCAACTATTGCTGTAAATTCTGAAGACAAAACTACTTGGAACGGTGGTGGAAATAGACCTTTTGGGGCTAGTTACGGAAAAATGATGATGTGGTTTTTTATCGTATCAGATGCATTAACTTTTTCTGGATTTTTAGCCGCTTACGGTTTAACAAGATTTAAGTTTATTGACTCTTGGCCAATTGCTGATGAAGTATTTACTCACTTTCCGTTTTTACATGGTGTACACGCACCAATGTATTATGTAGCATTAATGACATTTATCTTAATCTTTTCTTCTGTAACAATGGTATTAGCCGTTGATGCTGGTCATCAAATGAAGAAAAAGAAAGTAACAGTTTACATGTTATTAACCATTATTGGAGGATTGATTTTCTTAGGATCTCAAGCTTGGGAATGGAAAAACTTTATCAAAGGTTCTTACGGTGCTGTTCAAACTACAGATGGTAAAATTTTACAATTTGTAAAAGACGATGGTCATGGAGCAATGCACCAAATTGCATTATCTGATTTTGTCGTTGATGAACATGAGGAAAGAGTAGAGCATACAAAGAAAAATGGTTTATGGAACGAAAGCGGTGAAACTTTACCAAGCTATTCTGTAAACGAAGTTGTAAATTCATATAAAAACAATGCTGATGTTTTAATCAGAATTGAAAAAATAGATTTAGCAACTAAACAAAAAATAATTCTTTCTAAAGAAGAAGGGGCACGTTATTTATTAAATGCAAAACAAGTTGTTGAAGGCGCAAACCTTCAGGTAAACGAATATGGAAATCCAATATTTGCAGATTTCTTTTTCTTTATTACAGGTTTTCATGGGTTTCACGTATTCTCTGGAGTATTGATAAATATCATCATCTTTTTTAATGTAATTCTAGGAACTTATGAACGTAGAGGACATTATGAAATGGTAGAAAAAGTAGGATTATATTGGCACTTTGTAGATTTAGTTTGGGTATTTGTATTCACATTCTTCTACTTAGTTTAATTATAAAAAGATTATAAAAATGGCGCACGCACACGAATCTAATACAAAAAGAATATGGATGGTATTTATAATACTTTCTGTAATAACAATTGTAGAAGTTATTTTCGGTATTATTAAACCAGCAAGTTTACATTTAACAAGTTTTTTAGGAACAAGTCCTTTAAACTGGATATTCATCATTTTAACTTTATTTAAAGCTTACGGAATTACTTGGGCATTTATGCACATGGAAGGTGAAAAAAAATGGTTTAGAAGATCTGTAGTTTGGACAGCAGTCTTTTTAATTTGTTATTTAGTAGCTTTACTACTAATTGAAGGAGGATATTTATTTGATATAATGTCTCCTTTAACAAAATGGAATTACTAATTTCTAATAATATATATTAAGGTGGTTTTTACCACCTTTTTTTTGCATCATGAAGAATAATAAAACGAAGAAAGCAGTTATATTATCGGCACTATTTTTAGGCCCGTTAATCTTCTATATTTTCCTTTCGTTAGGGATTTATCACCACGCAAACTTACCAATACTTACGGAAAAAGTTGAAGATGTGAAAGGAAATACTTCTTTTAAAGACCATTTTTCTGTAGTTAGTTTTTTAGGAACTGATATTGAAAAAAACAAAGCAGGTATTTTTAATTTAAACGAAGTTATTTATAAAAGATATCGTAAAAGTCTTTATTTTCAATCTGTTTTAATTGCACCAAAAGGAACTGAATTAGAGGTTGAAGCTTTAAAAAAGAAACTAAGTACTTATAGAGATATTGACAATTGGAGATTTGTTTTTATGAATGCAGATGAAATAAAAAAGATGTTTAATAGCTTTGATACACCATATACAATCAACCAAGATTTAAGCTCAGATTATACTTTTATTATTGATAGAGAAGTACGGTTACGTGGAAGAAAAGACGATGAAGATACAGATGGTGGAAGATTGTATGGATACAAGATGAGTTCTGTAAATTCTCTTAAAAACAAGATGAAAAAAGATATTGAGATTATTTACTATCAATTAAAGAAATCGATGGAAAAAGAAAAACGCTTTAAACGTAAAATATAAATAAGATGAAAAAAAAATATTCTTATGTTGGTGTTTCATTTGTTATTTTAATTTTTGGAATTTATGTAGTTCCTAAGGTTGTAAAGAAATTTCAAAAATCAGATTTGGTTACTTTTAATAAAGTGCCAGATTTTGAGTTCACAAATCACAACGGAAATACCATTACCAATAAAAATTTTGAAGGAAAAGTGTATGTTGTAGAATTTTTCTTTACAACATGTCCATCAATTTGCCCAATTATGAATAAAAAAATGATTGATGTACAAAATGAGTTTTATGGGAACCCTAACTTTGGAATTGCTTCTTTTTCTATTACACCAGATATAGATACTCCAAAAGTTTTGAGCGCCTACAGAAAAACACACAATATTACAAATAGTAATTGGCATATGTTAACTGGTAAAAGTCAAGAATATGTGTATGATTTATCTAATAAAGGATTTAAATTGTACGCAGGAAATAGTGACGGTGATCACGGCGGTTTTGAACACTCTGGACTATTTGCTTTAATTGATAAAGAAGGGAATATTAGATCTCGAAGAGATGAGCACGGCAATCCAATAATGTATTATAGAGCATTAGAAGAAGGAGTTTTTCCAGATCAAATTAAAGAATTAAAAGAAGATATTAAAATTTTATTAAATGAGTAATAACATCTCAAATCAAGAAAAAAAATATAATAGAATAATTACTATTTTATCAATAGTTATTCCATTGGCTGTTGCATTGTTATTTGGTGTAAATTTAAAAAGTTTAGGTTTTGATGTTGAGCCATTAACTTTTTTACCACCTATTTATGCGTCAATAAATGGTTTTACTGCACTACTATTAATAGGTGCAGTTATAGCAATTAAAAAAAGAAATAAAAAATTACACGAGCAATTAAATACTGCAGCAATTATTTGTTCAGTATTTTTTCTGTTGATGTATATCGCATATCATATGACTTCAGAATCTACAAAGTTTGAAGGAGAAGGGACGATAAAATATGTGTATTATTTTATTTTATTGACACATATTTTATTATCAGTTGTTGTAATTCCATTTGTGCTAATTACATTTGTTAGAGCCAAACTGGGAAAATTTCCAGAGCATAAAAAAATTGCTAAAATTACATTCCCTTTGTGGTTGTATGTTGCAATCACTGGTGTAATAGTTTATATTATGATTTCTCCATATTATTTATAATGATGAAAAAAGGTATCTTATTATTCGTTCTTTTTATTGCAATTGACGCAAACGCACAATGTGCAATGTGTAAAGCAGTTGTAGAAAATGGTGATATAAAAATGGCAGAAGGAATTAACTCAGGAATTACTTACTTAATGGCAATTCCATACTTGCTGGTTGCGTTCTTTGCCTATATTTTATTCCGATATAAAAAAAGAATAAAAAATTAACACATCAATAAGATAAAAAATTTGTAACATATTCTACTTTCGCTCGTCATATAAGCGCTATTAAACAATTATTGTTTTAATAAAGGCAGAAAGTGTTCGTTATCAAACACGAAGTGTTCACTATCAAACACTTTTGTTAAATAGTGCAGCGTGTAATTTTCTGAAAATCAATAGTTTAATTTTTTTGTTGACTTGGCTCGACTATTGAATTGCATTATAAAGAGTGAATAATAAACTAATAAAAATCATTAATGAAAACAAAATTTTTAGCAATTATTACATTAATTGCTTTTTCTTTCACAGGATTATCGCAAAAAAAATGGGATTTAAAAGAAGCAGTTGAACATGCTATTAAAAATAACATTAGCATTAAGCAACAAGCATTAAGTTTAGAAACTTTTAACGAAGATGTTGTTGGTGCAAAAGGTAATTTTTTACCAAACCTAAGTGGTTCAACAGGTGGAAACTTAAACTTTGGCTCAACCATTGACCCTGTAAGTAATGGTAGAATTTCATCAACTAGTTTTAGTTCTTCTTATAGTTTAAGAAGTGGTGTAACAGTATTTAATGGTTATAGATTATTAAACTCTTATAAAAGGTCACAACTTAATTTATTAAACGGTAAGTTAGAATTACAAAGAATTAAAGATGATATTTCTTTAAGAGTTGTAAATTCTTATTTGAATATTTTATTTGCAAAAGAAAATTTAGCAGTATCTAAAGTTCAAGCTGAGATAAGTAAAAAGCAAATTGAAGTTGCAAAAAATCAAGTAGAAGCAGGTTCTAAACCTAAAGGGGAATTATTAAACGCACAATCTGCGTATGCTAATGATTTACAAACTATTGTTTCTTTAGAGAATACATTAAATATTGCATTATTAGGTTTAGCGCAATTGTTACAAGTAGATCCAAATAATTTTGATGTTGCAAGAATAGATGTTGGAGCTCCAACTGCATCATTACTATACAGAAGTTCAGATGCTGTTTATAGAAAAGCTGTAGAAACAAGACCAGAGATTTTACAAAGAAAGATAGGAATAGAGTCTGGAAAATTAGATATTAAAATAGCTAAAAGTGGATTTTTACCAACAGTTACAGCTTCAGCGAGTGCAGGAACCAATTTTAGTCATCGTTTTGCTGATGTTTTTGCAGGAACAAATGACTTCTTCTTTAATCAATTAAATAATAACTTTGGTTATGGGGTTGGGTTTTCTGTTAACATTCCAATATTTAGTAGATTTCAAAATAAAGTGAACTTAAATAAAGCTTTAATTAACAATGATAAAAATAAATTATTTTTAGAAAGTGAAAAATTAAGTTTACAACAAACCATTCAAAGAGCTTTTTTAGATGCAAAAGCAGCATTAAAAAGTTATGAAGCGGCTAAACTATCTTTAGATGCACAACAAGAAGCGTTTAAAAATGCACAACAGAGATATACTTTTGAAGCAATAACTTCTTTTGAATTTGATCAGGTTAGAAATAGATTAGTAAATGCAGAATCAGCTTTAATTAGAGCAAAATACGATTATGTATTTAAGTCTAAAGTGTTGAAATTCTATTATGGAGAATCTGTATTAGATTAAGCATTATATATAATTAACAAAAAAATCCCAGAGTAATTCTCTGGGATTTTTTTGTTAATTATAGTTTTTTTCGGTTATGAACCGAAACTTTTATCAACGATGTTTTTTATTTGTTTATTTAAATAATCTAGAGACCTATAACTTGTGTGTTCTAGTATAATTACAACCAACTCTTCGTCTTGATATTGAGTTATTCCTGTGCTAAACCCATTCCATTTCCCGTAATGATATACTTTATTCTCATCATTTTTGATTCTAAACCCAAACCCATAAGGAAAAACTCTTCCATATCTAGTTTTCCCTTTAGTAAACATCAATTCTAAAGACTCTTTAGAGATTAATTTCCCGCTATTTAAACCATTCATCCATTTTAATAAATCTTCGCTTGTAGCGTAGATGTTTTTATCCCCTACAACAGCATCGTTAACTGTGCTTGGAATTGTTCTATGACGCCAACCTCTATACAATCTGTAGCCAATTAATTGATTTTTTCTTATTGTATCTTTCTTAAAACTATATGCATATGAATTATGCATTTGTAGTGGTTTAAAAATGTTAGTTTCTAAAAAATTTGAATAACTCTCATTAGATATTTCTTCTAAGATTGATGCTAATACAAAATAACCTGTATTAGAATAGTCAAACCTTCTTCCTGGTCTAAAAAATAACGAAGCTGTGCTACTTTTAATTAAAAAAGTCATCATTTCAAGGTTACTTGGTGGGTGATTTTTTTTCCATTCATTTTCTGCAACCCAAAAATAATTCGGCAATCCAGATGTGTGATTTAATAATTGCTTGATGGTAATATTTTTATATGGAAATTTAGGAAAATATGTTGTAATTGTATCTGTAAGTTTTAATTGATTTCTTTCTTTCAATATCATAATTGCTGCAGCAGTAAATTGTTTGCTTACAGATGCTAATTGAAAAATAGATTCTTTATTTAGTTTTGTTTTTTTTCTAAAATCAGCAAAACCAATTTGATTTTGATAAATAAGTTTTCCTTTTTTTGCAACTAAAATTGATCCATGAAAATCATGTCTTTTATTAATTCTTTTAAGTAGCGAGTCTAATTTATGATTTACTTTTTTTGTTTCAATTCCTGGGTAACGTTCTAAAACAATAGTTGGTTCTTCAACTATTGAAGAATCTAAAATCACTTCAGTTAGGTTTGTTTTAGGGTCGGTTTTAATAACATTTGTGCTAAGAACAAAGCTGCTTAATAGAATTATAAAGCCAACAATAAAGTATTTTAATTTAATCTTCAAAAGAGAATTGTGTTGTTTTCAACGATAAAAGTAACAATGCAAATCCGTCTATCAAAACATTTACTTCAATTTAACTATTAATATAATCTTTAGGTATGTTTTTAAAGCTTAATGTATCTTTGTAAAAAATTTCTTTTGGCTTATATTTTAAACATCGAAACTTCAACAAAAAACTGTTCTGTTAGTATTTCTAACAACGGAAAATTGATTGCGATTAAAGAATTAAATAATGGTAATTATTCACATGCAGAAGTTTTACATCCATTTATGAAAAGTGTTTTAAAAGAAGCAAACATTGTATTTGAGCAATTAAATGCAATTGCAGTAAGTAAAGGTCCAGGTTCTTATACAGGATTAAGAATAGGTGTTTCTGCTGCAAAAGGATTGTGCTTTTCGCTTAACATCCCTTTAATTTCTATAAATACTTTGAAATCTTTAGCGCATTCAATTTCAATTGAAAAAGGGATTATAATTCCAATATTAGATGCCCGTAGAATGGAAGTGTATTCTGCAATTTTTGATTCAAATTGTAATCAACAAAGAGAAGTAAAGGCTGAAATTATAGATAAAACTTCGTTTCAAAATGAATTAGAAAAATCAAAAGTTTATTTTTTAGGCGATGGTGCTGAAAAATGTAAAACTCTAATAAAGCATCCGAATGCAGTTTTTGTAGATTCTAAATATCCGTCAGCAAATGAAATGTGTGAGTTAGCATTTTGTAAATACAAAAAAAACGACATCGAAGATGTCGCTTATTTTGAACCTTTTTACTTAAAAGATTTTATTGCTGTTCCGCAAAAAAAGAAATTGTAATTATTATAGGGAATTATAATAGTTGAAAATCTTAATTAAATCTTCATTTTTCTTAATTCCTAATTTTTCTTTTTTAATAAAGTTTTTAATATCATTTGATTTAGAATTAAAAACTTTTAAAAACTTGCTTTTTCTAGTTGGCAATTCAATTACGATATCCTTATCACTTAATTTAATATAGTTGACATCTTTTTTTCTTTCGAACTTTGCAGGCTTAAGAATCTCAAAATTATTCTTTGGCTTTTTTTCTGGGCTAAACTGAACAAATTGTCTAGTTAATAAAAATGCTTTATCTTTTTTTGCTAAAATCTTAAAGAATCCGAATTTTAAATTTTCATACTCAAAAGCTCTATAAGTTTCATTAATGTCAGTAAAAAGAACATCATAGCGATGTTCCATAGAAGGTACAAAGAAGATAATTTCTCCTTTATTATCTACTTCAATATAATCTCTGTTTGCATTATATTTTCCTTGCATCATTACACCTTTAATCTTGATATTTTGGTATTCTGAATGAAGAAATGGAGAGCCTTTTACATTTTTACTATTATAACTTGAAGATAATTCGATGTCGTTTTTTAAAGTATAAACATCTTGTAAGTTGTCAATTTGATTTACTTGCGCAAATGCAATAGTAGAAATAAAAAGTAGTGTTATTAGTATAGATTTCATATCGTTTTATTTTATCGTTATTGTCTGTTGTTTATTTTAGTAAAGTGTTATAATAAGTAATAATCTTTGCTAAATCTTTTTCTTTTTTAATGCTAAGCTTGTTGTTTTTTACAAATTTCTGAATACTTTTAGAGTGTGAAGAAAAAGCATTGTAAAAACTCTTTTTCTTTTTTGGTAAACTAATAGCGATATCATTTTTTGTAAAATTAATAAAGTAAGTGTCTTTTACTCTTCTAAATTTACTTGGTGTATATTCTCCGTAACCAGTTTTAGGTTTGATGGCTTCTTTTAACTCTATACTCTCCCTTACCAATAAATTACTTGTTTTATTATTAGTTGCTAATTTAAAAAACCCATATTTGTTTCCTTTCTTATTTTTAAAGTTAAATGCTTTGTAAGTAATTTGATTGCTTACAAAAACAACTTCATAAGGATATTTTCTGCTAGGTAAAAAATATTGAGTTCCATCATCTTTTAAAATCTCCATAAAATCTCTATGTGCATTGTACATAGTAGAAAACGTTTTCTTGTCTAATTTAGAAATTTTAGCATCTGCATAATTTTTTTGAATAAAAGGAGAACCTTTTATTGAAGTATCATAATTTGCAAAAGTTGATAACGATGTACTACTAACTAAATGATTTACATTGTCTTCATCTTGACCAAATGAGAATAAAACATTCAATAATAATAAGAAAGTTAATTTAGTCTTCATAATGTTTGTTTTTAATAATAAAATAATTGACTCAATAATTACGCCAAAAATTAATTAAATTGTTTTTTGTTGGACTTTTATGCGTTTCTGCGTATTTCAACTTGATGTGGATACGGAATTTCAATACCAGCTTTGTCTAATGCTTCTTTTATGTTTTCTGTAGTCTCGAAATATACATCCCAATAATCTTCTGTTTTACACCAAGGTCTAACAGCAAAATTTACAGAACTATCTGCTAATTCAGAAACTGTAACTCCTGGCGCAGGGTCTTTTAATACTTTTGGATTAGAAGTTAAAACATCCATTAAGACTTCTTTAGTTTGTTTAATATCTGCATCATAAGAAACTCCAATTACTAAATCCACTCTACGGGTTCCTTGTGTTGTATAATTAACGATGTTTCCATTAGATAAAGATGCATTTGGAATAATAATTTCTTTATTAGATAAGCCTATAAATTTTGTTGTGAAAATTTCAATCTCTTTTACAACACCAATTTCACCTTGGGCTTCAACTAAGTCTCCGATTTTAAATGGTTTAAAAATCATAATTAAAACACCTCCTGCAAAATTGGCAAGAGAACCTTGTAATGCTAAACCTATTGCTAAACCTGCTGCTCCAATAATAGCAACAAATGATGTTGTTGGAACACCTAATTTAGAGATAACAGTTATAATTAATAATGCTTTTAAAATCCAGCTTAATAAATTACCTAAAAACTTTTGTAAAGTGATGTCTACTTTTCCTTTTATCATTATTTTTTTAGAGACTCCTACCAGTAATTTTATTACAAATAATCCAATTAATAAAATTGCTAATGCTGTAATTACTTTCGGTGAATATTCAACTAATAGTTGGGTTGCTGATTCTAAATAGGTTTCCATTTTGATGTATCTAAATAAAAATTAATATGAGTGCAAAAATAGTAGGAATTGCTTGAACATAAAAGAGTTTGATCTTTTTTGTTGAATACGCTCCGTATATTCCTGCGATAATTACACAACTTAAAAAAAACATACTCACGTTTAAATCTTTTATTACTAAAGACCAGATTAATCCAGCACTCAAAAAACCGTTGTATAATCCTTGATTTGCTGCTAATACTTTTGTTTCTTCTGCAAACTCTTTAGATTTTAATCCGAAGGTTTTAATACCTTTTGTTTTCGTCCATAAAAACATTTCTAAAACTAAAAAGTAAAAATGTTCTAAGGCTACAAATGCGATAAGAATTGTAATTATTGTTGTCATGGTTGTAGGTTTTTTATTTGATGAATTGCTTCTTCAGAGTTTTCTGTAGGCAAGTTACAAGTTTTGTTTACACAAACATAGATAAGCGTTTTATCATTTACATTTCTATTTTTTAACAAAGGCAAATCGCTTTTTGTTGTGTTTCCACAAATTAATTTATTCGGAATGTATTCTTTGTTGATTTCTTGTAGTTTTTCTTTTGCTTTTGTTCCACTAATTGCAATTTCAAAATAATCTTCTGAAAAGTTACTGTATAAATCTAACCAGTTGGAATATGCAGAACCAAAATTTTGAATTGTATCTATCATATTATTTAACATCTGCTTACTTGTTTTTAAATAATATTCATTATCATAGTAATTACTTAATTTAAATAAGTTTTTCGCCATCATTGAGTTTGAAGAAGGCATTACATTGTCTTCAGTTTCAATTTTTTTAGCAATTAATTTTTCATCTTTGTTTGATGTAAAATAAAACATACTTGTATTTATGTCGAAGAAGTAATCAAAACAAGTATCGGTTAAATTTTTAGAAAGTGTCAACCATTTTTCATCTAAAGTTATTTCATAAAGTGCCATATAAGCATCAATTAATGAGGCATAATCCTCTAAATAACCATTAATAGTTGCCTTTCCGTTTTTGTAATTTCTAAAAAGGGTTCCGTCTTCTTTAATCATTTGTAGTTCTAAGAAATGAGCATTTTTTAAAGCAATTTCTAGAAAATGATCATCATTAAAAACACGGGATGCATCAATGTAACCTTTTAACATAATTCCGTTCCAAGAAGTTAATATTTTATCATCTAATCTCGGATACTCTCTACTTGAACGTTCTTTTAATAAAATTGATTTCCAATTAAAAACTTTACTTTTAAATTCTGTAATAGATAAATTATATTTTTTTGAAAATTCTTCATCAGAACTATTTTTAATTAAATGATAGTTATTGTGTTCCCAAAAACCGTAAGAATTTACATTGTAATAATCAGAAAATAATTCAAAATCATTTTTTAAAATTTCTTGTAATTCTTTTTTTGTCCAAACATAATAAGCACCTTCTTCAAGTTCATTTTTCTCGTTTAAACTATCTGCATCAATTGCAGAATAAAATCCTCCAGAATGGTCAAGCATTTCTCGCTCAATAAATTTCAGTGTTTCATAAACGGTTTCTTTATAGAGTTCGTTTTTTGTAATTAAAAATGCATCAGCATACAAACTTACTAATTGTCCATTGTCATAAAGCATTTTTTCGAAATGCGGAATGTGCCATTTTGTATCTACAGCATATCTCGAAAACCCACCTCCAATTTGATCGAAGATTCCGCCTAAAGCAATTTTTGTCAATGTAGTATTTACATATTTTTGGAGAGATTTACTCTTGTTTTGATATGCGTGTCTTAACAAAAAATGATAATTATTCGGCATTGGAAATTTTGGAGCTTTATTAAATCCGCCTAAATCTTCATCAAAATAAATACTCCATTTTTTAACGGCTTCTTTTACATATTCTTTTGTGAAAAGTGCTTTTTCTTTGTTGAGTGATATCAATCCAGTTTGTTGAATACCTTCAGTCAGTTTTTCTGCATACTCAATAACTTTTTCTGGGTTTTTCCGATACAAATCTCCAATTTGATGTAATGTTGAAGACCATTCTTCTTTTTTGAAATAAGTTCCACCCCAAACTGGTCTTCCGTCAGGTAAAGCAATACAATTTAGCGGCCAACCACCAGCTCCTGTCATTAATTGAACAGCATTCATATAGATTTGATCAATATCTGGTCTTTCTTCTCTGTCAACTTTTACATTTATATAATGATGATTCATTATCTCTGCAACTTCTTCATTTTCGAAACTTTCTTTTTCCATCACATGACACCAATGACAAGAAGAATATCCGATTGAAATCAATAATAACTTATTTTCTTTTTTTGCTTTTGATAAAGTTTTAGTATTCCAAGCAAACCAATTTATAGGATTATTTGCGTGCTGTAATAAATAAGGGCTAGTTTCAGAAATTAAATTGTTAGACATTGATTAAATAATTAGTTTAATCAAAGATAAAGGAATTAGGGGTTCTTAATATTAAGGTAATATAATAATGTTATAGGTTAATAATTATTTAATATTCCTTTTACAAAAATGTAATGTTGTTAAGAGATATTTGCAGTATAACTTTTTAAGTTATTGTATTTCATTAAGTATTTGGTTTTTGTCGACTTAATTAATGAGTACATGTTGCTGCCTTCAAAAGAAGGCAGTTTTTTATTACTATGATAATGATTTGGAAACATTAAGTTAACATTGAAGTTGGTAATTTGCAGCGACAAAAACGAATACTGATGAAAACTTACTTTACAACAATTGTTGTTTTATTGCTGTGTATTAATACTTTAAGTGCACAAGAATCAAATGCTCCAAAATTTGGAAAAGGTCTTTTTAATTTAAAAGGAGAAGATAATTCATGGTCGATGAAAATTGGCGCTAGAATGCAATTTTTAGGTACTTCAACTTGGTTATCTAAAGGTAACGGACTTTCTGATGTTGAAACATCTATGTTAGTTAGAAGAGCTAGATTAAAGTTTAGCGGTTTTGCTTTTTCTCCAAAATTACAATACAAATTAGAACTTGGTCTTACAAATAAAGACATAGGCGGAGCTTCTGCATACACAAATAATGCACCAAGATATATTTTAGATGCAGTTGTAAAATGGAATTTTCACGAAAATTTTGTGCTTTGGGTTGGTCAAACAAAACTGCCAGGAAACAGAGAACGTGTTGTTTCTTCTGCAAACCTACAACTAGTTGATAGATCTTTATTAAACAGTCGTTTTAATATTGATAGAGATATGGGAATTCAATTAAGACATCACTTTAATGTTTCTGATAATTTTATTGTAAAAGAAGCTTTTTCTATTGCACAAGGTGAAGGAAGAAATGTTACAACTGGTAATTTAGGTGGGTTTCAATATACAGCAAGAGTAGAATTATTACCATTTGGAAATTTTACTAGTAAAGGAGATTATATTGGTGGAGATTTAAAAAGAGAAGAAAATCTTAAATGGGCTTTCGGTACTAGTTTTGATTTAAATAATAACGCTGTAAAAAACAGAAGTAATCAAGGTTCTTATATGACAAATGATGCTGGTTTTTATCAAACAAACATCTCTACATTATTTGTTGATACGATGTTAAAATACAAAGGATTTTCATTTATGGGAGAATATGCATTAAGAGATGCTGCAGATCCGTTAGCTAAAAATTCTGATAATACATTAACAGGGGATAAAGTGCAAACTGGTAATAGTTTAAACTTAGTAAGTGGGTATTTATTTAAAAATAATATTGAGCTAACTGGAAGATACACAAATGTAACGTATGATAAATTTTTATCAAAAGGAGCAGAGAACCAATATACATTAGGACTTTCTAAATACATTTCTGGTCATCAATTAAAAGTACAATCAGACATAAGTTATTTAGACGTTGTAAGTGGTACAAATAAATTTATGTACAGAATACAATTAGATGTTCATTTTTAGAGGGTAATGATAACATAAGCGTAACATATAAAAGGTTACGAGTTTATAAATTTGTAAAACAAAAAAAGAATAGTTTATTATGGATAATCCGTATATTTTAATGCTAATAGCATTAACAGTTTTAGCAATTATTGACCTTGTAGTAGGTGTTAGTAATGATGCTGTTAACTTTTTAAA
>JAQXEU010000019.1 GCA_029250685.1 Polaribacter sp.
AAACAATATCAAAATCAAGGATTAACATTACCAGATTTAATTAATGAAGGTAATTTAGGTTTGATTAAAGCTGCAAAACGTTTTGATGAAACACGTGGTTTTAAATTTATCTCTTATGCTGTTTGGTGGATTCGTCAATCAATATTACAGGCATTAGCAGAACAATCTAGAATTGTACGTTTACCATTAAATAAAATTGGTTCTATTAACAAGATTAATAAAATGTACGCTTTCTTAGAACAAGAAAACGAACGTCCGCCAAGTGCAGAAGAAATTGCTAAGAAATTAGACATGACTGTAAACGACGTAAAAGAATCAATGAAAAATTCTGGTCGTCACGTATCTATGGATGCGCCTTTAATTGAAGGAGAAGATTCTAACTTATACGATGTTTTAAATTCAGGAGAATCTCCAAATCCAGACAAAGCATTATTGCACGAGTCTTTAAGAGTAGAAATTTCTAGAGCTTTAGAAACACTTACTCCAAGAGAAGCAGATGTTGTAAAATTATACTTTGGTTTAGGAGAACATCAACCGATGACTTTAGAAGAAATTGGTGAGACTTTCGATTTAACTCGTGAGCGTGTTCGTCAAATTAAAGAAAAAGCAATTAGAAGATTAAAACATACTTCTAGAAGTAAAATATTAATGACTTACTTAGGATAGCAATCGCAGATTGCTTTAAGCACTTCATTATTGCTTAAAATCTAAAATGTAAATATCTTATTAAAAACTCTCGAATTAATTTTGGGAGTTTTCTTTTTTATATGTTTATTTTTGCGATAACGAAACACAACAACACACAACATGAGTAAATTAATTGCACCTTCGATTTTAGCGGCAGACTTTGCCAACTTACAGCACGATATAGAAATGGTTAATAATAGTGAAGCCGATTGGTTTCATATTGATATTATGGACGGCGTATTTGTGCCAAACATTTCTTTTGGTATGCCAGTTTTAAAAGCGATTTCTAAACACGCTAAAAAAACAATTGATTTGCATTTACTGATTGTTTATCCTGATAGATACATTACCACTTTTGCAGATTTAGGTGCAGATATTTTAACAGTACACTACGAAGCTTGTAAGCATTTACATAGAACAATTCAAGCAATAAAAGCAGCTGGAATGAAAGCTGGAGTTGCTTTAAATCCACATACGCCAATTGCTGTTCTAGAAGATGTAATTGCAGATTTAGATTTGGTATGTATTATGAGTGTAAATCCAGGTTTTGGTGGGCAATCATTCATAGAAAATACGTATAAAAAAGTAAATCAATTAAAACAGTTGATTGAATTTTCTGAATCTGATTGTCAAATTGAAATTGATGGAGGTGTCACAAACAAAAATGCTAATCAATTAATAGAAGCTGGTGCTGATGTTTTGGTTGCTGGTAGTTATGTTTTTAAAAGTGAGAACCCTACAGAAACTATTGCTGATTTAAAGGCTTTGATAAATTAAATCAATTAAAAAAAATTACAAAAAACCTCGAAGAACTTCTTCGAGGTTTTTTTGTAACTAAACTTTAATATTGTTCTAATAAATAGTTTAATATATCTGTTGTGGTAACAATCCCAACTAACTTATGATTATCTAAAACAGGTAACGCATGAAATTCATTCTTTGCTAAAATTTCCACAATTTCTTTAATTGTTTGTGTCGATTTCACAGAAACTAAGTTTTTAACCATTACTTGTTCAATACTTAGCATACTATAAACTGCTGTATCAACATTATCCTCAGAGTTATAATCATCTACAAATGTTATACGTAATAAATCAGTTAAACTTAACATTCCTATAATATCTTGACCGCTTACAACAGGTATGTGACGAATACTATACTCTTTAAATAACTTTTCTGCGTCTACTAAATTGTTTGTTTGATTTAAAGTAATTAATTCAGTTGACATAATTTTAGATACTAACTCTCTTCTTTTCATTTTTGATTGGTTTATAATTATAGTACTAATTTCACGAAAAAAAAGTAAATGTTATATGACAAAAATCACTTTATTTCCTTTAAATTTTATTAAATTTCGCTTTAATTTAGCATCTAACAATAACTAATCATTAAAAAATAATTAATATGAAACAACTATTAACAACTGGTTTTTTTCTTATTGTATTTGTCAGTTTATCATTTTCTCAAGACAAGCCTGCTTATCAACTTTATAATCAAAAAGGAAAGATCAGCAAATACAATAAAATGATTAGAGACCTTGCTAAAAGTGACATGGTCTTTTTTGGTGAGTATCACACAAATCCAATATCTCACTGGCTACAAATAGAAATGACTAAGAGTTTTTATGAGAAAAGAGGAGATAACTTATTTTTTGGTGCAGAAATGTTTGAAAGCGGAAACCAATTAGTACTTGATGAATATTTAGCAGGGTTTTATGATGAAAAAAAAATGCTTCCAGAACTAACGCAATTGTGGGGGTAATTACAAAACAGATTATAAGCCTTTAGTTGAATTTGCTAAAGAAAAAAAATTGCGCTTTATTGCGACAAACATCCCTAGAAGATATGCTGCAATGATTAATAAAAAAGGTATTGCTGCGCTTAAAGAATTAAGCCCACAAGCACTTGCGATGATTGGCCCAGATTTAGAAAAGTTTTTTGACCCAACAGTAAAAGCATATGCTGAAATGGCTAGCAAAATGGGAGGTCATGTTCCGCCAAACATGTTAAATATTCAAACAGCACAAGCTGCAAAAGATGCTACAATGGCATATTTTTCTTTAAAGAATTTTAATGACGGTGATTTATTATTTCATTTTGAAGGATCTTATCATTCAAATTACAATCAGGGAATTATCTGGTGGATAAACAAGATTAGACCTGGATTAAAAATAAGTTCAGTAGCAACAGTTATGCAATCTGAATGGGATAAAATGACCGGTGAAGAAAAAGCAACTATTGCAAATTACACTATTGTAGTTGCAGATAATATGACACAGACAAAAAGATAACATCTTATATATCTAAAAAATAAAAAAGCAAGTAATATATATTACTTGCTTTTTTATTATGACTCCAGCAGGATTATCAGAGATTTTCCTGATAAAACTCCGTTTTGAAAAAAGAAAAACCAGACTTACAAATTCAAACTAGTTTGATTTGACATCTGGTTTTCTTTTAATTCGTGACTCCAGCAGGATTCAAACCTGCAACCCTCAGAGCCGAAATCTGATATTCTATTCAGTTGAACTATGGAGCCATTTGTCATTCCTGCGAAGGCAGGAATCTATTTTTAACTCATCAAATTCTTTTTGACGAAAGTAGAAATCATTTTCCCATCAGCTTGCCCAGCCAATTCTTTAGAAACCATCCCCATTACTTTTCCCATATCTTTCATTCCGTTTGCACCGGTTTCTTGAATTACAGCAATCACAACTTTTTCAACTTCTTCTTCTGATAATGCTTCAGGCATAAATTGTTCTAAAATAGCTAATTCTGCCAGTTCAGGGTCTGCTAAATCTTGACGGTTTTGTTTTATGAAAATATCTGCACTGTCCTTACGTTGTTTTACTTGCTTTTGAACAATTTTTAATTCTTGTTCTTCAGTTAACTCAGCTTGAACACCAGTTTCTGTTTTAGCTAATAAAATAGCAGATTTCACAGCTCTTAAGGCTTGTAAAGCAAGAGTATCTTTCGATTTCATTGCTGCTTTCATTTGCTCCATTATTTTTTTTTCTAAACTCATCTTTTCGTTTTTGGAACAACAAATATAAGCATAAAAAAAGTTCCTGATTTCTCAGGAACTCCAAATAAATAATCAAATAATTTAGGGAATAATTGATTTTCTTTTGAAAAATTATTAATCTACATTATCGTGTAAAAATGAATTATTTGAACGCAATTGCGCATCATCATTTGCATCTGTACTCAATGTAGTTTTAGACTTACTTAGATCAGAATTTACAGCATCTAAATCAACTCCTAATCTTTTGTAAGCTGGTTGTTTTTCTATGTCATCAATGTTTTTATTTACCTGGTCAGTAAACTTATAATTGAATCCTTTCATTTTTTGACGACGTAATTCTGCAGTTTTTTCTAATTCAGAAATAGTAATACTTAATGGAGAAATTTCTTCAGAAATTGTTTCAATCTCTTCTACATTATTAGCTTTAGCCCTCACTGTAAAAGTCATTTCTTCTTCCTCTACCTCATCAGGTTTGCTCTGATTAATGATAGAGCTTTTTCCGATTGTTGGTTCTGTTTTAAAATCTTCTAAAACATATCTTTTTTCGGCAACATTGTTTTTATCAGCAACAATTTCTGTAACATCTTTTACTTCAATTTCATTTACATTATCAATAGATAAATCAAAACGAACTTCTTTTGTTTCTGGCTTGATTTCTTCATAGCTATTTAAAGGTAAATCGAACAATGTCTCCATACTCATTGGAGCTTGTACTGTTTCTATTTTATCTTCTAAAATTGGTGCTACTGCATCTGTAATAATAAAATCATCTTCAGAAACAGTTTCTAATTCAATTTCATCATAAGTAACATCAATATTATTTATAAAATCTGTTGTTTTAATTAAAGTTGTTTTTTCTTCAACTTCAACATCATCTTCTAAAACGTGTACAACTTTTGCTTCCAGTTTACCTGAAACTGGCGCATTTAAAGCACTCGATTTCTCAACTGTTTTTTCAGAAAAATCATACGTTGCTTTTTGTTCGTCTTCTAACGTATGAATAATTTTTTTAACTTCTGTATTGGTAATTGTACTTTGTTGATCTGCAGCAAAACCTGTAGCAACAATAGTTACAGCAATTGCATCACCTAAAGATTCATCTTCTCCGATCCCCATTATAATATTAGCATCATAACCTGCTTCATTCTGAATATGATCATTTATTTCCCCAATCTCATCCAACGTTACTTCATCCACACCAGATACAATTAATAACAACACATTCTTAGCTCCGGCGATCTTATTATCGTTTAATAACGGAGAATCCAATGCTTTTACAATGGCATTTCTTCCTCTATTTACTCCAGATTCTTTTGCAGAACCCATAATGGCAGTTCCGCTATTTGAGAGTACCGTTTTTGCATCGTGTAAATCAATATTTTGCTTATAATGATGTGTAATTACTTCTGCAATTCCTCTAGCTGCAGTAGACAAAACTTCATCCGCTTTAGAGAAACCAGCTTTAAAACCTAAATTACCGTAAACTTCCCTTAACTTATTATTATTGATTACTATTAAAGAATCTACATTATCTCTTAAAGTATCTATTCCAACTTGAGCTTGTTTTGAGCGCATTCTACCTTCAAATTGAAACGGCATTGTAACAATACCAACTGTTAAAATATCCATGTCTTTGGCTATTTTAGCAATAATTGGTGCAGCACCAGTTCCGGTTCCACCACCCATACCGGCAGTAATAAAAACCATTTTGGTTTGTGCACTTAGCATTTGTTGAATCTCAACCAAACTTTCTTGAGCAGCTTTTTCTCCAACTTCTGGATTTGCTCCAGCTCCTAAACCAGATGTTAAATCTGCTCCTAGTTGTATTTTATTTGGAATCGCACTGTTTTCTAATGCTTGCGCATCAGTATTACAGATTACAAAATCTACTCCTTTAATATCTTGCTGAAACATGTGGTTTACAGCATTACTTCCACCACCACCAACACCAATTACTTTAATAGTATTTGATTGTGATTTTGGCATTTCAAATGAAATGTTATCGAATTCATCGCTCATAATAACTTTTCTATATAGGTTTATATATTATTAATTCTTTAATTTCTTTATTCTGCGTTGTCTAAAAATTCTTTGAAACGCTCTGTAAACTTGTCGAAAAATGATTTTCTTTTTTCAATTGGTTTAGCTTCAACTATAGTTTCTTCAGTATTGTCTTCTTCACTATTTTCAGTTACTGCTTCAGGAATTTCTTCTTCGTACCCTTTTCCTTCTTTCTCCAAACCTTCCATTAACAAACCAACTGCTGTTGCAAACGAAGGGCTTGAAAGCGCATCATCAGAATCACCCGCTAAATGCTCATTCGGATAACCTATTCTAGCATCCATACCAGTGATATACTCTACTAACTGACGTAAATGTTTTAATTGTGCTCCTCCACCAGTTAATACAATTCCTGCAATTAATTTTCCTTTTACAGTTTCGTGTCCGTAATTTTTAATCTCTAAATACACGTGCTCAATAATTTCTTGAACTCTTGCGTGTATAATTTTAGATAAATTCTTTAACGTAATCTCTTTTGGTTCTCTTCCTCTTAAACCAGGAATCGAAACAATTTCTGTTTCTTTATTTTCTCCAGGCCAAGCTGAACCAAACTTTAGCTTTAATAATTCCGCTTGCTTTTCTATAATTGAACAACCTTCTTTGATGTCTTCTGTAATTACATTTCCTCCAAAAGGAATTACTGCTGTGTGACGAATAATTCCGTCTTTAAAGATGGCTAAATCTGTGGTTCCACCACCTATATCAATCAACGCAACACCAGCTTCTTTTTCCTCTTGGCTTAAAACTGCAGATGCAGAAGCCAAAGGTTCTAATGTAATATCAGACAAATCTAAACCTGCACTTTTTACACATCTTCCAATATTTCTAATTGATGAAACTTGTCCAACAACAACATGAAAATTAGCCTCTAATCTTCCACCGTACATTCCGATCGGCTCTTTGATTTCTCCTTGACTATCCACTTTAAATTCTTGTGGCAATACATGAATAATTTCTTCACCAGGAAGCATTACTAATTTATGAACTTGATTTACCAAATTATCAATATCATTTTCATCAATAACTTCATCCGCATTATTTCTTGTGATATAATCGCTATGATGTAAACTTCTAATATGTTGACCAGCGATACCAACAACAACATCTTCTATCTTTTGGCCAGAAACACTTTCTGCTTCTTCAACTGCTTGTTGTATTGATTGAATTGTTTGTGTAATATTACTTACAACACCTCGCTTAACACCTAAACTTTTAGCTTTACCAATACCTAAAATTTCTAATTTATCGTATTCGTTCTTTTTACCAATCATGGCAACAATTTTGGTTGTACCAATATCTAGACCTACAGCTATTTTATTGTTTTC
>JAQXEU010000020.1 GCA_029250685.1 Polaribacter sp.
CCAACTTTTTTTATAGATTTTATTAATACTTAATAAAAGTTACAATGTAAAAAAGAGTTGAATTTTATGTTGATAAATTGAGTTAATAAAATTAAAAAAAAAGTTAGTGGTTTCATTTACATTCTTGTATTGTAATAATTATTGAAACCTTCAAAAAAAGTTTTAAAAAAACAAGAATACTTCTTAACATTTAGATAATCTATTTAAAGACTTAATTTTAAATAGGTTATTAAAATTTTTAAAAATTTGATTGTTTATAACTGTTGATAACCATCTTTATCGTTATTTTTGTGAAGACAACTAAATAAAACACAACATATTATGACAATTGCAATAGGTAATGATCACGCAGGAACTGAATATAAATTCCAAATTGTTAAAAAATTAGAAGCTATAGGTTTTACAGTTTTAAATTTTGGAACAGATACAAATGATTCCATGGATTATCCAGATGCAATTCATCCAACAGCATCTGCGGTTGAAACCGGTAAAGCAACTTTTGGTATTATTCTTTGCGGATCTGGAAATGGTGCGCAAATGACTGCAAATAAACATCAAGGAATTAGAGCTGCTTTATGTTGGAATAATGAATTAGTTGCTTTAACACGTCAACATAATAATTCTAATATTCTTACAATTCCTGCTCGTTTTGTTTCTTTACAACAAGCGTTAGGTTTTGTAGATATTTTCTTAAATACAGAATTTGAAGGTGGTCGTCATGCAAACCGAGTTGATAAAATATCTTGCTAATAAATGGAATATTTTGTTAAAGAATTTTACCAATTATCATTAGAAGAATTGTATCGTATTTTACAACTTCGTTCAGAAATTTTTGTAGTAGAACAAAATTGTGTGTATCAAGATTTAGATTTTAAAGATCAAAAAGCATTACATGTTTTTGGTAAAAAAAAAGATAAAATAATTACATATACACGTATTTTTAAACCTGGAGATTATTTTAAAGAAGCTAGTATTGGTAGAGTAGTAGTTGAAGGTAAAGAACGTAAACTTGGTTACGGACATGATTTAATGAAGGCTTCTATATATGCTATAAAAATTCATTTTAATGTTGATAAAATTACAATTTCTGCACAAGTTTACCTTAAAAAATTCTATGAGTCTCATGGATTTAAAAAAGTTGGTGAAGAATATTTAGAAGACGGAATTCCACATATTGAAATGATAAAAAATTAATTTTTTTATTCTTTTTTATTCATCTTATAAATTAAGTAACCAAAACCAACCACAAAGTGTAAGATTATAATAACTGCAACAATATATAGTGTTGTATTAGAGTTGTTCATGCTATAAAATTAAAGAGATTTCTTTTATTTTTTTGTGATAAATGTTACATTATTTTAATTCTTTAAAATTAATACTAGGTTTTATATTTCTTTTCTTTTTACTAAAAAGAGTTCCTATTTTGGTATTGTTATTAAAAAAACCAAAAGCTCTCAAGTAAAACTGATTATTTTCCTGACCACCAGAATAATCTAACCTGTTTTTTTTTCGAGCAGTATTATCCGCTGAAAACTTAAAACGATTTATTTCATGCCAACCTTCTTTATTATAAACCCATTGATTTGTATAAAAAGCTTTCCTTTCTACACTTCCTTGAGGTGGAATAAAATTTTCTAAAAAACCATGAAAACGTTTTAAATATTCTTGGGTTTTTGGTCTTTTAAAACTTGCGATTAGAGTCCATTTATTATCTTTAGGATCTAAAAAATATGCCGTGAAGTTTGTTGTGTTATTTTTAAAAGGTTTAGCTTTTAATAAGAACTTATAATTTACATCAGGTTTCCAATTATATACCTTATAACTTTGTCCTCCCGAACCTTCATCTCCAAATTTTCCAGAGGTAACATTTCCCCCTTTTTTTAATAATTGTATTCTAAAATCTTCTGGAATTTTTTCTGGATTATCTGTTTTAAAAGGACTCCATACTGAAAATAAAATTCTTCTTTCCGATTTAGAATTTACTTGAATTCCAAAATAACCATGTTGAAATCCATTTGCCATGTAAAAAGTACCAATTACATCATTTCCTTTCGGAACATTAATTTCGCTATAATAATATTCTACCTCTTTTATATTCTCAGGTATTTGATAATTTAAATGAGTTGAAGGTCCTCTGTGGCTCCAATAAAAATCATCTCTTGAAAAATTTACATTTTTTTTATCAGAAACACCAATTAAAATATTATCAATATTTATAGGAGAATTTTCATTACTGTTTTTAATATCTAAATAATAATAACCAGGAGTTTTAATTTTATAATTACCTACAAAAACATCTGATAAACCCTCTTTATTTAGAGTAAACTCTTTATTTTTTTCTCCATTAAAAGAGATACTAAGTTTCGTTTTATTATTATTTATTTTAACGTTAAAACCAACAGAAATTTCGATTGATTTATGAATAAAAAAATAAGTTCTTAAGGTGTTTTTAGACCAATTAATAACACCTTTATTGGTGATGTTTTTGTTTAAAGTGATAGAATCGTTCTTTTTAATCCAAGTATTTCCTGCGGTCGGAATTTTTAAATTAAATATAAACTTTGGAGCTATAGGTTTTTTACAAGAAGAAAATACTATTGTAAAAAGAAGTAAAATCAACCAATTTTTCATTTAAATATAATTTAGTTTATATATCTAAAATACTAAATCTTTATTTAATTAATAGAGGTATTTCTTTTACTTCACCAAGATGTAAATCAGTTAATAAAATAGTTCCAATTCTAACACGTATTAACCGTAATGTTGGGAAACCAACAGCAGAAGTCATTTTACGAACTTGTCTAAATTTACCTTCATTTAAAGTAATAGAAATCCAACTTGTTGGTCCATGTCTTTCATCTCGGATTTTTTGAGTTCTGTTTGGAAAATTTGGAGGATTAATTAATGAAGCTTCACAAGGTTTTGTTACATATTTTTTACCATCAAAACCAATTTCTACTCCTAGCTTTAAGGTATTAATTTCTTTTTGAGTGATAACTCCATCAACCTGAACATAGTATTCTTTATCTACTTTTTTACTTCTAATATATTCACTAGTTTTTCCATCAGTTGTTAATAAAAGTAAACCCTCTGAGTTTACATCTAAACGCCCAATTGCCATTGTTCCTTCTGGAAAATCATACAAATCTCCCAATAAACCTTTCTTACGTTTATGCGGGTTTACAAACTGAGAAATAGTTCCGTAAGGTTTATGAAGAATAAAATGTTTGTGTTTAATCATAAGACCTTAATTTCTACACTAAAAATGTTTTCACCTTTTGACAAACGCATGTTTTTTTCCAAAAAAACTTGATCAGTATAGGATGTATAATGTGTAATTGGTTCTATACACAACATATTGTCCACCTCTGTCCAAAGCATAAAATTATTAAATCCTCTAGTAGAAATTTCTAAGTTTTTTTTATTACAATTTTGTAATATTATTTTATCAGAATTTAAAACAAGCAAAGCATTAGAACCAGCTTTATAAATATCGGACAAAGTTATTTTCTTTCTCTCTGATATAATTATTTCATCACCTGTATTTGATAATAAAAAAGCAGGATGATAACCAAACATGAAAGGCATATCTTTCATAGAGGTAATTATAAATTTTATTTTTAAAATATTATTATCTAAATAAAAATATTTTTCAAAAGTAAAGTCATAAGTCCAGTATAAAAATTCTTCTGAAGATTTTAAAGGAAATTTACTGTTTTTTATAAGTGTTTTTCCTTTATACTTCTTTATAAATTTCGCTTTTTTATAATCACTTGAAATTAATGAGTATTTTAATTCACGAAGCAATCCATGTTGATCTAAAACAGAATCTCCTTTTTTTGTGTGTACAATAAAGTTGTTTTTTAATGTAGGTCCAATTATAGGAAACATTTCATCATCAGACTTTCTCCACCCTTTATTTCCTTTTTGATGTATGTATTCTACACCTTTTTTCTGGTAACTAATTAACTCTCCTTTATCAATTTTGACTAAGGATTCTTTATTATTAACAACTAATAAAATAGGTTCATTCATTTTGGGTTAAAAATAGAAAAAATAAAAGAATGTTTTTGTAACTTAGTCGTTCATATTTTTAAAACATTTTAGCAGAAAGTATATGGCAGTAGATAAAGAAAAAGCAGCAAAATTAAAAGCATTACAACTTACTTTAGATAAAATGGACAAAGTCTATGGAAAAGGAGCGGTTATGAAAATGGGCGATAGCAAAGTAGAAGATGTAGAAGCAATTTCGTCTGGTTCTTTAGGGTTAGATTTAGCCTTAGGAGTTGGTGGTTATCCAAGAGGAAGAGTGATAGAAATTTACGGACCAGAATCTTCTGGTAAAACAACATTAACAATTCACGCAATTGCAGAAGCTCAAAAAGCAGGAGGAATTGCTGCGTTTATTGATGCAGAGCACGCTTTTGATCGTTTTTACGCAGAAAATTTAGGTGTAGATATCGAAAATTTAATTATTTCCCAACCAGATTATGGTGAGCAAGCATTAGAAATTGCGGATAATTTAATCAGTTCTGGAGCCGTAGATATTGTTGTGATAGATTCGGTTGCAGCATTAACACCAAAATCTGAAATTGAAGGAGAAATGGGTGATTCTAAAATGGGATTACACGCACGTTTAATGTCTCAAGCTTTACGTAAATTAACAGGTACAATTTCTAAAACAAAATGTACTGTAATTTTCATCAACCAATTAAGAGAAAAAATTGGTGTAATGTTTGGAAACCCAGAAACAACAACTGGTGGAAATGCATTAAAGTTTTACGCTTCGGTTCGTTTAGATATTCGTAGAAGAACGCAACTTAAAGATGGCGATAAGGTTATTGGTAATATGACTAAAGTAAAAGTTGTTAAAAATAAAGTTGCACCACCGTTTCAAATTGCTGAATTTGATATTATGTATGGAGAAGGAATCTCTAAAGTTGGTGAAATTTTAGATATTGGTGTAGAATTAGGAATTGTTAAGAAAAGCGGCTCATGGTTTAGCTACGGAGAAACAAAACTAGGCCAAGGAAGAGACGCTGTTAAAGGGTTGATAAAAGATAATCCAGAATTAGCTGAAGAATTAGAAGGAAAAATTAAAGAAGCAATAAATAATCAAGATTAAGTATTTATTAAAAGTTCTACTTAATTTAAAAAGCTATTTCGATGTATTGAAATAGCTTTTTTATTTTTTAATTAATAATGATAGAAATTACATCAAATATTTCTTTACAATCAATAAAAACGAGCGATCATGAGTTGTTGTTTTCTTTAATGAAAGAAATTTATCCTCCTGCTTATTCCCATTTTTGGGAAGATGACGGAACTTGGTATGTAAACACTCAATATTCTAAAGAGCATATCTTAAAAGAATTATCAGAAGAAAAAAACGATTATTATTTTGTGCTTTTTAAGAATGAAATTATTGGTAATTTCAGAATTATTTGGGATAAAAAGTTAGAAGGATTATCTACTGAAAAACAAGTAAAACTCCATCGTATTTATTTGCACCCAAAAACACATGGAAACGGAATCGGAAAAAAACTACTTTCTTGGTTAGAAGAAAAAGCAAAAAACACACACTACGAAATAATTTGGTTAGACGCTATGAATGAACAACCACAAGCTTTTAAATTTTATAAAAACCTTGGATTTAAATATCATTCACACGAATTTTTAGATTTTGACTTATTACATGATGATGTTCGTAAAATGAGTCAGCTTTATAAAAAGTTAGGCTAAATTTATTTAGAAAACATTTTAACTAACCAAAGTATTAAATACAATCCAATTCCAAAACCAGCTAATAAAACCGCAACCACAAATGCAATTCTAATGTTTTGTGTTTTCCAACCTAATTTACCACTCAACCATTCTGATACACCTAAAAGCATATTTTTTACTTTAAATATTAATTCATTTTTTTAAACACCTGTACTTCCAAAACCACCCGCGCCACGTTCGGTTTCGTTTAATACTTCCACTTCTTGCCAACTTACACGTTCGTGTTTTGCAATGATTAATTGCGCAATTCTTTCTCCATCACTTATTGTAAAATCGTCGTTAGATAGATTTACTAAAATCACACCAATTTCTCCACGATAATCCGCATCCACAGTTCCTGGTGAATTTAAAACCGTAATTCCTTTTTTAGCAGCCAAACCACTTCTTGGTCTTACTTGTGCTTCAAAACCAATTGGTAACGCAATAAACAACCCAGTTTTAACAATAGTTCTTTCTAAAGGTTTCAATGTGATTGCTTCTTTAATGTTTGCACGCAAATCCATTCCGGCAGAACCTTCTGTTTCATAATTAGGCGTTTTGTGTTTCGATTTATTGATTATTTGTACGTTCATAAACTAGCGTTTCAAAAATTGTTTTATGGTTGATTTTTCCATCAAAAAGACACAGCCAAAGTAACTAAAAATAGACGAGATTGAAAACCAAACTTGACCCCTAAATATAATAAAAGAAAACGAACACAATATGGTTGCAAAAAGTATGTAAAACCCAACTTTTTTTAATTGATAAGGAACAGGATATTGTTTTTTACCGATAAAATATGAAATCGTCATCATAAACCCGTAGGTAATTAAAGTTGCCCACGCAGAAGCCATAAATCCAATTTTCGGAATCATGATGATGTTAAATACGATGGTGATAATTGCTCCTAAAACAGAGAAATACATTCCGTATTTTGTTTTATCGGTTAATTTGTACCAAATAGATAAATTGTTATAAATACCTAAAAATAAATTTGCTAATAATATAATTGGTACAATTTGTAAAGCTTCAAAGTATTCTGGTTTTCCTAGTAAAATATGCGCAAAAACATCAATAAAAACTACAACAACCAACATGAATAATGCGCCTAAAATTGTAAACCAAGTTAAAATTTTAGCATAGGTTTCTTTGGCATTTTTTTTATCAGCTTGATTAAAGAAAAAAGGTTCTGCTCCCAATCGAAAAGCCATAATATATAAGGTCATAAAAACACCTAATTTGTAACATGCGGCGTAAATTCCCATTTCTTTTTCTCCAATCAAATCACCTAATAAAAGTTTGTCTAAATTTTCGTTGGTAACAAACGCCAAACTACCAATCATTATTGGTAAACTATAGCGCAACATTTTCTTTAATAGTTCAAAATCAAAATCAATTTTAAATTTAAAAACAATTGGAATTAGCAATAAAAAAGTTGAAGCACTAGCCACTGTTCCCGCAACAAAAATATGCATCACTTTAGGATACGAATTGTAATAATTTAGAATGAAATCTGGTAGCGAAATTTCATTCTTAATTGCGTACGGAACAAACCATAAAAAACACACGTTTAACAGCGCAAAAACTGAAATATTTAAGACTTTATAAAGGGTAAATTTTTTAGGTTTATTATCTACACGCAAATAAGCATATGGAATTACTACAAAGGTGTCTAGTGTAATTGTCCAAATCAATAATTTAAAAAATAAAGGGTTTTTAAACCCAAAGAAATTAGCAATGTCATTACTAAAAATCAACATTACTATTAAAAACAACAAACTTGTTACGAGTAAACTAATAAAAGATGTTGAAACAGTTTTTCCTTTGTCTTTTTCTTTGGAAAAAAAACGAAAAAAAGCAGTTTCCATTCCGTAAGTTAATAATGCATTAAAATATGCTGCATACACATAATAATCTGTGTTTATTGCATATTTATCAGCCTCTAAGGTTGAGGTGTGTAGTTTTACCAAAAAGATATTTATAGCTCTTGGCAAAATCGCCGCGATACCATAAATAATAGTGTCTTGAAAAAATCGTTTTAAATTACCCAAAAGAAAAATGTCTTGCACAAATATAATAATTACCTCAAGTTTTGTGCGTTAGAACTTTGTTTTATTACATTTGAAAACTTTAATTGATGTAAATATGAATTCAAACCCTAGAATAGCGGTTTTTGGCGGAGGAAGTTGGGCAACAGCAATTGTTAAAATGTTAACCGAGAACATTGAAAATGTTGGTTGGTACATGCGTAATACAAACGCAATTAATCACATTAAGAAACACGGTCACAACCCGAACTACTTAAGCTCTGCAGAACTGAAAACAAATAAATTAGATTTATCAAATGATATAAACAACATTGTTGATAATTATGATGTGTTGATATTTGTAATTCCATCTGCTTTTTTAAAAAAAGAATTAGAAAAATTGACCGCATCTTTAACGGATAAAATCATCTTTTCAGCAATTAAAGGAATTGTGCCAGAAACAGGATTAATTATAGGTGAACATTTTCATGATATTTATAATATTCCGTTTGAAAACATTGGTGTTATTACAGGTCCTTGTCATGCAGAAGAAGTTGCAATGGAGCGTTTATCATATTTAACATTGGCTTGTCAAGATCAAGAAAAAGCAAAAATGTTAAGTAAATTTATTGCTGGAGATTATATAAAAACAAAGATTTCTGATGATATTATCGGTACAGAATATGCGGCGATGTTGAAAAACATTTATGCAATTGCAGCAGGAATAGCACATGGTTTAGGTTATGGAGATAATTTTCAATCGGTGTTAATGAGTAATGCAATTAGAGAAATGAAACGTTTCATTAAAAAAGTTCATAAAATGAAACGTAACATTAATAACTCGGCTTATTTAGGCGATTTATTAGTAACAGGATATTCTACTTTTAGCAGAAACAGAATGTTTGGAAACATGATTGGTAAAGGGTATACAGTAAAATCTGCTCAAATGGAAATGAGTATGGTTGCTGAAGGTTATTACGCCACAAAAAGCGCGTTTGAAATCAAAGAAAAAAACGGAGCAAAAACACCAATCATTGATGCCGTTTTTAATGTTTTGTATAACAAAAAAGAAGCAAAAGATCAGTTTGAAAAACTAACGCATAAGTTGAATTAGCTGCTTGTTACATTTAATAACTGAATAAAAAATTTACGTTTTAATTTAGTCTTCTAACGTCTCAATTGCTTCCGACAACAAATATTTTTCCTTAAACAAACCTTGATTTAAAGAATTTAATGCCGCTATTTTATGGGTGCTTTTTACTAAAAGCGAAATATTATAATTACTTCCTCCGTAAGAAATCATCCGAACAGGAATTCCTTTTAAAGAATTAAAAACTTGAGCAGTAACTCCTTCTTTTTTTTGAGAAAAATCTCCTGCAACACAAATAATACTTAAATCAGAATCGATTTGTATTTTACCAAATGGCTCTAATTCAGAAATTATTTTCGAAAGGTAAGAAATATCATCAATAGTTAATGAAATAGCAACTTCAGATGTTGTTATCATATCAATTGGTGTTTGATTATTTTCAAACACTTCAAACACTTTTTTTAAGAAACCGTAAGCCATTAACATTCTATACGATTTTATTTTAATCGCCGTAATTCCATCTTTAGCAGCAACAGCAGTAAAACCTTTGTTTCCCTTTTTATTTTTTATAATAGTTCCCTTAGAAACCGGATTAAAAGTGTTTTTTAATAAAACCGGAATGTTATTTTCTTTAGCAGGAATTAAACTTTGCGGATGTAAAATTTTTGCACCAAAATATGCTAACTCAGCAGCTTCATCAAAAGAGATTTCTTCAATTGAAAACGTGTTTTCTACAAATCGCGGATCATTATTATGCATTCCATCAATGTCGGTCCAAATCTGAATTTCTTTAGCGTTTATTGCCGCTCCAATTAACGACGCTGTATAATCGCTTCCACCACGTTGAAGGTTAGAAAATTCTCCAATCTCATTTTTACAAATAAAACCTTGAGTAATCCATGTGGTTTCTTTTGGTTTTTGATTGATAATTGGGATTATTTTTCCTTTTATTTTTGAAATATCTGGTTCATTGTCTTTATTAACTTCCATAAAATCTAGCGCAGATATTAATGTTGAAGAAACTTCAGATTCTTCTAAATATAATTGCACCAAATTCGTTGATAAAAGTTCTCCTTGCGCGACCATTGTGTTTTCTAAAAGCAAATTCGCTGCGTTTTTCGTTAACTTTCTTAGAAAATTAAATTTTTCGAGAACAAAACCGTTCGCTTTTTGTTGGTAAGTTTTTGTTACAAATAACTCATTAATTAATGATAGATAAGTAACTTCTAAATCAGAAATTAACACCAAAGAATGTTGTATTTCTTTTTTGTTTATTGTTTTATAAATATCTACTAAAGAGTTGGTTGTGCCCGAAACAGCAGATAAAACAATAATCTTTTGTTCTTTTAAGCCCGTAATAATTTCAACTACTTTTTTTATGTTTTTGGCGCTTCCAACAGAAGTTCCACCAAATTTTAAAACAATCATTTTGTTAATTTTTAAACAAAAAAACGACGAAACACAAATAAGAACAATTTTATTTAATACTTTTACGCAATTATAACAAAATGTTTAAAATTAAACACCTATGAAAACAATCCAAGAAGCGGTAGAAAACACAATTCGTAAAACACCTTTTATTGAAGAGGCTTTGAATGAAAAACTAATCAATGTTTCATCTTTGGCAAGAATCATAATGCCAGAGGTTTCTAAAATATTGAAAAAAGATGTAAAAATAGGTGCTGTTATGATGGCTATAAACCGCTTATCACCAGCAAATGAATTACGAATAAGAAAAAACATTAAGAAGTTAGCCTCTAACCTTGGGGATTTTATTGTAAGATCTGATTTATGTGACTTTACCTTTAAAAACACTCCGTCTTTATTAAAAGAAATTGCGAAATTATTAGGAAAAGCAGCAGATAGTAATGATTATTTTTTAACAGTTTCTCAGGGAATTTTTGAAACTAATATAGTGATTAGTAAAAACTTACTTGAAAGTGTTGAAACTAGTTTTAATAATGAAAAGCTAATTCACAATGTAAAAGATTTAGCGTCAATTACTTTAAAGTTACCAAAAAACAACCAGGAGCAATCTGGAATTTATTATTTTATTTTAAAGCAATTAGCTTGGGCAAACATTCCTTTACAAGAAATAATATCAACTACCAACGAAATGACCATTGTTGTAAAAGAAAAAGACGTGAATGAAACTTTTTCTATTTTGATGGATATAAAACTGAGTTAGTTATCTAAAATGTTGGTAGGAAAACCATCAATACTAGTAGTGTTTTTTTCTTTCCAGTATTCTTTTATACCCTCTTCCCCTTTTTCCTCCGCCCAATCATTTAATTCATTTCTCTCTCCTTTATATTTCAAAAACGGAATTGACATTCCGCAGGAAGTTTGTGCGCTTTCAATTTCTATATCAAATACCTGACGAGTTCCTGGTGTTTCTGGAAAAAGTGATACAACATCATTCCAATCAGCACCGTTTGGTTTAATCTCTTTTCCTTTTCCGTACAAACGGAGAATATTAGGAGCGCCTTCAAAAGAACAAAACATCATGGTGATTCTATTTTTTTCTAGTAAGTGTGCTGCGGTTTCATTTCCGCTTCCGGTAACATTAAGCCATAAAACACGGTTTTCATTTATCACTCTAAAAGAATCCATTCCTTTAGGTGATAAATTTATTCTTCCGTTTGATGGAGCTGTTGCAACAAAAAACATTTTTTGTTTTTCAATAAAGCTCTGTAGCCTTTTAGTGATTGATGTATAAAATTTTGCCATGCTTTTTATTATTAGAGAATAAAAATAGGAATAAACTTCAAAAGAACTCATATTTTGTTTTAATTAGTATCTTTAAAAAAAATAAAAACTTTCTTTTATGGAATATGGTTTCTTGTCGGTAATTCCGCCAATCGTTGCAATTATTTTAGCACTAAGAACAAAGCAAGTCTACATTGCGTTGATTTTTGGTATTTGGTTTTCTTGGTTGATTATTAAAGGGTGGAACCCGTTAGATGGAACTTTAGCCATGATTGAAGGATTGGTAAACGTTTTTAAATCTGAAGGAAACACAAGAACTATTATGTTTAGCGCATTGGTTGGAGCGTTGTTAATTTTCATTCAGTTTTCTAGAGGAGTTGAAGGTTTCATCAATATTTTAAACAAACTAATTGTTAAAGTTGAAAAGAAAAAAGCTGGTTATAGCAGAGTTATGGTTCAAGTTTTAGCAACAGTAACAGGGTTGTTATTATTTGTAGAAACAAGCATAAGCTCTTTAACAGTTGGAACTTTATACAGACCAATTTTTGACAAATTAGGAATTCCGAGAGAAAAACTAGCCTACATTGCTGATTCTAGTTCAGCACCATCATCAATTTTAATTCCGTTTAATGCTTGGGGAGCTTTTATAATGGGCTTATTATTAACTCAAGGAATTGACAAACCCTTTTCAGTGATGATTTCATCTATAAAGTATAACTTTTATCCATTGTTAGCAATCGCAATTGTATTCATTGTAATTTTTACAAAGAAAGATTGGGGTGCTATGAAAAAAGCAGAGAAAAGAACCAAAGAAACCGGGTTGTTAATGAATGAAGGTTCTAAACCAATGGTTTCTGACGCAGTAACTTCGTTTCCACCAAAAGAAGGAATTGAAGCAAAAGCATATAATATGATTGTTCCATTATTGGTAATGGTTTTAATGATGCCAATCAATTTAATGTATACAGGTTGGAGCGCAGTAAAAACATCAACCTCTTTTTTAGATCACGCATCACAAGCAATCGGAAATGGTTCTGGTTCATCTTCTGTTTTATACGCAGTAATTGCTTCTTTATTGGTTTCGATGATCATGTATTTTGTTCAAGGAATTATGAAAGCGAAAGAAGCAGTAGATTTAACGTTAAGAGGAATTAGCGAGTTAATGCCCTTGGCTTTATTAATGTTATTAGCATTTGCTATAGGAGATGCTTGTAAAGAGTTAGAAACCGGAGTTTATGTTGCAAATGCAACGAAAGAATGGTTATCCCCTGAATTATTGCCCGCTGTTGTTTTTATAATTAGTTCGTTTATTGCTTTTTCTACAGGAACTTCTTGGGGAACATTTGCAATTATGATGGCAATTTCAATTCCGATGGCAAACATTCACGGAGCTGATATTACAATTGTTGTTGCAGCAACGTTGGGTGGTGGAATTTTCGGAGATCATTGTTCGCCGATTTCAGATACTTCCATTATATCATCTATGGCTTCTGCAAGTGATCACATAGACCATGTAAAAACACAATTACCATACGCTATAGTTGGTGGAATTATAACAACACTGGCTTATTTAGCAATTGGATTTATGGGATAGCGTTCAACATAATTTATATATACAAAAACAAGTAATTAACCACACGCCGAAAGGCTTAAAAAGGAATTCAATGAAAAAAATATTTTTACCATTAATAGCTATTTGTGCTATTTTTTCTTCATGTAAAGAAAGTATTGACAGTATTATCAATGCAGAGGAAGTAGAGCGTATAGAAAGAATTCTTGCTTCGGATGAAATGGAAGGAAGAAGAACTTTTACTCCAGGAATTGATAAAGCAGCAGATTTTATTGCTGAAGATTTTAAAAGCAGCGGATTAGAATTTTTTGGAGACAATGATTCTTATTTTCAACACATTACCATGATTCAAGCTTCTGCAAATGCAATTAATGGAAAGTTTGGTAAAGAATCATTAAACACAAGTAATGTCGTTGCAAATACAACTGCAGCAGAAATTAATATAGAGTCATTAGATGGTTACACGGTTGTTGTGATTACTAAAGAAGACAATCTTTTTCAAAAAGCCTTTCCATTAACTAGAAGAGCAGAAAACATCATTGTTTTGATTGATGAAGCTCATAAAAAGAATTTTGCAAGAATGCCAAGATTAGTTGGTAGAGCAAAGTTTCCTTCAAAGTTTTCACAAATATTTATTTTAACGAAAAACGTTAAAGCCACCTCTATAGAGTTGAATATCAAAAACACATTGAAAGAGCAAAAATTAAAGAACGTAGTTGGTGTTATTCCAGGAAAAAGTAAAAAAGATGAATACGTTGTTTTTGGCGGACATTATGATCATTTAGGAATAGGAAAACCAGACAAAAATAAAGACAGTATTTTCAACGGAGCTAATGATGATGCATCGGGAACAACAGCAGTTATGATGCTGGCAAAATACTTTAATAAAGTAAAAGATAATGAAAGAACGTTGGTTTTTGTTGCCTTTACAGCTGAAGAAATGGGAGGATTTGGAAGTAAATACTTCAGTAAGCAATTGAATCCAGACAAAGTAATGGCGATGTTTAATATAGAAATGATTGGAACCGAAAGCAAATGGGGAACAAACAGTGCTTATATTACAGGTTTTGAAAGAAGCAGCATGGGGAAAATATTACAAAAAAACTTAAGCGGTTCTAAGTTTCGTTTTGAGCCAGATCCGTACCCAAAACAGAATTTATTTTACAGAAGTGATAACGCAACTTTAGCAGAATTGGGTGTGCCCGCTCATACAATTGCAACAGCAAAAATGGATGAAAAACCAAATAACGAGCCAAACTATCACAAACAAAGTGACGAAATTGAAACGCTAGACATGGTTAATATGTCAGAAATTATTAAGTCGATTGCTTTGAGTAGTAAAACAATTATTAGTGGAGAAGACACACCTACAAGAGTTACACTTCCTAAAAGATAGTAGTTCTTAAGTTTATTTTAAACCAATAAAAAACACTCGAATTGATAAGTTATCAACTCGAGTGTTTTTATTTTATAATAAAAATTATTCTGCTAAAATTCCGCGTTTTTTTAATTCAGAAATCATGCGCAAAGCACCTTCTTTAATAGTGTCTTTTTCGAAGAGAAATGTTTTATCAAAAAGCGTATTTCCTTCAAAAAAAGAAACTTGAAAACGATTGTGTAGTTTGAATAATTCAGGCTGAATAAACTCCACTTTAGCAAAAGAGTTTGCGGGTAATTTTTCAATTTTTTTACGTAATAATGAAGTGGTTTTCGTATCGTTAAATCCTTGAGAAACAATCACAACCATTTCTAAATCAACTTCTTTTTTATTAATGATATAAATATTCCAATCGTCTGTTTTATAAATAGCATTGTATTCATAAACAACTGCGATCTCTACATCAGTAACTTTTGGTATTTGGATGTCTTTTTTCATTGTATGCTGAACTTGTTTCAGTATCTGTTAAAAATAGAAGAATGTAACGAAAGAAACGGAACTAAATTCAGTTTAAATCACTGATTTAAATTGCTCTAAGAAACGTTTGTCATTTTCGTAAAACATTCTAATATCAGGAATTTGATATAACAACATAGCAATTCTTTCAATTCCCATTCCGAATGCATAACCAGAATATTTTGTTGGATCGATATTAGCGTTTTTCAAGACATTAGGATCCACCATTCCGCAACCCATAATTTC
Source organism: Polaribacter sp. (assembly GCA_029250685.1). Classification (GTDB taxonomy): domain Bacteria; phylum Bacteroidota; class Bacteroidia; order Flavobacteriales; family Flavobacteriaceae; genus Polaribacter. The sequence continues at coordinate 15,300 of JAQXEU010000020.1, forward strand.
CAACCAACCAGTTCCTTTGGTAATTCTGTAATCAGTTTCAGTTTCTAATCCCCAATAAATATCTACTTCAGCACTTGGTTCTGTAAACGGAAAATATGACGGACGTAAACGGATTTTAGATTTCCCGAACATCTCTTTTGTAAAGTATAAAAGTGTTTGTTTTAAATCAGCAAAAGAAACATCAGTATCAATATACAAACCTTCCACTTGATGAAAAATACAATGTGCACGCGCAGAAATATCTTCATTTCTAAAAACTCTTCCCGGAGAAATTGTTCTAATTGGTGGTTGATTTTCTTCCATATAACGAACTTGTACAGAAGATGTGTGAGTTCTTAATAAAGTATCTGGATTTTTGTCGATAAAAAAAGTATCCTGCATATCTCTAGCCGGATGATATTCTGGTAAGTTTAATGCGGTAAAATTATGCCAATCATCTTCAATTTCTGGCCCTTCAGAAACCGTAAAACCAATTCTGTTGAAAACCTCTATAATTTGATTTTTAACCAATGAAATTGGATGACGAGAGCCTAATTCAATCGGCTCAGAGGGACGTGTTAAATCGCCATAAAAACTTTTTTCACTAGCAGAAGTTTCTAAAGCATCATTTAACTCAGTAACTTTATCTTCCGCAGCTTTTTTTAAGGTATTTATAGCTTGCCCAAATTCTTTTTTCTGATCATTTGGCACGTTTTTAAACTCTGCAAATAATCCCTTTAACAAACCTTTACTTCCTAAATATTTTATTCTGAAAGCTTCTAACTCTTCTTTCGAAGTCGCTTTAAAAGCTTTTACATCTCCAATCAGTTCTTTTACTTTATCTAACATCTTAATTTTCGCCAATAATTAGGTTGCAAATTTATGATTTTTAAACGAAACAATACATAGCAAATAGAAAGAGTTCTTTAGAAGCAAAATAAAATTCAGAATTGAATTTAAAGATTTGAAAAAGAGTTATATTTGCGCCATTAATTTATTAAATAACTTATAGATTTAAAACTATGGAATCTAAGATAAATGCTTTTATGGATTACGTGAATGAGCGTAATGCAAATGAACCAGAATTTTTACAGGCCGTACACGAAGTTGCAGAAACGGTAATTCCATTTATTGAAAACAATCCTAAATATCAAGGAAAAAAATTGTTAGAAAGAATGGTTGAACCAGAAAGAACCCTAATGTTTAGAGTTCCTTGGGTTGATGATAAAGGAGAAACACAAGTAAATAGAGGTTATAGAGTTGAATTTAATTCAGCGATTGGACCCTACAAAGGAGGATTACGTTTTCATCCATCTGTAAACTTATCAATCTTAAAATTCTTAGGGTTTGAACAAGTTTTCAAAAACTCTTTAACAACTTTACCAATGGGTGGAGGAAAAGGAGGATCAGATTTTAATCCAAAAGGAAAATCAGACAGAGAAGTAATGGCGTTTTGTCAAGCTTTTATGTCAGAATTATTCCGTCATATTGGAGCAAACACAGATGTTCCTGCTGGAGATATTGGTGTTGGAGGAAGAGAAATCGGATTTATGTTCGGTCAATATAAAAAATTACGCAACGAGTTTGTTGGTGTTTTAACAGGAAAAGGTGCAAGTTGGGGAGGTTCTTTAATTAGACCAGAAGCAACTGGTTACGGAAACGTATATTTTGCGCAAAATATGTTAAAAGCAAACGGAAATTCTTTTGAAGGAAAAACAGTAGTTGTTTCTGGATCTGGAAATGTTGCACAATATGCTACTGAAAAAGCAACTGAGTTTGGTGGAAAAGTAGTTTCTATGTCAGATTCTTCAGGATATATTTATGATGCAGACGGAATTGACGCGGAGAAATTAGCACACGTTATGGAGATTAAAAATGTTCGTAGAGGAAGAATCAACGAATATGTAGCAAAATATCCAAATGCAAAATTCTTTGCCGGTGAAAGACCTTGGGGAATTAAATGTGATGTAGCTTTACCATGTGCAACTCAAAATGAGTTAAACGGTGAAGAAGCAAAAGGATTGTTAGCAAATGGATGTATATGTGTTTCTGAAGGAGCAAATATGCCATCTACACCAGAAGCTGTTGAAGCTTTTATGGACGCTAAAATATTATTCGCTCCAGGAAAAGCATCAAATGCTGGTGGAGTTGCAACTTCTGGTTTAGAAATGAGCCAAAACTCATTACGTTACAACTGGACAAGAGAAGAAGTTGACGCAAAATTACATCAAATTATGAACGATATTCACGCTTCTTGTGTTGAATATGGAACGCAAGCTGATGGATTTGTAGATTACGTAAAAGGAGCAAATGTTGCTGGTTTCGTAAAAGTTGCAGATGCAATGTTAGATCAAGGTGTGGTTTAAATACCAAATCAATACAATATAAAAAGCGCATCAAATATTGATGCGCTTTTTTGTTTTATCTTTATAAATTATGAGTATTCTTTTACATTTTATTTTCGGATTCTTTTTTTCGTTTACAGGCTCTATTACTCCAAGCATGTTAAATATGACAGCGTTAAAAATTAGTTTAGAGAAAAATAAAAGAGAATCCTATTTATATTCTCTTGGCGTTTCTTTGGTTGTTAGCGCGCAAGCTTATATTGCAATTATCTTAACGAAATATATTTCTGAAAACCCAAACTTTTTAGAAAGCATAGAAAAAGTAGGAATGGTTATTTTTATCTTATTATCTATTTACTTTTTCATTCAATCTAAAAAACAAAGACAAGAAGTAAAAGCAAGTAAAGACAGAAAAGGAAATTCGTTTTTATCAGGAGTTTTATTGTCGATGCTAAACATGTTCTCCATTCCTTTTTTCTGCGGAATAACGGCAACTTTAGAGATGTTTGATTTGATGAGTTTTGATCGTTTATCGATTGCTCTTTTTATTATTGGTTCTACAATTGGCACCTATTTCATTTTGTTTTTATACGGGAAACACGCAGGTTATGTTCAGAAAAAAACAGGAAAGTTAACGAAAGATATTAGTTTGATTTTAAGCTTAATAACAGGTTTGGTGGCAGTTTTTATGTTGATTAAAAATGTTTTTTTAAACGGATAAAGAATGAAAATAATTAAGAATTTTACTGTTGACGGAAAATACCAAAAACCAATTGTAACGGATGTTTTTTTCAAAGAAACCAAGCAACCTAAACCAGTTGTAATTTTTTGTCATGGTTATAAAGGTTTTAAAGATTGGGGCGCTTGGAATATGATGGCAGAAGCATTTGCTAAAGCAGAATTTTTCTTTATAAAATTTAACTTTTCTCACAATGGCGGAACTTTAGACGAACCCATAGATTTTCCAGATTTAGAAGCTTTTGGGAATAACAATTACACCAAAGAATTAGATGATTTAGAATCTGTTATTGCCTGGGTTTCTTCCACTTCCGAATATAAAAACGAAATCGATTTAGAAAATATTTCTTTAATCGGTCATAGTAGAGCTGGAGGAATTGTAACCATCAAATCAGAAGAAAATAATCGAATAAAAAAGGTAATTAGTTTAGCAGGTGTATGTGATTTTGGAAAAAGAACAGCAACTTCAGATGGTTTAGAGCAATGGAAAAACGATGGCGTAAAATATGTTTTAAACGGAAGAACCAAACAGCAAATGCCACATTTTTATCAGTTTTATGAAGATTTTAAACAAAACGAAAAACGTTTAAATATTCAAAGAGCTGTTTCTAATTTAGTAATCCCGTACTTGATTATTCACGGAGATAATGATACGTCTGTTTTTATTGAAGAAGGCAAAAAACTACATTCTTGGAGTTCAAAAAGTCAGTTTAGAATTATTAAAAAAGCAAATCATGTCTTTAATGTTTCTCATCCTTGGGAGAAAAAAGAATTATCTAAAGAATTAAAAATAGTAACACAAATTTGTATTGACTTTTTGAAATAAAAACACAATCAAATTCCGTATTTTCGAAAGATGGAATTACAACCACCTTTTCGGAAAATTATTCATGTAGATATGGATGCATTTTATGCATCTGTAGAACAATTAGATAATCCAGATTTAAGAGGAAAGCCATTAGCGGTTGGTGGAAATGAAATTCGCGGAGTTGTTTCTGCGGCAAGTTATGAGGCACGTAAATTTGGAGTCCGTTCTGCAATGAGCGGTGTGTTGGCAAAACAAAAATGCCCGCATTTAATCTTTGTGCCGCCACGATTTTCTAGATACAAAGAAATTTCAAAAAAAATTAGAGCTATTTTTTATGACTATACAGATTTGGTGGAACCACTTTCGCTAGACGAAGCCTATTTAGATGTTACCGAGAACAAAAAAGGAAACCCATCTGCAAGTTTAATTGCTCAAGAAATTAGACAGCGTATTTGGGAAAAATTAGAGCTGCGCGCATCTGCAGGGATTTCCATCAACAAATTTATTGCAAAAGTAGCTTCGGATATCAACAAACCAAACGGGCAAAAAACGATCAACCCAGAAGAGGTTATTTCTTTTTTAGAAGAATTATCAATTAATAAGTTTTACGGAATCGGAAAAGTGACAGCTGCAAAAATGCACAATCACGGAATTTTTAATGGCAACGATTTAAAACAAAAACCTCAAGAAGAATTAACCTCTTTATTTGGCAAATCTGGCGGCCATTATTATCATATTGTAAGAGGAGTTCACAATAGCGAAGTGAAAGCAAATCGTGTTCAAAAATCAATTGCAGCAGAGCGTACTTTTAACGAAAACATTTCTTCAGAAATTTTTATGTTAGAGCGGTTAGAGAAGATTGCAATTGAGCTTGAAAGAAGAATGAAAAAATCTGACACCAAAGGAAAAACAATTACTTTAAAGATAAAATATTCTGACTTTACACAGCAAACAAGAAGTAAAACAGTTGCTTTTTTTATGCAAAAAAAAGAAAATTTTTTTCCGATAGTTAAAGAATTATTATTCCAGGAAAAGCTTAAAAACTCAGTTCGATTATTAGGTTTATCTTTCGGAAACTTAAACACAGAAAAAACAACTCCAGTTTTAGTACAACTAAAATTTGATTTTTGACGCATAGCATCTTTAAGCGTTATAAATAAATATATGGTTGAGCGGAGCTGAAACCAAATTAAATGAAACTAGAAATAAAAAGAACAAATTCAGAGAACTCAGATTTCATCAAATTGGTAAAAGAACTTGACGCGTATTTAAAAATTACCGATGGAGCAGATCATGATTTTTATAATCAGTTTAACAATATCGATGTAATTAAATATGTAGTTGTGGCTTATATTTCTGATAAACCTGTTGGTTGTGGTGCCATAAAACATTTTAACTCAGATGCAATGGAAATCAAAAGAATGTTTGTTTCTGATGGTTTTAGAGGAAAAGGAATCGCTGTAGAAATTTTGAGTAATTTAGAAAGTTGGGCAAAAGAAAAGCATTATAAAAAGTGCCTTTTGGAAACGGGAGAAAGACAAGTTGAAGCTGTAAGGTTATACTCTAAAATGAACTACAACTTAATGAAAACCAATTACGGACAATATGAAGACGTAGTTAATAGTTTGTGTTTCGAGAAAAATATTTAGTAAAATGAACTTTAGTTATTGGGAATTAAAAGAATGGTTTAGCAATGTAGATTTCACAATTGTTGGAAGTGGCATTGTGGGTTTAAGCTGTGCGCTAGAGCTTAAAAAGAAGCATCCAAAAGCGAATGTTTTAATTTTAGAAAAAGGAATGCTACCACAAGGAGCAAGTTCTAAAAATGCAGGCTTTGCTTGCTTTGGAAGTTTATCTGAAATCATTGATGATTTGAAGTCTCATACAGAAGAAGAGGTTTTTAATTTGGTGAAAAAACGTTGGGAAGGGTTACAGTTATTGCGTCAAAATTTAGGTGATAAAAACATCGGTTTTCAACAAAATAAGGGTTTTGAGTTGTTTAATGATAACAATTTTTATAATGAGTGTTTATCTCGCAAAGAAGAAATAAACTCACTATTAAAACCAATTTTTAAAGGGAATGTTTTTTCAATTTCTGAAAACACTTTTAACTTTAAGAATATTGAACCTAATTATGCTGTAAATAAATTTGAAGGACAAATTGACACAGGAAAAATGGTTTCTGAATTACTTTTAAAAGTTCAAAAAGCAGGGATCAAGATTCTAAATAATGTTTCTGTAGAAAACTTTGAAGAGAACAGTGAATCTATTTCTGTAAAAACCAATCAAATAGAGTTTAATACAAACAAACTTTTTGTTGCAACAAATGGTTTTGCAACACAATTATTAAAAGAAGATGTTCAACCTGCTAGAGCGCAAGTAATCATTACAAAACCGATAAAAAAGTTACACATTAAAGGAACATTTCATTTAGACAAAGGCTATTATTACTTCAGAAATATTGATAATAGAATCTTATTTGGTGGTGGAAGAAACTTAGATTTTATTACCGAAGAAACAACAGAATTTGGTAAAACAGAAATCATACAAAACTCTTTAAAAACAATTTTAAAAGAAACAATCTTACCAAACACACCTTTTGAAATTGAACATTCTTGGAGCGGAATTATGGGTGTTGGAAATCAGAAAAAAGCAATTGTAAAACAACTTTTTAACAATGTTTTTTGTGGTGTTCGTTTAGGAGGAATGGGAGTAGCTATTGGTAGCTTGGTTGGAAAAGAATTGGCAGAACTATTAGATGAATAAAAAAAGAACAACTTTTGATGTCATAATTATTGGAGGAGGATTAGCTGGCTTATGTAGTGCAATTCATTTATCAAAATTCAGCAAAAAAGTTTTACTAATAGAAAAAAACAGCTATCCAAAACACAAAGTTTGTGGCGAATATATTTCTAACGAAGTTTTACCTTATTTTGAGTACTTAGCTATAAACCCATTTCATTTTGGCGCTGTAAAAATCGAAAACTTTCAATTGTCAACAATAAGCAATAAGTTAATTTCCGCGAAACTACCTTTAGGAGGATTCGGGATTTCAAGACACAAATTAGATGCTATTTTGGCAGAAAAAGCCAAAGAAAATGGGGTCATTATTTTACAAGATTCTGTTTTAAACGTTAATTTTTTAAAAGACACCTTTAAAGTAGAAACAAAAGAGAATGGTTTTTTTACTTCAAAAATTTCTATTGGAGCTTTTGGTAAACGCAGTTTATTAGATGTAAAAATGAACCGTGATTTTATTCAAAAAAAATCACCGTATTTAGGTGTTAAAATTCATGTAAAAGGAAGTTTTAAAGAAAATGTAGTAGCGCTTCATAATTTTAAAGGTGGTTATTGTGGTGTTTCTAAGGTTGAAAATAATGCAATTAATTTATGCTATATAACAGATTTTTCATCCTTCAAAAAATATAAAAACATTCATGATTTTCAAGAACAGGTTGTTTTTAAAAATACTTTTTTAAAAGAGATTTTTAAAAACTCTGAAGCGATTTTTGAAAGCCCTTTAACGATTAGTCAAATATCTTTTGAAACAAAAAAACCTATAGAAAACCATATTATAATGTGTGGTGATGCTGCAGGAATGATTCATCCACTTTGTGGAAACGGTATGAGTATGGCAATTCAATCTGCACAAATGGCATCTAAACTTATTTTGAAATACTTAAATGAAGAAATTACCACCAGAAAAACCCTAGAAAAACAATATATTAGACAATGGAATAAAAAATTTAATTTGCGTTTAAAAGTAGGCCATTTTATTGCGATGTTGTTTCGAAAAGATAAAACCGCCGCCGCTCTTTTACAAATTTTAAAGAGACTGCCTTTTTTGTTGCCAATAATTATAAAATTTACACACGGAAAACCAATGAAAATATAATGCCAGTTTTAGTAGACACATCAAAACGTTCTAACCAAAAAGAAATGATGGATGATTTCTCTATTGGCGGTGATTTATTGCGTGACGTTTTAGATAAATTAGAAAACATAAATAGATGGTTAGGAGGTAATTTAGTAACTATAAATTCGTTAAAAAAGGTGTTAAAAAACCAACCAAAAGACCAGGAGATTGTTATCGTTGATATTGGTTGTGGGCATGGAGATATTTTACGAGATGTTGCCAAATTTGGAAGAAAGAACGGCTATAAATTTAAATTATTAGGGGTGGATGCAAATCCAACAGCAATTGAATACGCCGATGAACTTTCAACAGAGTTCAAAGAGCTTTCTTTTATTGCAGAAGATATCTTTTCTGATGAATTTAAAGAACGACAATTTGATGTGGTAATAGCCACTCTTTTTTTGCATCATTTTGAAGAAAAACCTTTAATTTCTTTTTTAGAAGATACTTTAAAGCACACTAAAAAAGCAATTATTGTAAACGACTTGCACAGACATAAATTAGCGTATTATTTATTTAAATTATTAGCGGTTTTTATAGGTAATAAAATGATAATTCATGATGGATTAATCTCTGTACTAAGAGGATTTAAACGAAAAGATTTAGAAATAATTTCACATAAAGTAAATGTAAAGCCACAAATTTCTTGGAAATGGGCTTTTCGTTGGCGGTGGATAATTCAGAAATAAATGGCAGTAAAAATAACATCAGTAGCAAAACAGTTACCTAAGTACTTCAGAGAAACAAATGATATTATACCTTTCGTAAAGCTTTGGATGCAAGGTCAAGATGCCCGTTTTCAAAGAAAGGTAATTAAACTTTTTGAAGGAGCAGCTGTTGATAAACGGTATTCAATTATGGATCCTGAAGAGGTTTTTACAGCGACTTCTTTTGAAGAAAAAAATGACATATACACAAGGGAAGTTATACAGCTAGCAGAAAAATCACTTCAAAAATCGTTAGAAAAAGCGAATTTACTAGCAACAGAGATCGATTATATAATTACCGTTAGTTGTACAGGAATTATGATTCCGTCTGTAGACGCCTATTTGATTAATTCGTTAGGTATGAAACAAGATATTGTGCGTTTACCTGTCACAGAAATGGGCTGTGCAGCTGGTGTTTCAGGCATTATTTATGCAAAAAATTTTTTAAAATCTAACCCAAATAAAAGAGCGGCAGTGGTTGCGGTAGAAGCACCAACAGCTACTTTTCAATTAGATGATTTTTCCATGACAAATATTGTTAGTGCGGCCATTTTTGGCGATGGTGCATCTGCAGTAATTCTGTCTTCAAATCAAGAAGATAAGGGTCCAGAAATAATAGACGAGGCGATGTATCACTTTTATGATGCAACAAAAATGATGGGTTTTAATCTAGTGAATTCTGGATTACAAATGATTTTAGATAAAGAAGTTCCGCAAAAAATTTCCGAGCATTTTCCAGCAATAATTTATCCTTTTTTAGAAAACAACAATTTAACAATTAATGACATTAACCATTTAATTTTTCATCCCGGAGGAAAAAAAATTGTACAAACGGTAGAAGATTTATTTGGTGACTTAGGTAAAAACATTGAGGACACAAAAGAAGTTTTAAGGCTGTACGGAAATATGTCAAGTGCAACAGTATTGTATGTTTTAGAACGATTTATGAACAGAAAACCAGCGAAAGGAGAAAGAGGTTTAATGTTAAGTTTTGGGCCAGGGTTTTCTGCACAAAGAATATTGTTAGAGTGGTAAAAACAGCTAAAATGAATCAAGAAGATATTATAAATAAACTACCTTATTCAAAACCTTTTTTATTTGTTGATAATTTGATTGAAATCTCTGAAAATGGAGTTTTAGGAAATTATACATTCAAAAAAAACGAATTTTTTTATGAAGGTCACTTTAAGGAAAATCCAATTACACCAGGAGTTATTCTAACAGAAACAATGGCTCAGATAGGATTAGTTTGTTTGGGGATTTTTTTATTAAAAGATGAAATATCAACCCAAGAAATAAAACCACATGTTGCATTAACATCAAATAATATTGATTTTTATTTACCGATTCTCCCAAACGAAGCAGTAACTGTTACTTCTGAAAAAGTGTATTTTAGATTCAATAAACTAAAATGCAACGTAAAAATGACAAATTCGAAGAACGAGCTTGTTTGCAGAGGTACAATTTCAGGAATGATCATACTTAAATAACATGAAAAAAAGAGTCGTAATTACAGGTTTAGGTGTTGTAGCACCAAATGGTGTTGGACTAAAAAACTTCACAAACGCCATCAAATCTGGTAAATCTGGAATTACTTTTCATCAAAATTTAAAAGAGAAAGGCTTTTCCTGTTGTATTGGAGGAATTCCAGATGTTTCAGAAGAGAAAAAACTCGAATATTTAACCCCTTTGCAATTACGTGGATTTAACAGTACATCAATTTTATATGGTTGTATAGCGGGAATTGACGCATGGAAAGACGCAGGTTTTTCTGTAGACCAAAAGTCAAGTTTGGATTACGATTCAGGTTTAATTTTTGGTGCTGGAACCTCTGGAATTGAAAAATTTAGAGAAGCCATTTACAAAATTGACGACCAACAAGTACGGCGCTTGGGAAGTACTTCTGTAGTTCAAACCATGGCGAGCGGAATTTCTGCATACCTAGGCGGAATTCTAGGGCTGGGTAATCAGGTCACGACAAATTCATCAGCTTGTACGACAGGAACAGAAGCCTTGTTAATGGCTTTTGAACGCATTAAAAACGGAAAAACAAAACGAATGTTAGTCGGAAGTTCTAGTGATAGTAGTTTGTATACTTGGGGTGGTTTTGACGCAATGCGTGTGATGACTTATAAACACAATGAAACACCAGAAAAAGGATCAAGACCCATGAGTGCAACAGCTTCGGGGTTTGTTCCAGGAAGTGGAGCAGGTGCTTTAGTTTTAGAGTCTTTAGAAAGCGCTTTAGAAAGAAAAGCCACCATTTATGCAGAGGTTTTAGGAGGAAATATAAACTCGGGTGGGCAAAGAAATGGCGGCACTTTAACAGCGTCAAACAAAGAAGCTGTTCAGAAATGTATTACTGACGCAATTTTAGACGCTTCTATTTCTCCAAATGAAATTGATCTGATCAATGGGCATTTAACAGCGACATCTAAAGACAGCCTAGAAATAGAAAACTGGACAAAAGCATTACAAAGAAAAGGAAATAATTTTCCATTAATAAATTCATTAAAGTCACAAGTAGGGCATTGTTTAGCTGCATCAGGGGCTATTGAATCTGTTGCGTCTGTTATACAAATTAAAGAGCAATTTGTTTTCCCAAATATTAACTGTGTTGATGTACATCCTGAAATTTTAGATTTAATCTCTGAGGAAAAAATACCAAGAAGAATGATTAAAAAAGAGATACAAATATTAGCAAAAGCAAGTTTTGGCTTTGGTGATGTAAATGCTTGTATTATCTTTAAAAAATATATTGAATAAAATGACAAAAGAAGAAATAATCATAAAGTTATCGACAATTGTAAAGCCTTATATTCAAAATGAAGAAGGGTTTAAAAACATATCAGAAGACACCGATTTTATGAATGACTTAGAAATAAATTCAGCAAATTTGGTCGATATTGTATTGGATGTTGAGGATGAGTTCAACATCATAATTGACAACGATTCTATGGATAAAATGTTGACCATAAAATCCGTAGTAGAAATCATTAAAGAAAAGCAGTCTTCTGAATGATCGGTAATGATGTTGTTGATTTACAGTTAGCCGAGACTCAAAGTAATTGGCAACGAAAGGGTTTTTTGGAGAAACAATTTTCTTTAAAAGAACAGCACAATATTTTAGAAGCGAAGAACTCTTTTTTACGTGTTTGGCTGTTTTGGAGCATGAAAGAAGCAGCTTATAAATGTTATACCCAACAGTATGAAAAACGGTTTTTTGCTCCTCAAAAATTTGTTTGTAAATTGATTTCAGAACACGAAGGAATTGTTTGTTTTGAGGGAAATGAGTTTTATACGACAACTTTTTTTGATAGGTCATATGTGTATACGATTGCAACTGATACTCAGAAAGAAACAAGCGTTTTTTCATCTATTGGTTCACCAAAAACAATTGATTTAGACATTAAGATAAAACTCGAAGAAGAAACAGGGATTTCATATAAAGAAATTATACAAAGAAAAACTCCAATAGGAGCTCCTTTGTATTTTCATAAAGATAAATTACTCACAAACTCTTGTTCCATATCCCATCATGGAAACTATGGCGCTTTTGCTTTTATGATAGAAGATGAATATTAAAATAGCACTTTATACCCAATGTGAAACGTTTGCAAATAAGCGCTTGCAAACCGTGCAAGAAATTATAACATCCAATCAAAAAGCCTTGCAATCAGAAACAAAAAGTTCTGCTGGCGATAAACACGAAACGGGTCGCGCAATGTTGCAATTAGAAATGGAAAAAGCGGGCCAGCAACTTCAAGGAGTTCTTCAAATGAAAGAAACGTTGGATAAAATAGATATTACTAAAACGTCAACTATTGCACATTTAGGAAGTATTGTGAAAACCGATAAAGCAAGCTACTTTTTAAGCATAAGCGCAGGGAAACTGATTGTAGATGACCAAGACTATTTTGCGGTTTCTGTATCTTCTCCAATAGGTAAAACATTGCTTGGAATGAAGGAAAAGGAGGAGCTCTTGTTTAATGGAAAAGAGATAAAAATTTTAACTATTAGTTAGCTTTAAGAAAATTGTTTTTCTTTTTCTAAGTTCTGAGGTGTGATTTATAAATAATTTAAGCCCGCCCAATTCAGCTTCAATTAGCCAATAAGAACCTTTAAAATATGTATTTAAAACAGTTGCTTTTAAATCAGAATTTGCAACAATTTTAATTTGATGCGGATATAATAATAAAGTATGGTTATTGATTACGATCTCATTGACATCATCAAACAAAGAAGCGATATACGTGTTTTTAGGCGCATTATAAATCTCTTTTGGAATCCCTTTTTCTAAGATGGTGCTATTTTGAATCACAATCATTTTATCTGCAAAAGACAAGGCGTCATTACCATCGTGCGTAGCAACAATACAGGCAATGTTTTTTTCTTTTAAAAAACTAAAAAGCTTTCTCTTAAGTGTGTTTTTCTTAAAGTTATCTATCTGACTAAAAGGCTCATCTAATAAAATTAATTCCGGCTCTTTTGCCAATGCCCGTGCAATAGCCACACGTTGTTGCTGTCCACCACTTAAAGTTTTTACCAAAACCTCAGCAAACTCAGTCATTTCTATAACCTCTAGCAATTCTTGCGTTCTTTTTTCGCTTTCTTCTGGATAAAACCTTGACAAGAATTTTTTTATATTTTCTGAAACTGAAGTAAAAGGCATCAAATCAAAATCTTGTGCAACATGTTTTATAAAATCCATTCCAGGAACCAAATGTTCTTTTGGTCCTAAAATTTGAATATCATCCCAAAAAATTGAACCTTTATTTACATCTAATAAACCATAAATAGCTTTTAAAAGAGTAGATTTCCCACAACCACTTTCTCCCATTACACATAAATGTTCTCCTTTTTTAAGTTGAAAGTTTATGTTTTTTAAAATAGGTTTATCTTTTTGATATTGATGAGAAATATTATTTACAGAAAGCATTTTACAAATGTATAATTTAAATAGTTTCCGACGATACAAGAAGGTTTTTTTTAAGTCAAAAAACCGATACGAAAGCATCGGTTTTAAAATAATCATTAGTATAAAACTTAAATTCTATTTTCTTTTTAAGCGATTTTGGTAAACCCTAAAAACTATTTACTGCAATCTCCATCAATAAATTTTTGTGGAAAAGGATTATAGCCATTTCCACTGAATGAAAAACTTATCTTAGTATTGACAATCATAGGTTGAACAGCACATAGATTATTTAAAGCTAAGTTATTCTTAACATCTATACTGTTAACTGTTGATAGATTGCTTAACCCATTTAGGTTTGTAATAACTGGATTATTTTCAATTAATAGATTTACTCCTATAGTAGACAGTTTACTTAAACCGGTTATATTAGATAATATTTTATTGTTATTAATAATTAGAGAACTACCTATAGATACAATATTATTTAAACCATTAATTTCTAGTAAAGCATTATTGTCATTAATTGATAACTCTTTATTAACCAGTCTAATATTACTTAATCCATCGATATTACTTAAAGAATTATTTTTAGTAATAAAAATACTACCCGAAATACTAGATAAATTATTTAATCCGTCAATATTAGTTAAAGAATTATTTAATACAATATGAATATCGTTTTTAACTATAAAGAGGTTGTTAAAACCGTTAATGTTATTTAAAATGTTATTATTTTTAATTACTAAACTACCAATAGAAGAAAGGTTATTTAATTGATTAACATTTATTAGGCTTTCATTGTTTTCTATAAAAAAACGTCTTTAATAGAAACCAGGTTGTTTAACCCTTCAAGATTACTTAACTCTTTATTGTTAGTGATATATAAATCTTTATCAATATTAACAAGTTTACTCAACCCATTTAAATTATTGATTTCTGAGGTAGGTGCAACAGATCTATCACCAATAGTAACACTTCCAGTAACTTTTGTGTAATTATTTTCACCAAAGTCATCAATCTGTTTTTGTGTTGAAAAGATTATATCACCATTATAAATACCGAACTCATCATCAGTATTATTACAGCTGATTATTGAAAAAAGTATTGTAAAAAAGAATAGAGTCGTTTTTATTTGTTTCATTTTTCATTTTTTTTGAATGTTAAATTTTTAGCCAATAACCATGCCAACAAGTATGTATCAACAAATTTTTTTCGCAACACAAACTGTAATCAATCTTTATTAAATTCGTCTAACTTTGCATAATAAATAATATTTAGATGACAGAAAATTTAACAAAAGAGACTTTTTTAGAAAAAGTTTTTAATTTTGAAGAAAACAAAGAATGGGAATTTGAAGGAGAAGTTCCGGCAATTATAGATTTTTATGCAGACTGGTGTGGGCCTTGTAAAACGATAGCGCCAATTTTGGAGCAATTAAGTGAAGAATACGGTGATAAAATCAATATTTATAAAGTTGACACAGAGGCAGAACAAGAATTATCAGCAGCATTCGGAATAAGAAGTATTCCGTCAATGTTGTTTTGTCCAAAAGAAGGAGATCCGCAAATGGCAAACGGTGCTTTACCAAAAGCACAATTAGAAAAGATTATAGCTGACGTCTTAGAAGTAACGAAATAAAAAGATCCCGAGAAACTTCTCAGGATTTTTAGTTTTTTTGAACCAAAACGTTAATTTTGTCATTCCCTTGAAAAAGGGAATCCATACTAATTAAAAAATTGTAAAATACTAAGTTTGGATTCCCGCTTTCGCGAGAATGACATTACGCTTTTACCAAATTATTAGCAACTAAATATTCAGCAATTTGAATTGTATTTGTTGCTGCTCCTTTTCTAAGATTATCAGAAACAATCCATAAATTTAAGGTGTTTTCTTGAGATTCGTCTCTTCTGATCCTTCCTACAAAAACTTCATCTTTATTATGCGCAGTTATTGGCATCGGATATATATTATTTGCAACATCATCTTGAACGATAATTCCGTCTGTTTCGCTTAAAATTTGACGAACTTTTGTCAAATCAAAATCATTATGAAACTGCACATTTACAGCCTCAGAATGTCCTCCAGCAGTTGGAATTCTTACCGCGGTTGCAGTTACTGAAAAACTAGCATCTCGTAAAATTTTCTTTGGTTCTTTTACCAATTTCATTTCTTCTTTGGTATAGCCATTTTCTAAAAAAACATCACAATGTGGCAATGCATTTCTTCCAATTTTATGTGGATACGCCATTTCGCCATTAATTCCTGCTTCTTCATTATCTAGTTGTTGCACCGCTTTTACGCCCGTTCCAGAAACAGATTGATACGTAGAAATCACGACACGTTTCATGTTGTATTTTTTATGCAAAGGCGCTAAGGCCATCACTAATTGAATCGTAGAACAATTTGGATTTGAAATAATTTTATCATCAACAGTTAATACATCACCATTAATTTCCGGAACGACTAATTTATGATTTTCATGCATTCTCCAAGCTGAAGAATTATCGATAACAGTTGTGCCAATTGCAGCAAATTTTGGAGCCCATTCTAACGAAGTTTCTCCTCCAGCAGAAAACAAAGCGATATCTGGTTTCATTTCAACAGCAGTTGCTAAATTCACAACTGAATAATCAGTTCCGTTATAAGAAATTTTCTTTCCAACAGAACGCTCAGAAGCAACAGGAATCAATTCTGTAATTGGAAAATTTCTTTCCTCCAATACTTTTAACATTACGTTTCCTACCATTCCGGTAGCGCCAACAACAGCAATTTTCATTTTATATCATTTTTGATGTTGCAAAGATTACGAAAAAAGCAATTACTTGTATTTTAAATTAAAGATAAGTTACTAGCTTGTTTAAAATTTTTCAAGAAAAAGAGAATTGTTAAGTTTTAAACGTAAAATGTATGTGTTTTTCTTAAAAAATGGTAATTTTGTATAATTATTTGATTCAAAGAGAATCAATTTATTTTGTCTAACTAAAAAAGTATAGCATGCAACTGTACAACAAGTTAAGCGCAAAAGAACGCGCTGCATTAATTGACGAAGCCGGAAAGGATCGTTTAACAATTTCATTCTATCAATACTTCAAGATAGAAAACCCACAAATCTTTAGAGATAAATTATTTATTGAATGGAACGAATTAGAAGTTCTAGGAAGAATATATGTTTCTTTTGAAGGAATCAACGCACAAATGTCTGTTCCTGCAGAAAATTTTCTGCAATTAAAAAAACAATTAGATGCGATTTCTTTTTTGAAAGATATTCGGTTAAATGTTGCGGTTGAGCAAGACAATAAATCGTTTTTAAAACTGAAAGTAAAAGTTCGTAACAAAATTGTTGCTGATGGTTTAAACGATGAAACGTTTGATGTTACTGATAAAGGAGTGCATTTAAATGCAAAAGAATTCAACGAAATGTTGGCAAATCCAAGTACGGTTTGTGTGGATATGCGAAATCATTACGAAAGCGAAATCGGGCATTTTGATGGCGCTGTAACTCCAGATGTTGATACGTTTAGAGATTCGTTAGATATTATTGAAGAAGATTTAAAGGACAATAAAGAAGATAAAAATTTATTGATGTATTGTACCGGCGGAATTCGTTGTGAAAAAGCGTCTGCGTATTACAAACACAAAGGGTTTAAAAATGTTTTTCAGTTAGAAGGTGGAATTATAGAATATACACGTCAAGTAAAATCAGAAGGAATTGAAAACAAGTTTTTAGGAAAGAATTTTGTGTTTGATCACAGAAGGTCAGAACGTATTTCTGATGATGTAATTTCTAACTGTCATCAATGCGGAGAAGCTTGTGATGAACATGTAAATTGCGAAAACGAAGCGTGTCATTTATTATTTATCCAATGTAAATCATGTCAAGAAAAAATGAATACGTGTTGTTCTGATGAATGTAAAGATGTTGCGGCATTGCCTTTTGAAGTTCAAAAAGAGCTAAGAAAAGGAAAGGGAAATAGCAATAAAATATTTAAAAAAGGAAGATCTGAAGTGTTGAAGTTTAAAAATTAAACAGAAAAGATAAGTAAAAAAAAGCTCCAATTTTGGAGCTTTTTTTATGTGTAAAAAACCATTTTATCATTCTTTGAGAATGCGTATATTTACAGATTAATCAACTACAAATTGATTTTTCAAAATTATTTAAGAACCAAATAAAAACACAAGTGCAACAAACGCATAAATGTTTTTTAAAAATATATACATTTTATGAGCTGTACTAGTTGCTCAACAAAAAAAGACGGAGTTCCAAATGGTTGTAAAAGCAACGGAAATTGTGGAACTGGCGGATCTTGCGGAAGCGGAAGTAAATTAGCAGTTTTCGATTGGTTATCTAACATGACTTTACCAAGCGGAGAAGCACCCTTTAATATTTATGAAATCCGATTTAAAAACGGACGTAAACATTTCTTTAAAAACACAGAAAACTTAACACTTTCTATGGGCGATGTAGTTGCTGTTGAAAGTTCTCCAGGACACGATATTGGTGTAGTTTCTTTAGGTGGAGAATTGGTAAAAGTGCAAATGAAAAAAAGAAATGTTTCTGTAGACAGCGAAGATGTGAAGAAAATTTTCAGAAAAGCTTCACAAAAAGATATAGATATTTGGCAATCTTATAGAGATAAAGAACAAGAAACACAACGTAGAGGAAGAGAGATTATTGGTCGTTTAGGATTAAAAATGAAACTTTCTGATATTGAATATCAAGGAGATGGAAAGAAAGCAACGTTTTATTATACAGCAGACGAACGTGTAGATTTTAGACAATTAATTAGAGATTTAGCAAGCGCATTTTCTATTAGAGTAGAGATGAAACAAGTTGGTTTACGACAAGAGGCTGCACGCTTAGGTGGTGTTGGATCATGTGGAAGAGAACTATGTTGTTCAACCTGGTTAACAGATTTTAGAAAAGTAAATACAGCAGCAGCTCGTTATCAGCAATTATCGTTGAATCCGTTAAAATTAGCTGGTCAATGTGGTAAATTAAAATGTTGTTTAAACTTTGAATTAGACACATATTTAGACGCTTTAAAAGCGTTTCCGAAGCAAGAAAAAGTTTTAAAAACCGAAAACGGTGATGCTGTTTTTGTAAAGATGGACATCTTTAAACAAGCACTTTGGTATACTTATAAAGACAATAGTTTTAAGTGGTTTCAGTTAACTTTAGAACAAGTAAACGAAATAATTGCGTTGAATAAAAATAATGAAGAGGCTGCACCGTTAGAAGATTATGAATCTGATGCTGTTGTTGAGGTTAAAGCTGATTTTGAAAATGTAGTTGGGCAAGATAGTTTAACGCGTTTTGATGCTCCTAAACAGAAAAAAGGACGCAGAAAAAACAACCGAAACCGAAATAAAAATAAGCCGGTTGCTAAAAACCAGAATGCAAATAAACCGAATCAAAATAAACCAGCAGGAGCAAATGTTGTAGTTGAAAAAAAGCAACACACAAAACCAAACCCTAGAAATAATAATAGAAACAAAAATAGAAACCGAAACAAACCAAATGAAAACAAACAAGATTAATTATATACTCTTTGTTTTTGTTACTTTTTGCATCACTTCTTGTGATTCTAAAAGAGAATATGATTCTTTTGTTTCCATTTCTAATAACTCTTGGGAAAAAGAAAACGCCATCTCGTTTCTTTTTGAAATTAAGGATACAATCAACAAAAAAGAGTTGTTTATAAATATTAGAAACAATCAAAAATACAATTACAGTAATTTGTTTTTAATTACAACATTAAACTTTCCAAATGGCAAGAAAATTGTAGATACGTTAGAGTATGAAATGACCGACAATTCTGGACGTTTTTTGGGAAATGGGCTTACAGGAATAAAAGAAAACAAATTATTTTATAAAGAGAATGTGATTTTTCCAACTTCAGGAGAATATTCAGTTTCAATATCGCAAGCAATGCGTAAAAGTGGCGATATAAATGGAATAGAAAGTTTAGAGGGAGTTACTGATGTTGGATTTAGAATAGAAAAGAATTAAAAATGTCTAAGGAAAAAAGTACAAGTTTTAAAAAATATGTAAGATGGTTTTGGGGAATTGTAATTGGCGGATTTGCGTCAATTTTATTTCTTTTTTTCCCTGCATCATGGGGCGCTTTTGGACCATTACCAACATTTGAAGAGTTAGAAAACCCCCAGAACAATTTAGCAACAGAAATCATTTCTGCAGATGGAAAAACATTAGGGAAATTCGCTTACGAAAATAGAACTCCAATAAAATTTAAAGAGTTACCAGAAAACTTAGTATTAGCTCTAGTTGCAACAGAAGATGAACGTTTTTACGAACATTCTGGAATTGATTTTAGAGGTTTGGCAAGAGCTATTTCAAAATTTGGAAAAGGCGGAGGAGCAAGTACAATTACACAACAATTATCAAAAAACCTATTTACAAAAAGAGCCTCAGGAAATGCCTTTAAAAGAATTGGTCAAAAATTAAAAGAGTGGGTTGTTTCTATTAAATTAGAAAGACAATATACAAAGCATGAAATTATTGCAATGTACTTAAATACACAAGGTTTCTTGTTTAACGCATCAGGAATTAGATCTGCATCAAGAATTTATTTTGGGAAAGAACCCCTAGAATTAAAAATTGAAGAATCTGCTGTTTTGGTAGCGATGTTAAAAAATCCAAGGCAGTACAATCCGAATAGAAGTATTTCAAAAGATAAATCTCTTACAAGAAGAAATGTTGTCTTTAAGCAAATGGAGAAAAATGGCTTTTTAAGCACACAAGAGAAAGACTCATTACAACAATTACCGCTAGTAATTAATTACACTCCAGAAAGTCATAGTGATGGTTATGCAACATATTTTAGAGAACATTTAAGAGATTATTTAAAGCGTTGGGTAAAAACAAATCCAAAAGCAAACGGAGAAGAATATGATATTTATGCTGACGGATTAAAAGTATATGTTACCATTGATTCTCGTATGCAGAAATATGCTGAAGAAGCAGTAAAAGAACATGTTGGGAACTTGCAAAGCTATTTTAATAAAGAGCAAAAAGAAAATGAAACCGCTCCTTTTTACGACCTTGAGCCTGAGCAAATTGAAATGATTTTAACTAGGGCGAAGAAAAATTCTGATCGCTGGCGAGAAATGAAAAAATTAAAAACTCCAGAAAAAGAAATCGAAGCTTCTTTTTTACGAAAAAGAAAAATGAAAATATTTTCTTGGAAAGGTGATATTGATACGTTGATGACCCCAAAAGATTCCATAAAATATTACAAATATTTTCTACATTCTGGTTTAATGTCAATGGAACCACAAACAGGTCATATCAAAGCCTGGGTAGGTGGCATCAATAACAAACATTTTAAATATGATCACGTAGAACAAGGAAAAAGACAAGTTGGTTCAACCTTTAAACCATTTGTGTATGCAACTGCAATTAATCAATTAAAATTATCTCCTTGTGATGAATTTCCAATTTCTCAATACACAATTCAAGAAGGGAAGTATGGCAATCCTAAAGCATGGACACCAAGAAACTCTGGAGTAAACCCATTAAGATATAAAGGGGTTTTAAATTTAAAAGAGGGACTGGCGGGTTCTGTAAATACCATGTCAGCTAGATTAATAGATATGGTTGGCCCTAAAAATGTTTCAAGATTAGCAACTTCTTCACTAGGAATTACAAGAAATATTCCTGAAACACCAGCAATTGCATTAGGTACAGTTGAATTATCTTTATACGAAATGGTAAGTGCTTACGGAATGTTTGCCAACAAAGGTTTACGAGTAGACCCAATGATTATAACTCGAATTGAAGATAAAAACGGAACAGTTTTAAAGCAATTTACACCTGAAACTCAAGAGGTTTTAAGTGAAGAGTCTGCATATGTTGTTTTAGATTTATTAAAAGGAGTAACAACTTCTGGATCTGGAATTAGATTAAGAACAACTTCGGAAAGACCTGGTTATGTAACTGGATATCCTTACGGGTTTAACAATCCTATCGCAGGAAAAACTGGAACAACTCAAAACCATACAGATGGCTGGTTTATGGGTGTTGTGCCTAATTTAGCAACAGGAGTTTGGACTGGAGGAGAAGACAATGCGATTCATTTTGAGAAAATTGGAAAAGGTCAAGGCGCATCAATGTCTTTACCTACTTGGGCAATTTTCATGAGAAAATGTTATGATGACCCAACTTTAAATATCAGTAAAGAAGATTTTGAAAAACCTGAAAACTCAATTTCAATACGATTAGATTGTAACGATACAACTAAAAAGATTGATAAAGATGAAGAAGAAAAACCAGTGATTAAAAAGGGAGATATTGACTTTTAATAATATTTAAAATGATAAATAAAGTAGTAAAAAACGCAAAAGAAGCTCTTGAAGGAGTTGAAAACGGAATGACTTTTATGTTAGGTGGTTTCGGACTTTGTGGAATTCCAGAAAATAGCATTTCTGAACTAGTAAGTTTGGGAATAACAGATTTAACGTGTATTTCTAACAATGCCGGAGTTGATGATTTTGGTTTAGGATTATTATTACAAAAACGTCAAATTAAAAAAATGATTTCTTCTTATGTAGGAGAAAACGATGAGTTTGAACGCCAAATGTTATCAGGAGAATTAGAAGTAGATTTAATTCCGCAAGGAACATTAGCAGAACGCTGTAGAGCAACCGGAGCAGGAATTCCTGCTTTTTTTACGCCAGCAGGCTATGGAACTGAAGTTGCAGAAGGGAAGGAAACAAGAGAGTTTAATGGAAAAATGTACGTATTAGAACATGCGTTTGATGCACAATTTGCATTTGTAAAAGCCTGGAAGGGAGATACAGCAGGAAACTTGATTTTTAAAGGAACTGCGCGTAATTTTAATCCGATGATGGCAATGGCAGGAAAAACTACTGTTGTAGAAGTTGAGGAATTAGTTGAGGTTGGAGAATTAGACCCAAATCAAATTCATACACCAGGAATTTTTATCCAAAGAATCTTTCAAGGGAAAGACTACGAAAAGAGAATTGAACAAAGAACCGTAACTCCTAAATCGTAAGAAAATGGCTTTATCAAAACAACAAATAGCGCAAAGAATCGCACAAGAACTTCAAGATAAATGGTATGTGAATTTAGGAATTGGAATTCCTACATTAGTCGCAAATTACATTCCACAAGGAATTGATGTTGAGTTTCAGTCAGAAAACGGGTTACTTGGAATGGGGCCATTTCCGGTTGAAGGAACTGAAGATGCAGATTTAATAAACGCAGGAAAACAAACGGTTACAATTTTAAAAGGCGGATCTTTATTTGATTCGGCAATGAGTTTTGCAATGATTCGCGGTCAACACGTTCAATTAACAGTTTTAGGCGCAATGGAAGTTGCTGCAAACGGAGATATCGCCAATTGGAAAATTCCTGGAAGAATGGTTAAAGGAATGGGTGGCGCAATGGATTTAGTTGCATCTGCAGAAAACATTATTGTTGCGATGATGCACACCAATAAAAAAGGAGAATCAAAGTTGTTAAAACAATGTTCTTTGCCTTTAACAGGTGTTGGATGTGTAAAAAAAGTAGTTACCAACTTAGCTGTTTTAGAAATAAAAGAGGGTGCTTTTCATTTGTTAGAAAGAGCCCCTGGTGTTTCTGTTGAAGAAATACAAAATGCTACAGAAGGAAATTTAATTGTTGATGGTGAAATTCCTGAAATGAAATTGTAAAGCATAAGTTATGAAATTATTTAAGAAAACATATTGGTTAATATATCCAATATTAATCGTTTTTTTTATGTTGATTTTTGATCTAATTTATCAAACGGAAGAATTTTATTTAAAGGCTTTTGTATCTGGTTTTGTTGCTTTTATTATTTCGCCAAGAAAAAAAATTATACAAAATCAAACAGGAAAAACCAAACAGATAACTTGGATATTTCTTAAGAAATCAATCATTTTAGATTAAATGAAAATAATCTCATACAACGTAAACGGAATTAGAGCTGCCTTAAAAAAAGGGTTTTTAGAATGGTTACAATCTGCAAATCCAGATGTAATCTGCATTCAAGAAACTAAAGCGCATAAAGAGCAATTAGATTTAACTGAGTTTGAAAATGCTGGTTACCCTTACCATTATTGGTTTTCAGCACAAAAAAAAGGGTATTCTTCTGTGGCGATTTTATGTAAAGAAAAACCAAACCATATTGAATATGGAACAGGAATTGAGTCCATGGATTTTGAAGGCAGAAACCTTCGTGTAGACTTTGATGAGGTTTCCGTGATGAGTTTATATCTTCCATCAGGAACAAACGCTGAAAGATTGAATTTTAAGTTCAATTATATGAGTGAATTTCAAGAATACATTTCGAATTTAAAAAAGGATATTCCGAATTTGGTCATCTGCGGAGATTATAATATTTGTCATGAAGCAATTGATATTCACAATCCAAAAATGAAAGGTGTTTCGGGCTTTTTACCAGAAGAAAGAACTTGGATTGGAGCGTTTATCAATAATGGATTTGTTGATAGTTTTCGATATATAAATCCAGGAAAACAAGAATTCTCTTGGTGGAGCTATAGAGCAAACTCTAGGGCAAACAATAAAGGTTGGCGTTTAGATTACGCAATGGTTTCAGAACCAATTACAGAGAACATTTCTAGAGCATATATTTTACCAGAAGCAAAACATTCAGATCATTGTCCGATTGTTGTTGAATTAGATTTTTAAATATGAAATATAAAAAAGTTACTTTCTTAATTCTTTTTTTATCCATTGGGTTGCTGGCACAAACCCAAAAAGACAGTATCAGTAACGATACTTTAAGAAGCAATTTTAAGAAAGGTTTTTTTAGCGATAAAGATTTGTCTTTAATAGACAGTTTGGTTGTTGAAACACAATACAGATCGCCATTAACATCAAACATAAATTACGTAATAAAAGGCTTAAAAGCGAAAACAAAACCAGAGAAAAATATTTCTACAGGTGTTCTAAAAGAGCGCTTAAAACATTTAGATAATACGTCTCCATTTTTTATTGAATACAACCCGATTTTAGAAAATGTAATCAATTCGTATCTAAAATATCGAAGCAGATACTATCCAAGACTGATGGCAAAAGCCGAATATTACTTCCCGATGTTTGAAAAATATTTAGATCAATTTGATGTTCCGTTAGAGATGAAATACTTGGCAATTGTAGAATCTACATTAGATCCAAGAGCAAGATCTAGAGTTGGTGCAAGAGGTTTGTGGCAGTTTATGTATTTAACAGGAAAACAATACAAGTTAAATGTAAATTCTTATGTTGATGAGCGTCAAGACCCAATAAAAGCAACCATTGCTGCTTGTAAATATTTAAGTGATTTGTACAATATTTTTGGTGATTGGGATTTAGCGTTAGCAGCGTATAACTCTGGACCTGGAAACGTTTCTAAAGCGATAAAACGTTCGGGAGGATATCGTAACTATTGGAATATTCGGCAGTTTTTACCAACAGAAACTGCAGGTTATGTTCCTGCTTTTTATGCAACACTGTATATTTTTAAATACGCAAAGGAACATGGTTTGGCACCTGATAACCCACCAATTTACCATTTTGCAACGGACACAATTCAGGTTGAAAAAACAGTTTCATTTGATCAAATTACAGAGGTTACAGGGATTGAAACAGAAATGTTGCAATTTTTAAACCCAGAGTTTAAGTTAGATATCATTCCGTTTGTTAAAGGAAAAAACTATGCAGTTACACTTCCAAGAAATGCAACAATTAATTATTTAGATAAAGAAAAAGAATTGTATGCTTTGGTCGATGCTGATAATGCAAAAAGAGAAAAACCTTTGCCTAAATACTTAGATTTAAACCAACGAATTAGATACAAGGTAAGAAGTGGAGATTATCTGGGTAAAATTGCTAAAAAATATGGAGTTCGTGTAAGCCAAATTAAAAAATGGAATCGACTTAGAAACAATAATTTAAAAATTGGACAACGACTTACTATTTTTCCAAGAAGGTTATAGCAAATAATGAAACGTTTTCTCAAAAATGGAATAGTATTTGAAGAGAACATTATCAGAAAAAATAATTAAATAGACACAAATGAAAAAAGGGCTGACCATATTAGCAGTATTGCTTTATTTAACATCATGTAAGGACGCAAAAGACACTTTTGTTTTAAGTAGTTCAGTTGGTAAATCGAATCAACTTTTAGTTGTAACTGAGGCAAGCGATTGGAACAGTGAAGTTGGTGAGAATTTAAGAACTTTTTTAGGAAAATTAGTTATTGGATTACCACAGCCAGAAACTACATTTAATGTTACACAAATTGCTCCAAAAGGATTTGGGAGCATGATGAATAAATATAGAAATATATTAATTGTTCAAAAGGCAGAAAAAGAATCATTTGTTGTTAAAAATGATTTTTATGCTAGACCTCAAACAATAATTTATGTTACCGCTAAAGATAAAGAGGCTTTAAACGCAAAGTTAAAAAAGCATAAAAAAGAAATTGTTAGAATATTTAGAGACTCTGATATTAAACAAGTACAAGAGCGTTTCAACAATAAAAGACTAGATGATTCTAAATATAAAACGTTAGAAAAAATTGGACTGTCCATTACAATTCCTTCAGATTATAGAACTGTTGATGATACAGGGGATTTTTTATGGTTAAGACAGCGTTTAATGAGCGGAATTACACAAGGTGATGGAGTTAGTAATATTTTAGTCTATTCTGTTCCTATAGCAGAAGAATTTGATTTAGATGTTAACAACAATATTATTGTAAATAGAAATGTTATCGGAGAAAAATACATTCCAGGCTCAAAAGAAGGAATGTTTATGATTACTGAAGCTGCATTTGTACCACAAACAAAAGAAACCGTAATAAACGGAAAACAAGCTTTTGAAACGAGAGGAAAATGGGAGGTTAAAAATGATTTTATGGCGGGGCCATTCATTAACTATACCGTAGTAGATAAAAAAAATAATAGATTAATTGTTTTTGAAGGATTTACATATGCACCATCCGTAAATAAAAGAGATTTTATTTTTGAACTTGAAGCAATTGGTAAATCAATGAAAATTAAATAGAAAAACAACTAAATTTTAAAAAGGCTAAAGCATCATGCTTTAGCCTTTTTTTGTTTTTAAAGGATTCAAGATCAAAAAGTTGTTTCTTATATTTGAGAGAACCAAAACAATATAATATTATGGAATTTAATTTTTTAACAATAGCTGTTGCAGCATTAATGCCTTTAGTGATGGGCTTTATTTGGTATGGACCAATGCTTTTTCAAAATGCTTGGATGAAAGAAGTGGGTTTTACCAAAGAATCTATGGAAGGCGGTAATATGGCTTTAATCTTCGGTTTGTGTTATGTCTTAAGTTTTTTAATGGCATTTATTCTACAAACATTTGTAATTCATCAATTTGGAGTTTCTTCCACCCTAATGAAATCAGGTGAAAGCGCATTATCAGGAGTAGATTTAGCTTATTTTAATGATTTCATGGTTACCTATGGAGACCGTTTTAGAACTTTTGGTCATGGAGCTTTACACGGAACAATGATTGGATTATTAATTGCTTTACCAATTATGGGAACCAATGCAATGTTTGAAAAGAAAAGTTTTAAATATGTAATGATTAATGCAGGATATTGGACAGTAACATTAGCCTTAATGGGCGGAATTTTATGTCAAACAGCATTTTAATTATAATAAAATATAAAAAAGAAAGACCGCAACTTGCGGTCTTTTTTTATGATATAAAACGAAAGAAAATTAATTTTTCTTCGCCCAGTTATCTCTTAAACCAACGGTTTTATTAAAGACCAATTTCTCTGAAGTAGAATCATCATCAACATTAAAATAGCCTAAACGCTGAAACTGAAATTGCTCTCCAATCTTTGCTGTTTGCAAACTTGGTTCAACAAAAGCCGTAATTTTTTCTAATGAATTTGGATTTACAAATTCCATAAAATCTTTGTCTTTATGAGAGTCTGGCGCTTCATCTAAAAATAATCTGTCATAAGCTCTAACTTCTGCTTTAACTGCATGTTTTATAGAAACCCAATGCAATGTTCCTTTTACTTTTCGTTTGCTTTCTTCTGTTCCGCTTCCAGATTTTGTTAATGGATCGTATGTACAATGAATTACAGTAATTTCCCCATTTTCATCTTTTTCACAACTTGTTGCTGTGATAAAATATGCGTTTTTTAAACGAACTTCTTTTCCTAATTTTAATCGGAAGAATTTTTTATTAGCTTCTTCTCTAAAGTCTTCTCTTTCTATATAAATTTCTCTTGAAAAAGGAACTTCTCTGCTTCCAAATCCCTCCTCATAGTCATTATATTCAGCAGTCAACATTTCTTCTTCTCCTTCGGGATAATTAGTGATAACAACTTTTACAGGATCTAAAACCCCCATAACTCTTTTTGCAGTATTATTTAAATCTTCTCTGATTTTAAATTCTAACAAAGCAACATCAATAACATTTTCTCTTTTTGAAACTCCGACAGTTTCTATAAAACTTCGAATAGAAGCAGGTGTATAACCACGTCTTCTTAACCCAGAAATTGTTGGCATTCTTGGGTCATCCCAACCAGAAACAATATTTTGTTCAACCAACTTCATCAACTTACGTTTGCTCATTACCGTATAACTTAAGTTTAAACGAGAAAATTCGCGTTGTTTTGACGGATTTGGATATTCAGTTTTACTGTATTCGTAAACATTATCAAGAAACCAGTTATATAATTCTCTGTGAGGCTTAAATTCTAAAGAACATAAAGAGTGCGAAATTTGTTCTAAATAATCACTTTCTCCGTGCGTCCAATCGTACATCGGATAAATACACCAATCATCTCCAGTTCTGTGATGTGTTTTCTTTAAAACGCGATACATTAAAGGGTCTCTCAACAACATATTATGAGAAGCCATATCAATTTTTGCACGTAACACATGTGATCCTTCTTCAAACTCTCCTGCTTTCATTCTCTCGAATAAATCTAGGTTTTCTTCTACAGATCTATTTCTAAAAGGGCTATTTGTCCCTGCTTCTGTTGGCGTTCCTTTTTGAGTTCGCATTTCTTCAGAAGATTGAGAATCTATGTATGCTTTTCCGTCTTTAATTAATAAAATGGCCCAATCAAATAATTGCTGAAAATAGTCCGATGAATACAATTCATTTTCCCATTTATATCCTAACCAAGCAACATCTTTTTTAATCGCATCAACATATTCTTGTTCTTCTTTGGCGGGGTTTGTATCATCAAAACGAAGATTTACCGGAGCGTTGTATTTTTCACCCAAACCAAAGCTAATTCCGATAGCTTTTGTATGACCGATATGCAAATATCCATTTGGTTCTGGTGGAAAACGAAAACGTAAATTTTCTTTTGACATTCCGTTAGCCAAATCTTCTTCAATAATTTGCTCTAAAAAGTTAAGTGGTAATTTTTCTTCTGACATTTTTCTTAAAGATTGATGCTACAAAATTAAGCAAAATAGTTGAGGTTGTTCTATTAAAAAAGAAACCCTTTCATATATTATGAAAGGGTTTCTAATAAGAAAATTTTATTTAATGTTTATATGTTCCGTCTGGCAAAGTAACGGGCAAATTATAAGTTGCATTTGTAAAAATTGCCCAAGCTTTAACATCATCTGATTGTACTTTTGCACTAGTATTTAAAGTCCATTCACTTTGAATATCTGCTAAACGATTTTGGTTTGCTCCTAACTTTGAAGAAAGTATCCAAAAATTATATCTACTTACCTGACAAGAAAAATCACACGTAGCCTCAGAATTTGTATACCAAGCTGTTGTTGGTTATGTTGCTGGAGGGTTTTGAAAAAAACCACCTCTAGCGGTATTCATAGCTTCACTAATTTGAGAGTTCGCTTGGCTACTAAAAACTGCAGGATATGAAACTTCATGTACGTTTTTTGAAATAAACATCCAAACTGATTGGATAGAGCTATCAAAATCACCAGTACGACCATTTATGCCAAATTATATTTGCAGAATCAGAACCCATATTAAAAACATTATGTCCGCTTGGCGGAACTACAGCATCTCTTTCTGCAGTAGTTTTCCATAAATATATAAATGAATTATTTGCTTTTAATTGTGAGTGAATTGTAGAATTATCCACATTACCATCTTCATCATTATCTAAATATTGCGCTAAAATATTTGCAACATGAATTAACTTTGCATCTTCAACTGTACTAAAGGCATAAATAGGAATATCAAAAACAATAATTTTACGATTAAAATATTATCTGTATTTACAACAATTGTAAAATTTGGATCATTTCCTGGGTTAATTAAAGTAGATGTATCTTTAATATTATCATTAATAATACATGATGTAAAACTTACAAGTGCAATTGAAAACAATACTAGTTTAGTAACCTCTTTTATGTATTTCATTTTCTCATTTTTAGTATTCAAAACTTAAATCCTTCATAAACTTTTAATACTTTTGTTTTATGGGAATAATTCAAGTAAACAATATCAAAATTTATGCCTTTCACGGTTGTTTAGATGAAGAAGCAAAAATTGGCTCAGATTATAGAGTTGATGTTGAAAT
Source organism: Polaribacter sp. (assembly GCA_029250685.1). Classification (GTDB taxonomy): domain Bacteria; phylum Bacteroidota; class Bacteroidia; order Flavobacteriales; family Flavobacteriaceae; genus Polaribacter. The sequence goes on from JAQXEU010000020.1 coordinate 45,270, forward strand.
TAAAGCAAACTTACAAAAATCTTCAAAAACAGACGAATTAATTGATACTGTAGATTATGTACATTTAAATTTTATTGTAAAAGAAGAAATGGCAATTAGATCTAAATTGTTAGAACACGTAGCTGAACGTATTATTTATAGAATTTTTAATGAGTTAAAATTGGTTAAAAAAGCAACAGTATCAGTTGCAAAAATAAATCCACCAATTGGAGGAAATGTAGCAGAAGTTGCTATAATTCTAACAAAAAAGCGTAAAAAGTAAAAAAGACTTGCTTACAACGATAAATTGCGTAAATTTGTCGTCCCAAAAAGGTGTCGTGGCCGAGTGGCTAGGCAGTGGTCTGCAACACCATCTACAGCGGTTCGAATCCGCTCGACACCTCAACTTTTTATCAT
>JAQXEU010000027.1 GCA_029250685.1 Polaribacter sp.
GAAAGTGTTAGTGGAGTGATAAAATCTTTAGACGCAGGAGTCATTATCACTTTAACTTCTGCGCCAGATTTTATAAATAAACGAACCAAACTGGCCGTTTTATAAGCGGCAATACCAGCACTAATTGCTAGTAAAACTTTTTTACCGCTTAATATAGACATTACTCTTTTTCTGGAGTTCTGTGATATACTTTGCCATTTAACCATTCTTCTACAGCAATTGCAGTAGCTTTAGGTAATTTTTCATAGAATTTTGAAACTTCAATTTGCTCTTTGTTTTCAAAAACTTCTTCTAAACTATCATTATAAGTAGCAAACTCATCTAACTTATCTAATAATTCTTTCTTTAAGTCACCATTGATTTGTGTTGCTCTTTTAGCGATAATATTTATGGCTTCATAAATATTATTTGTTGGAGCTTCAATAGCATCTTTATCGTACGTAATTGTAGTTACTGGTGCGTTTGTTTCTTTATAATCCATTATTAACTTTTTATTAATTGCTTTTGTTTTTCCTCTAAATTCGCTAACATTTTGTCAGAGTCTTCTGAATATTTAGTTTTTGGAAAGTTTCTTTTTAATTTTTCGTATGCTTTTATAGCATTTTTTATTCTTGCGGCTATTCTTTTATCTGTACTTCTTAAAGCTAAATCGTGTGATGCTTTCAATCTGTAATACAAAGCTTCTTCTTTAAAATCAGAACCCAAATAATCTTCTAATAAATTATCAAAAGCCTGTATTGCTGCTGTATAATTTCTTGCAGGATCATAATCTGCAGTTGTATAATATACTTTTGCAATTTCAAAAGCTTTCTTTTGCAACTTATATCTTATTTCTTGATAATACTTATTGGCTTCTGGAATTCTTTTAGAATCTGGATATGCTTCAATAAAAGATTGAAACGCTTCTAATGCCTTATGTGTATCTCTAGCTTCTAAACTAAAAACAGGAGATGCTAACTTATAACTATAAGCAGATAAAAATGCTGCTTCCTCTTTCTTAGAGCTTTTAGGATAACTTTGCGTAAATCTTTGATAGTAATAACCCGCTAAATCATAATCTTTTACATTAAAACTAGATTGTGCCACCATAAACTGAATTCTCTCCATTTGTGGTTTACCGGCGTATGTAGGTGTTACTTTTTCAAATAAGTCTAAAGCTTTATTGTACTTCTTAGCTTCGTACATTTTTGTAGCTAACGCATATTGCTGGTCTACAGTACCTTTATTCAATACTTTTTGATACTCGCTACATGAGGTTAATAGCAATCCTACAAAAGCAAAATATATTAAATTCTTCATTCTAAACATTTGGCAAAATTAGTGATTAATTATGGATTATTAAAACGATTTCAACACCGTAAAATTGTTTAGCGCAATTAACCATAAAAACCCTTAAATGATTCTTATAGTTTTACTAAAAGTTTGTTAATGTTAAACCTGTGGGTTAGGTGTGTTTGCTATTAATTGTTTGATGTCATTATCAAACAAATAAAACCCACTTTTATCGTCGCCAATTAAGTTAATCTTGTCTAGAATATTTCTTGCCAACCCTTCTTCTTCAATTTGTTCAGAAACATACCATTGTAAAAAGTTATGTGTAGCGTAATCTTTTTCTTGTAATGAAATATCAACCAAATCATTGATGCTCTGTGAAACTAAAACTTCATGATCAAATAACAACTGAAACATATCTTTAAAAGAACCAAACTCACTTGGTGGAGCAGAAAGTTGAGAAATTTTTGCGTGTCCACCACGTTCATTTATAAACTTAATCAACTTTAACATGTGCTCTCTTTCCTCATCGGAATGTGCATACATAAATTGAGAAACTCCTTCAAAACCTAAGTTCTCCGCCCAAGAAGCCATTGCTAAATATATTTGCGATGATTCTGCTTCTACAGTTACTTGTTTATTTAATGCTGCTTCTATTTTACTTGTTAACATGACTTTTTTTTATTAGAAATTCTTTACAAAATTAGCAATTTCTTTTTGGTTTTCGGGTGTAGATTTCACTAAAGGTAAACGAACCTCATCTGAAGTAATATTTAACTCTTGTAAAACTGTTTTTATTCCTGTAGGATTATTCTCTGTAAAGATTAAATTGATGATGTCAATCAATTTAAATTGCATTGCATATGCTTCTTTGTTTTTTCCTTGTAAACCAAAATTTATTAATGAAGAAAATTCTTTTGGATATGCTTGACCAATTACAGAAATAACACCAGAACCACCAGCTAATACTGTTGTCAATGCTAAATCATCATCACCAGAAATAATTAAAAATTTATTTGGTTTATTTCTAATCAATTCTAAATATTGCGGAATATTTCCTGCTGCTTCTTTTACTGCAATTATATTTTCAAAGTCATTTGCCAAACGAATAATTGTTGAAGGCTCCATGTTTTTTGCAGTTCTTCCAGGGACATTATATAAAATAATTGGTTTTGGGCTCGCTAAAGAAATCGCTTTGAAATGCTGATAAAATCCTTCTTGTGTGGGTTTACTATAATATGGAGCAACAGATAAAATTGCATCAATTTGAGATAAATCTGCAGTCTGTAATTCATTAATTACAGAAGCTGTATCATTACCTCCAATACCTAAAACTAAGGGAACTCTTTTTTGATTCACCTTAGCTATTACATTTATAATATCTTTTTTTTCATTAGAATTTATCGTTGCGCTTTCTCCAGTTGTTCCGTTAATGACTAAATAATCAATTCCGTTTTCAATATTAAAACCAACTAATTTCTTAAGCGCTTCAAAATCAACATTTTTATCAGAAGTAAACGGTGTAACTAAAGCAACTCCAGTACCAACAAATTTTTGCATTTTAATAAATTTTATAAGTGTACTGCAAATTTAAAACTTTCGCAAGAAGTTTCAATCACAAAACAGAATTAAAAAAGTTGTTTGATTTGAAATACAACGAATTAAACTAAGTTGTTTAATTTGAAACTGATTGTTATATTTTATGTAGTAGTTTTAAATATTTTTTAATGATTGTAATAAAACTATCAATCTTTTTTGGATCTTCAGAAACTACTAAATCAAAGATTCGATCATTCACTTTAGAAAAACCTATCTTAAAAGTAGCTTTAGATTTTAATGCGCAATACTCAAGATACAGGTTCTTTTTATCAAAATAACCAATTAACAAATCAAACGGATTCTCTATAAAACTTTCTAAACTTGGATCTTTAATTTTACCAGTCCAATCAATATCTTTTTCGGTAAAATGCTTGTAGGTAATTACATCTGTTTTTTTAAATGTTCGGTAACTATAAATGTGTACATTTCTAACAGAATCTATACTACTTTTAACAAGTTGAGCAATATCAAACTCATCAAACAATTCGTTATTCGTTAAAATTGCTACGGAATGAATTTCTTTAGAATTAGGCGTTCTTGTTTCAGGAATTAAACTTAATTCCTTTTGAAATTTTTTCAACAAAGTTTGCTCTCTAAATTTACCGAAAACCATAAAATTCTATCTTCTAAAATTGTATATTCGTTCTTCACAAATTTAATTAAAAAATCATGCGCTCAACATCAAAAAAAATTGCTTTTGCTTTTTTTCTTAGTTTTTTGCTTTTTTCATGTCAAAAAGAAAAACATGTAGTTTCAAAAATAACCGCAAAAACCATAGCAATTGATACTAGTTTAACTTCTGTTGAAGCAATCACAAAGACAATTGCCCCTTTTAAAAAGGAGATGATTAAAGAAATTAATACTAAAATTTCTTTCACACCAAAAAAAATAATTCGAAATGATGGCGATTTAGAAAGCAGTTTAGGGAATTTAATTGCTGATTTATCTTACGAAAGAGCAAATCCTACATTCAATAAAGAAACTGGTAATGACATTGATTTTGCAATGTTTAATTATGGTGGAATAAGAGCTGGAATTCAAGCAGGGAATATCACAAATAAGCATGCTTTTGAATTAATGCCTTTTGACAACATGTTTGTTGTTTTAGAATTAACTGGAGATAAAATGGAAGAATTGATTTCTTATTTAATCAAACACAAAACAGCGCATCCATTATCTAAACACGTACAATTAACCATTACAAAAAATGAATACAATCTTTTCATCAACAATAAAAAATTCGATAAAAAGAAAAACTATTTTGTATTAACAACAGATTATTTACAAAGTGGTGGTGACAATATGGTGTTTTTTAAAAATCCAAAAAACATTTACAAACAAGATTATAAAATGCGTGATGCTATTGTAGATTATTTTAAAAGTAAAGACACGATAAAACCTGTTTTAGACAATCGATTTAAAAGAAAGTAAAATGGAAAGAAGAAAATTTATACAACAAACTGCTGCAGTAGCTTCATTAACCGCTATTGGTGGATTAACATTGCCTTCATTCGCAAAAAAGAAAAAACATATTACCATTTTACACACCAATGACACACATAGTCATGTAGAGCCTTTTGAAGCTTCTCATTACAAATACGCAAACAAAGGTGGTGTTGCCAGAAGAGCAACTTTGGTTGAAAATGTTCGAAAAGAAAATCCGAATACTTTATTGCTAGATGCTGGTGATATTTTTCAAGGAACACCTTATTTCAATTATTTTGGAGGTGAACTAGAATTCAAATTAATGAGCATGTTAAAGTATGATTTAGCAACAATTGGAAATCATGATTTTGACAATTCTATAGAAGGGTTATACAAACAATTACCGCATGCAAACTTTAATTTTGTTTCTGCCAATTACGACTTCAAAAATACTGTTTTAGACACCCATGTTAAACCGTATCAAATCTTTATGAAAGACGGAATTAAAATTGGTGTTTTTGGTTTAGGAATTAAACTTGAAGGATTGGTTAACCCGAAAATGTTTAAAGAAACAAAGTATTATGATCCAATTGATGTTTCTCAAGATATGAGTAGAATTTTAAAGGAAGAGAAGCAATGTGATTTGGTTATTTGCTTATCGCACTTAGGTTATTATAGCAGAAGAAACCCAACAGAGATTTCTGATTTAAATTTAGCTAAAGCAACTAAAAATATTGATTTAATTATTGGTGGACATTCACATACATTTTTACCTAAACCAACTATTGTAAAAAATATTGACAACCAAAATATGTTGGTAAATCAAGTTGGCTGTTATGGAATAAATGTTGGTAGAATTGACTTCTATTTTGATGAAGAAAAAAACATGACATCCAAAGGAAAAAGTATTATCGTGTAAGGCATTTTAAATAGGATCGTCTAAAATTGCAAATTACTAGATGATGAAAAAAATATTTTCTCTTTTACTGAAAGTTATAGCAGCTATAATTATGCTAGAAACTTTATTCTTTAAATTTTCTGGTGCTCAAGAAAGTATCGATTTATTTACAACTCTTGCTGGAGAAAATGAAGCGATTATGAGAATTGGAACTGGAGTTTTAGAATTAATTGCGTCCATTTTATTATTTACACCAAAGAAGACTTGGCTTGGTGCATTTTTAACTATTGGGTTAATGAGCAGCGCAATGATGTCCCACTTTACAATTTTAGGGATTGAACATAATAACGATGGCGGAGTTTTATTTACTGCTGCTGTAATTACATTTTTAGCTGGTTTTATTTTATTCCTTCAAAACAAAAAAGACATTCCATTTATTAGAAAAAATCTATAAGTAAAAGTTCTAAATTTGTATTTGTTATCAAATTTAAGGCGATTTTCAGAAATGGAAATCGCTTTTTTACTGAACCGAATTTGTTTTTACAATCATAGCTTTACAAATTAGAAATTGTGCTAAAATGTAAGTAATCATAATTGAAACTCCATAAATATCGTTAGGCTCGTAAAACTTATTTAAAGCGATTAAACTATCTGATAAAAGAAATAATAAGGCTCCAACTAATAACCATAAATTCTCCGTTGATTTTTCATTTCGATAATTCAATAAAGCCACAGAACCAAAAGTTGAAATTGTAATTCCGTACACTGTTACAGGAATTAACATTCCTCCTAAATTCGAATAAATTAGATACATTAAAACAGTAAAGAAAACGACAAATGGAAACGCTGAAGAAATCATTTTCACGGTTAAATCATTTGGCAGAAAACTCGAAGTTACTTTGATATAAACTACGTGACCAAACAAGAACGCTGAAAGCCCGTACATAAAAAAATTAGCTCCGCTAAACATTAACAAAACATCACCAACAAAACAGAAAAACAGACCCAACACATACCAGAATATCGGCTTTTTAACAGATGCTAAGTATACAACTACTAACAAGGTCAATAACATCGGTTTTGCAATTGTTTTTATTGTTTCATTTGCCGAAATAATTCCATAAACATCTGCAATTGCTGCTATAAAAAATAAAATTGTCGGAATTAATATTTTAGTCTGGTTGTTCATTGATAAAAGTTTAGTTTCTTGGTTTATCTTTTGACTACTAACTATGAAAAATGTTACAATTTTAGTTAATCATATCAATAAAATCTTGTTCAGAAATAATTGCAATTCCTAAATCTTGTGCCTTTGTTAATTTACTTGGCCCCATATTATCTCCAGCAACGATGAAATTTGTTTTTTTAGAAATTGACGAACTTACTTTTCCTCCATTATCTTCAATTGCTTTTTTGAGTTCATTTCTACTTAGTTGATGAAAAACTCCAGAAACCACAAAAATATTTCCTTTTAATTTATATGTTTGATTTTCTAAAGTTTCAGCAGAAACTTCTAATTGAACTCCAAATGATTTTAACCGATCAACTAACTGAATGTTTCCTAAATCATTTGAAAAATCAATAATACTTTGTGCAATTCGATCACCAATTTCATCAACAGAAATTAAAGCCTCAAAATCTGCTGCCATTAAATTATCAATCGATTTAAAATGTTTTGCCAATTTTTTCGCAACAGTTTCTCCAACAAAACGAATTCCCAATGCAAACAATACTTTTTCAAACGGAATTTCTTTCGATTTTTCAATTCCAGCTATCATGTTTTGTGCAGATTTTTCTGCCATTCTTTCTAACGGAATAACCTGTTCAACCTTTAAGTCGTACAAATCTGCGTAGTTTTGAATCAGCCCTTCTTTACGCAATAAATCAACAGTTTCTCCACCTAAACCATCAATATCCATAGCTTTTCTAGAAATAAAATGCTGAATTCTTCCAGTAATTTGGGGTGCACAACCAAATTCATTCGGGCAATAATGTTTGGCATCTCCCTCTGTTCTAATTAATGCTGAATTACATTCAGGACAATTAGTTGCATAGATTGTTGGTTCTAAATTTTGTGGACGTTTTGTGAAATCTACAGCAATAATTTTCGGAATAATTTCTCCACCTTTTTCCACAAAAACAGTATCATTAATTCTTATATCTAATTTTTCAATTTGATCTGCATTGTGCAAAGAAGCACGTTTTACAGTTGTTCCTGCTAATTGAACTGGTGTTAAATTAGCAACAGGTGTAATTGCTCCAGTTCGTCCAACTTGATAAGTGATTCCTTCTAAAACTGTAGAAACTTGTTCTGCTTTAAACTTATATGCAATTGCCCAACGAGGAGCTTTTGCAGTATAACCTAATTCTTCTTGCTGCTGTAAATTATTTACTTTGATAACAACACCATCAGTTTCATAAGGTAAATCGTGACGCTTAGAATCCCAAAGATTTACAAAGTCAAAAACGGCATCAATAGATTTTACCAAAGCAATTGTTTTTGGAACTTTAAATCCGACATTTCTAGCGTTTTTTAAACTTTCGAAATGTGTTTTGTATTTTCTTTCAGAAGTTACAACTTGATATAACAAACAATCTAACGGACGTTTTGCAACTTCTCCACTATCTTGTAATTTTAAACTTCCACTTGCTGTATTTCTTGGGTTTCTGTATTCTTCTTCTCCGTTTGCAACACGTTCTTCGTTCATTTTATTAAAACCATCTAAAGGCAAAATAATTTCTCCACGCATTTCAAAATCAGAGACGAAATCTCCATTTGGTGACAATGGAATTGAAAGAATCGTTTTGATATTTGTGGTAACATTATCACCTTGAAAACCATCACCACGTGTAACTGCTTTTACAAATTGACCGTTTTCAAAAGTTAAGTTGATGGATGCTCCATCGTATTTTAACTCACATGTATATTCAATTTCATCAGTTCCTAACATTTTTTGAATTCGCTTTTCCCAGTCTAATAAATCTTCTTTAGAGTATGAATTATCTAAAGAATACATTCGGTTTTTATGAGTAACTGTTTCAAAGTTTTTAGTGATTTCACCTCCTACTCTTTGTGTTGGGGAGTTTGCATCGAAAAACTGAGGGTTTTCTATTTCTAACTTTTCTAATTCTTTAAGCTTGATATCAAAATCAAAATCAGAAATTGATGCATTATCTAACACATAATAATTGTAATTATGCTTATTGAGCTCTTTCCGTAAAGATTGTATCTGTTGTTGGATTGTCATTTTACTTGTTTACAGTTCCTGAAAAATGATTGATTTTTGAGTTGATTGGATTTCCAGATGAACGTCTAAATGTAGCAATCTGGCCTGTGTGCCAAATTGCGTCAGCAATTGGTCCGTTTATCACATTAAAAAACGGAATTGTAACTTTTCCTTTACTTGATGTTGATAATTCTGACAAATCTTTTGTCGCTTTTATTTTCTTACTCAATGCTTTAAAATTAAACAAAGTTTGCGTTCTCATCTCTGCAAAATTCATTTCAGCTTTATCTTTACTTTGTTTAATTATTGTCTTTGTTAAACGCAACATCATATTAGACAAATCATATAAGTGTATTATTGTTTCTTGTGTATTTCTGCCTTCTCCATTAGGTTTGTATTCTAAATCTTTTTTGGTTAAACCATCTGTTGACCAATAATAGCGAAAACCCAAACCATCAATCATTCTGCCAACAACTGCATTAGCTGTGTAGTTTTCTTCGGATGTTGGAATTTCATAATATGGAAGTGATGCATTGTTTTGAGACATAACAGATAAAGTTATAGTAAGTGTAAAAATTATTGTGAAAAAATGTTTCATATAAAGCACTTTAATAAAAATATACATAATTGAAGATCTATCAAAAATAACACTTTTCAAAATAAATAAACGAAACTAAAAGCAGAATCATTTTTTAACGCTAAAATTCATATGTAACTATTGTTACACAAGAGCTTATAGATGATAAATATCATAATCTTACATCAAATTCTTCTCTATTTTTGACATATAAATTATTAGAACATGAAAAACATAATCATATTAGGAGCTGGAACATCAGGAACAATGATGGCAAATCATTTAGTCTCTAAATTATCCAAAAACCAATGGTCTATTACGATAATTGACCAACATAAAACACACTATTATCAACCAGGATTTCTATTTCTTCCATTTGATATTTACACTACCAAACAAGTGAAAAAGAAAGGAAAAAAATTCATTCCAAAAGGTGTGAATTATATTCAAGATAAAATTGAATTAATAAAACCAGAAGAAAAGGTTGTTATTTTAAATGATGGAGGTAATTTATCTTATGATATCTTAATTGTCGCTACAGGAACCAATATTGCTCCAGAAGAAACTGAAGGAATGGGTGGACCAATGTGGCACAAAAATATTTTTGATTTCTATACTTATGATGGTGCAAAAGCATTACGAAATAAACTTCGTGAATGGGAAGGCGGAAAATTAGTAATTCACATTACAGAAATGCCAATTAAATGTCCGGTTGCACCTTTAGAATTTGCTTTCTTAGCAGACTCATTCTTTAAAAACAAAGGAATGAGAGATAAAGTGGATATTACATTTGTGACCCCTTTAGATGGTGTTTTTACAAAACCAAAAGCTACCAAAGCATTGCATTATTTATTAGAAGAAAAAGGCATTAAAGAAGTTACAGACTTTAATATTGAGCGCGTAGATTATGAAAATAATAAAATAATCGATTATGCAGATACAGAAGTAGAATACGATCTTCTAGTAACAGTTCCAACAAACATGGGTGATTCTTTATTAGAACGATCTGGTTTAGGCGATGATTTAAATTACATTCCGACTAATAAAACAACACTACAAACTATTGATAATGAAAATATTTTTGCTATTGGAGATTGTACAAATTTACCTGCATCTAAAGCAGGGTCAGTTGCACATTTTGAAGCAGAGATTTTAACTGAAAATATTTTACGCTACATCAATGGCGAAGAATTAAAAGAAGAATTTGATGGGCATGCTAATTGTTTTATAGAAACGGGTAATGGAAAAGCTTTATTAATTGATTTCAATTATACAACAGAACCAGTAGAAGGAACATTTCCGTTTCCTGGAGTCGGACCTTTGAGTTTATTAAAAGAAAGTAGAACCAATCATATGGGGAAAATGGCTTTTAGATGGATTTACTGGAACATGCTTATAAAAGGAATCCACATTCCGTTTGTTTCTGCAACAATGAGTAAAAAAGGAAAAAAAATAGACAACTAAAAATAGTAATCAAAAAATAAAAAAAAATGGAAAAAACGTATTTAGATTCAATCATTAAGATTAATGACGAAGGGTATTTGACTGATTTCACACAATGGACAAGAGAAATTGGTGAGGAAATTGCAAAAGAACAAGAAATTGAAATGACAGATAAGCATTGGGAAGTGATTGATTATATCCACGATAAATATAAAAAAGAAGAAGCTTTATCAATTAGAGGAATTAAAAAAAGTGGTGTAATTAATATTAAAGAATTTTATCAATTATTTCCTGGTGGGCCATTAAAAAAGGCAACCTTAATTGCTGGAATTCCGAAACCAAAAAGTTGTATCTAATAAAAACTAAATAATTATGGGAAAAACAAAAGTTAGAAAAATGCTTTTCATCTTATCGAAAGCTACTATAGAGAATGTGTATGCTGCTTTTATTATGGCAAATGGAGCAAGAATGGAAGGAATTGAATCAGAAATATTTTTTACTTTTTTTGGATTAGAAGCAATTCAAAAGAAAAAACTAGAACACTTACATGTAGCTACTGTTGGTAATCCTGCCATGCACATTCCAACGATGCTTGGTGGTTTACCAGGAATGGAAGCATTAGCCACAAAAATGATGAAAAAAGAAATGGAGAAATTAGACATGCCACCAGTTAGCGAATTCTTAGAAATTCTTTCAGACTCTGGTTGTAAGTTATGGGCTTGTAAATTAGCTGTAGAAATGTTCCATTTAGAAGAGAAAGATTTAATTGATGATTTAGACGGTATTTTAACTATTGGCGATTTCTACAATAGAGCAGACGAGGAAAATACTCAAATGCTATTTGTTTAAATATTTAAACTAAAAAACCCGAAATAAATTTGTTTCGGGTTTTTAAAAATTATTTTATCTACTCTATCTACTAATAATACGTAAAACGTCTAACTTTTGCAATGTGTTTTGCCAAACGAATTACTTGATGAGAATATCCGTATTCGTTATCGTACCACACATAAATTACTATACTATTTCCATCTGTAATTGTTGCTTTGCTATCAAAAATTGAAGGTGCAGAACATCCAACGATATCTGATGACACTAATTCATTATCTACAGAGTATTTAATTTGCTCTACTAAACCTCCTTCTAAAGCATATTTCTTCATAATTGCATTTACAGACTCTACTGTTACGTCAGAATGTAATTGCAAACTTAAAATTGCTAATGACCCATTTGGTACTGGTACACGAATTGCATTTGATGTTAATTTACCTGCCAATGCTGGTAATGCTTTTGCAACCGCAGCTCCTGCTCCAGTTTCAGTAATTACCATATTTAAAGCTGCTGCTCTACCTCTACGGTATTTACTATGCATATTATCCACCAAATTTTGGTCATTTGTATATGCATGAATGGTTTCTAAATGTCCTTTATCAATTCCGAAGTTATCTTCTAACACCTTTAAAACTGGCGTAATCGCATTTGTAGTACAAGAAGCTGCAGAGAAAATATCTACATTATCTGGATTGTTTTCTTCGTGATTTACACCGTGAACAATATTTGGAATTCCTTTTCCTGGCGCAGTTAATAACACTTTACTTGCTCCATTCGGAACTAAATGTCTGCTCAATGCTTCTTTATCTCTAAAAGCTCCAGTATTATCAATAATTAATGCATCGTTAATTCCATAAGCTGTATAATCAATATCTTCTGGCTGTTTTGCAGAAATCATGTAAACTGTAGTTCCGTTTATGATTAAGGCATTGTTTTCGACATCAGTTTCAACCGTTCCTAAAAAATTTCCATGAACAGAATCGATACTTAATAATGAAGCTCTTTTCTCTAAAACTGTTTGATTGATCTCTCCACGAGTAACAACAGCTCTTAATCTTAATTGAGAACCTTTGCCCATTTTGTTCATTAACTCACGTGCTAATAATCGACCAATTCTGCCAAAACCATAAAGAACAACATCTTTTGGTTTAATCTCTTCTGAAGTTGTTGCTCCTTGCAATTGCTTCTTTACGAAAGCTAAAGTATCATTAAAATCTCCTTCGTTTAATTGACATTCGTATGCCAGTTTACCGATATCTAATTTTGACGCTGGTAAATCAATTTCTTGAATTGCCTTTGCGATATTTAAGGCATCAAAAATTGTAATTGGTTTTGCAACAAATTCTTTTGAATAGCTGATTAAATTTAAAACTTCACTCGCTTGTTTGTCTACTAATTGATTTCTAAATAATACCAATTCGATAGATTTATCATACCATAAATTGTTTACGATATTGATGAATTCTACTGTTGCTCTACGAGTTTTAACTTGAGAAGATACTTGATCTTCATAATTTGTTGTTATTGACATAGTTGTGTTATATCTGTTGATTTTCAAATTTTCGTCAAAAATACTTATTTCTATCGATTTGACTGCTATTATTCACAAATAAAAACCCCATTTTTAAGTTAAAAATGGGATTCTTTATTATGTTATATTTATTATTATCTGAGATAAAATTTCACAATTTCACCACTTAAATCTAACATCTCAATTGCTACAGAATACCTACTTTTTGAATCTAAAAGTATTTTAGCTTGTGACGCACTTGACACTTTCTTATTATTAATTTTAGTAATAATAAATCCTCTAATACTAGAACCGTCAGCTCTTTCAGAATAATCTCTAGCGATTTTCACTCCGTAAGAAATCCCTAAATCTTTCATTTCATTTTTTGTTAAATCTTTTAAATCTATGTTGGCTTTTTCTGACCTGTGAAAATCCTTTTTAGAAAGTTTTACTTTTTTATTTAACAATAAACCCTTTCTATCAACCGTAACATTTACAGACTCTCCAGGTCTTTTTGCTTTTAATTGCCCAGCTAAATCAGAAAACTTAGAAATCTTCACATTATTCACTTTTGTGATTATATCTCCAATTTTTAATCCGCTCTTTTTTGCATTGCTACTTTCTGGAAAACTTCCAATTCTAACTCCTTCTTCAGAATATCTACTATCAATACCTATCCCTAAAACAGATTGCTGCACTCTACCAAACTCCATTAAATCTTCGGTTATTTTTTTAGCAATGTTTGATGGAACTGCAAAAGAATACCCAACAAATGAACCCGTTTTAGAAGAAATTGCTGTGTTAATTCCAACTAATTCTCCACGAGTATTCACTAACGCTCCTCCGCTATTTCCTGGATTAACTGCTGCATCTGTTTGAATAAATGAATCTGTAACTGTGCCATTTCCTTTTAAATCTCTTCCTTTTGCACTTACAATCCCTGCTGTTACTGTAGAGGTTAAATTGTATGGATTACCAACAGCCAAAACCCATTCACCAATTTTCAACGCATCAGAGTTTGAAAAAGTGATATATGGTAACTTCATATCTACTTCAATTTTTAACAAAGCGATATCATTTTCAGCATCGGTTCCAATCAATTTTGCTTTATATTTTTTTTGATTATTTAAGGTAACTTCTAAATCAGAAGCACCATCAATTACATGATTATTCGTTACAATAAATCCATCTTCAGAAATAATAACACCACTTCCTGTCCCAACTTGTTCATACTTTCTAGCTCCGCCTCCACGACCATAAAACAATTCTGCCCAAGGGTCAGATTGTGTTTTAATTGCTGTATTTTTAACGTGTACAACAGAATGAACTGTTTTTTCTGCAGCTGCGGTAAAATTTGTGGGTGCGTAAGTTGGTGGCAAACTAGTGTTTGCAAAATTTGCTTTTACAACTTGAGCTTCAGGTTCAACTGTACGCTCAATTACAATTTGCGGCTTTTCTAAAAACACTTTATAACCACCTAGCGTTAATACTCCTCCTAAAATTGCAATTCCTAATAAACTTGCTGTTTTTTTCATCTTCTTATCATTTTTTTTAGAACTATTCAAATATACAATTTTAACATTTTAATCAAATTCGTTTAACGCTCTTTAACGAACTTTAACCGTCTTTTAACAATCCTTTTTCAGTATATAAATTGTTATATTTGTCGTTTATGGATATCACTTTTCACAAATACGAAGGAACCGGAAACGACTTTATCATGATTGATAACAGAAACGACGCTTTCCCTAAAAACAACAGCAATTTAATACATAAATTGTGTGACAGGCATTTTGGAATTGGTGCAGACGGATTGATTTTATTAGAAAATGATTCTGAAACCGATTTTAAAATGATGTATTTTAATGCCGACGGAAAAGAAGGAACGATGTGTGGAAATGGCGGAAGATGCATTGTTGCTTTTACTAAAAAATTAAAAGTGATTTCTAATAAAGCTACTTTTAATGCTGTTGATGGGTTGCATCATGCAACGATAGAAAACAATTTGGTTTCTTTACAAATGATCGATGTAAATAAAGTTGATATTCACGATAATTTTGTTTTTGCAAATACAGGTTCACCACATCATGTTCAATTGGTTAAAAATATCGAAAATTATGATGTTGTTTTTAACGGAAGAAAATTAAGAAATGAATATGGTGATGAAGGAAGTAATATTAATTTTGTAGAACAATTAACAGAAAGTACTTTTAAAGTTAGAACATATGAACGTGGCGTAGAGAATGAAACGCTAGCTTGTGGTACTGGAGCAACAGCAGTTGCTGTTGCGATGCACAAAACAAATCAAACCAAATCAAATCAAATCACATTATCAGTTTTAGGAGGAGAATTAGAGGTCTCCTTTTCTGTTGAAAACAAACAATACAAAAACGTTTTTCTAAAAGGACCTGCTACTTTTGTGTTTAAAGGAAAAATTGCTATTTAATGAAAACATTAAAAGGAGAAAACATACAATTACGTGCTTTAGAGCCAGAAGATTTACAATTTTTGTTTGATACAGAAAACGATGAATCATTTTGGGAAGTAAGTCATACGCAAGCACCATTTTCTAAATTTTTATTGAAGCAATATTTAGAGAATGCACATTTAGATGTTTTTGAAGCTAAACAATTGCGATTGATTATTCAAGAAAACACAAATGAAAAACCCGTTGGAATAATTGATTTGTTTGATTTTAATCCACAACATAAAAGAGCGGGTATTGGAATTTTAATTCACACAGAACATCAGCAAAATGGTTTTGCCTCTGAAGCGCTAAAATTATTAATCGATTATTGCTTTACACATTTAAACCTGCATCAATTGTATGCAAATATCACTTCTGATAATGAAAAAAGTATTTCACTTTTCACCAAACATCAGTTTAAAATAATTGGTATAAAAAAAGATTGGATACTCTCTAACAATACATTTAAAGACGAAATTTTACTTCAATTAATCCATGAATAAAAAGAAATTTATTTTACTCATTATTGGCTTACTTCTAATAATTGGAGGCATATTCACATACAATACTTATAACAAAATCTACGCTCCAAACACTATTAAAGAAGGTTATATTTACATTAAGACTAACAGCAACTTAGACGATTTAGAAAAGGAAATAAGACCATTTTTAAAACGTGTAAAGCCATTTATTTGGGTTGCTAACAGAAAAGAATATAATTCGAAAATTAGAGCTGGAAAATTTAAAATTCCAAAAGGGATTTCAAATAATGATTTAATTAATTTACTGAGAAGCGGAAAACAAACGCCTGTAAAATTAGTATTTAACAATCAACATTCTTTAGAAGATTTAGCTGGTCGTGTTTCAGAACAAATTGAAGCCGACTCAATTTCTATTTTAAACGCAATGTTAGATAATCGTTTTTTGACAAAGGAAAATTTCAATCAAAAAACTGCTCTAGGAATGTATGTTCCGAATAGCTATGAGTTCTATTGGAATTCAACCGGAGAAGATTTTAGAAATAAAATGTTCGTTGAATACAATCGTTTTTGGACAGCTAAAAGAATTAAAAAAGCTAGAGAATTAAAGTTAACAAGAACACAAGTAATTGCATTGGCATCAATCGTGCAAAAAGAAACTGCAAAAATTTATGAAAGACCAATTGTTGCTGGTCTGTATTTAAACAGAATCAAAAGAAGAATTCCACTGCAAGCAGATCCAACAATTATATATGCTTTAAAAGAGAAACATGGTCAAGATTTTGTTATAAAAAGAGTTTTACTGAAAGATTTAAAAATTAAATCGCCTTACAACACCTATACAAACAGAGGTGTACCGCCTTCTTTAATTGCAATGCCTGATATTTCTTCAATCGATGCTGTTTTATTTTCTGCAAAACACAATTATATTTACATGTGCGCAAGTGTTGACAAAATTGGTTATCATGCATTTGCATCCACATTAAGAAAGCACAATGTAAATGCAGCAAAATATCATCGCTGGATGAATCAACAAGGAATTAACAGATAATCAATTTGAAAAAACTGCACCTTTTTTTTATAATATTCTTTGTTGGATTTACAATTCAAGGTCAAACTTCACCCTTCTTTAAAAAATCTGACACGCTAGATATCAAAAGAAGAAATGCCGTTATTATTACAGAAACTGCTTTATCAGTTGGAACTTTAATCGCTTTAGATCAATTATGGTTTTCTGACCATCCTCGTTCTGGTTTTCATTTTAAGGATGATAACAATCAGTGGAAACAAATGGACAAAATTGGTCATATGATGACTTCTTATTATGTTGGAAGAACAGGAATGAACGTACTAAATTGGGCAGGAGTTTCTAAGAAAAATCAATTAATTTATGGAGCAACATTCGGATTTACATTCTTAACTGCAGTAGAAGTATTAGATGGTTTTTCAAAAAAATGGGGCGCTTCTTGGGGTGATATTTTAGCAAACGCAAGCGGAACAGGATTATTAATAGGACAAGAAATCCTTTGGGAAGAACAACGAATTACCTTAAAATATTCATTTAGTCAAACAAATTATGCAAAACAACGACCAAGTGTATTGGGAGAGAATTATATTCAACAAGCATTAAAAGATTACAACGGTCAAACGTATTGGTTGTCTGCAAATATTTGGTCTTTCAACAAAGGTGGTAATTTTCCAAAATGGTTAAATGTTGCTTTTGGTTATGGTGCAGAAGGAATGTTATATGGGACAACACCTAATAATTTAGTCTCTCAAAATCCCTACAGACAGTTTTATTTGAGCTTAGATGTGGATTTAACGAAGATAAAAACAAAGTCTAAATTCTTAAAAACATTGTTTTCTACAATCAATTTCATTAAAATTCCGGCACCAACTTTGGAATATAATAGCAAAGGAAAATTCGATTTTCACTTCTTACATTTTTAATTTATTTATGAATGATAAAAATCGCGGGTCTTTTATGTAAATCTGGATTTTCACTTTTCCACGCTTTCACTTCTTTCGTTTTAATATATTCAGTGGGCAACGTAATATCTGCAGCAATACATAAATTTGTAGTCGGCGTTAAAGTTGACTTTAAATCTGCTAATAATTTTTCGTTTCGATAAGGTGTTTCAATAAAAATTTGCGACTGATCTTTATCCTTTGATAATTTTTCTAATTCTTTAATTGCTTTTTTTCTGTCTGATTTATCGATTGGCAAATACCCATTAAAAGCAAAACTTTGTCCGTTCATTCCAGAACTCATCATTGCCATTAAAATTGATGAAGGGCCAACCAATGGCACCACTTGAATTCCTTTATCGTGCGCTAATTTTACAATCGTTGCACCTGGATCTGCAACAGCTGGAACACCAGCTTCAGATAACAACCCAACTGAAATTCCTTCTTCACAAACATCCAAATAAGTTCTAGTTTCGATTTCGTTTGCATATTTATCTAACGACATTAGTTTTAATTCTGGCTGTGATTTTTTTGGTGTGATTTTTTTTATGAATCGTCTTGCTGTTTTTTCATTCTCTACAATAAAATAATCGATCTGCTCAATAACCTTTTTTACAGAAATTGGCATAACTTCTAACGGTTCGTTATCTCCTAAAGTAGTCGGAATTAAATATAATTTACCTTTCATTTTATTTAATTTTTGATGCAATTATTTCGCAAGCTTCATCTAATAATTGATATACATTTTCGAAGCCGTCGTTTCCTCCATAATACGGATCAGGAACATCTTGATTTGAATTTGCGTCAATTTTATTTAAAATTAGCTGCACTTTTTGCTCGTCTTCATTATTTCTTGATAACGATAAAATATTCTGATAATTACTTTGGTCCATTGCATAGATCAAATCGAAAGCTTCAAAATCTTTTACGGTGAATTTTCTTGCGCGTTGATTTGTCAAATCAATTCCATATTTTTTTGCAACTGAAATAGAACGTTTATCTGGTAACTCACCAACATGATACGCTGCAGTTCCTGCAGAATCAACATAAACATTTTCAGAAACTTTAGATTTTAAAATTCCTTCCGCCAATGGCGAACGACAAATGTTCCCTAAACAAACCATGAGTATTTTCATCAATATAAAACTAAAAAAAACCTCACTAAAAGCGAGGTGAATATTTTTAAAAAGTAAGTTTCTTTGTTAAATCGTCAACGTATTTTCTAAACTGTTTATCAGTTTCCGTTAAGTTATCTACCGTTTTACAAGCATGTAAAACTGTTGCGTGATCTCGATGACCAATTTGAGAACCAATACTTGCCAATGAAGACTTTGTCATTCTTTTAGCAAAGTACATTGCTAACTGACGTGCTTGCACAATGTGACGTTTTCTTGTTTTAGATTGCAATGTAGCAACATCCATATCAAAATATTTAGAAACTACTTTTTGGATGTAATCTATAGAAACTTCTTTCTTGGTATTTTTAACAAACTTATCTACAATTTGTCTCGCTAATTCTAGCGTATATTCTCTTCTGTTAAAAGATGCTTGAGCAATCATAGAAATAATTACACCTTCTAGCTCTCTAACATTCGATTTGATGTTTTTTGCAATATATTCTACAATATCTTCTGGCATTACCACACCATCTCTAAACAATTTGTTTTGAAGGATAGAAATTCTAGTTTCGTAATCTGGTGCTTGTAATTCTGCCGATAATCCCCATTTAAAACGAGATAATAAACGTTGTTCGATATCTTGCATATCAACCGGCGCTTTATCCGAAGTTAAAATAACTTGCTTTCCGTTTTGATGTAAGTGATTAAATATATGGAAGAATACATCTTGTGTTCCTGTTTTACCAGATAAGAATTGCACATCATCAATAATTAACACATCTATCATTTGATAAAAATGAATGAAATCATTTCTAGTATTTGATTTTACTGAGTCAATAAATTGTTGTGTAAATTTTTCCGAAGAAATATACAATACTGTTTTATCTGGATATTTATCTTTGATATCAACACCAATTGCGTGGGCAATATGTGTTTTTCCTAAACCAACTCCACCGTAAATTAATAACGGATTAAAAGAAGTTCCTCCTGGCTTATTTGCTACAGCCATTCCTGCTGAACGCGCTAAACGGTTAGAATCTCCTTCAACAAAATTATTAAAATTGTAGTTTGGATTTAATTGAGATTCAATCTTCACTTTTTGCAATCCTGGAATTACAAACGGGTTTCTTAATTCTCTATCTTTCGTCTCTAAAGGAACTGTAACTCTTTGAGGCTTTAAGGGATCTCTATTTGAACTTGGGATTTTTACTGTTTGTGGACTATTGCTGCTATACGTATTTTCCATACGCACATCATAAATCAATTTAGCATCTTTTCCTAACTCTCTAACTAGAGCAACTCTTAATAATTTAATATAATGCTCCTCTAACCATTCATAAAAGAATTTACTAGGTACCTGAATTGTTAAAGCTTCACCTGACATTTTTATTGGCTTGATAGGCTCAAACCAAGTTTTATATGCTTGTGGTTTTATATTGTCTTTAATAAAAGAAAGGCACTCGTTCCAAACTGTGTCAGCAGTTTTAGTCATTCTTAATTAGGTAGATATTAAATGTTAAATAATTTGTTTCTTTTGGTGTTTTACACCCTTTCTCTTAAGCTTTACAAAAGTGTGAATAAAATTCAGTATAAAAAAATGAAATTGCTATTGATTATTAACTTTTTTTTTCGTAGAATAACAAAATCAAAAAAAAATAAAACTCTTGCTTACACAAACCACCTCATTTAGAGTACGTTACGGAGAAACAGACCAAATGGGTGTTGTTTATCATGGTAATTACGCGCAGTTTTTTGAAATCGGAAGAATAGACTGGCTAAGGGCTTTCGGCATTTCTTACAAAAATATGGAAGAAAATAATGTAATGCTTCCTGTTGTATCTTTGCAATGTAATTTTAAAAAATCTGCTGAGTTCGATGATGAAATTACTGTAAAAACTACATTAAAAAAAATTCCGACTGTTAAGATTGAATTTGACTACGAAATTTTCAATCAAAAAAACGAACTTTTAACAACCGGACAAACAATGTTAGCTTTTATCGATATGAAGACAAAAAAACCCATGCGTTGCCCAGATTATATTTTGGAGAAACTAGTCTAGTTTTTTTATTTCAACTTTATACAAATTGGTAAAGATTTGAAATATGGAATCTGCTTCACTTTTTCTGACCGAAATAATATATTGACAATCTAATTCTAATTTTTGAGAAGTAATATTCAATTGTTTTTCTTTTACAATCCGCATTACTTTATTCATTAAGTCGTAACTAAATTGTAATTGAAAATGAATATCAATTGTTTTCTCAACAATTTCTGAAGCCTCTAAAGCTAATTGTGCAGAATTCCTATACGCATTAATCAATCCGCCAACACCTAATTTTGTTCCGCCAAAATACCTGACAGCAACAATTAATATATTGGTTACCTCAAAAGCTTGAATTTGACCATAAATTGGCATTCCAGCAGAATTGTTTGGTTCGCCATCATCGTTTGCTCTAAATCGGATTGTTTCTGTTCCGAATTGCCAAGCGTAACAAAAATGACGTGCAGAATGATGTTTCTTTTTTAAAGTCTCTATGGATTCTTTAACATCATCTTCATTTAAAACCGGAAAAGCATAACCAAAAAACTTACTATTCCGATCTTTAAATAGTGTTTCTTCTGATGGCTTTTCGATGGTTTTATAAGCGTCTTCCATTAAGCAATTGCAACTAAAACGATTCCTATTATCGCAAGGGCGATTCCAATTTTATTCTTTAAACTAAACGATTCTTTAAAAATAATCAAACCAACAATTGTTGAAGCTACAACAATTCCAACATTATTTATAGTAAACAAAGTTGAACTCTCAATGCCTTTTATCTGTAGTGCTTTTATTAAAAAAACGATTGAGTAATAATTCGGAATTCCCAAAACGATTCCTGCAATTATATTTTTCAGCCCAAAGGGCTCAGGTTTTTTTATGGTTTTAATTCCTAAAATGATCAACCCAAAAAAGGCTGCAAATCCGAATAAACTTCCAGAGAAAAGTGACACTTCGTTTTCTGCAACAAAATTTATTTCTACATACTTTAAAGTTGTATCAATTGCTCCAGAACCTAAAAAAAGAATTATTGGCAATAACAAACCTGCTTTTTCATGCTTTTTTAAATCGTCTTTTACAGATGCTAAATACACCGCTACAACTGCTAAAATAATTCCGAATATTTTTAAAGCAGACAATGACTCATCGTACAAAACAACACCAAAAATAACAGGAATTACTACAGACATTTTTCCAGCTACAGAAACCACTGAAACGCCGTTTCTCTGAGCAGTTAAAGCCATTACAAAAAAGATAGATACAAACAACATTCCTAAAAATATTGCACCGGTAAACCATTTTTGATTTGGTAATTCTACAAACGAAAACTCAACTTCAGAAAGTAAAATTCCAAATGTAAACGCCACTAAATAATTAATGACAATTGCTTTTAAAGTATCGATTTTGTATACACCAAAGTATTTGAAAATCACAAATAATGATGTTGAAATAAGTATGCTTAATATTAAATAAATCACGCGTTCAATTCTTTTTGGGTTTGCAAATCTACTACATCTTCTTTACCAGGAATTAAATTCCAAGTTTTTATTCCTAATCTTTCAGCTGCGTCAGTATTCTCTTTTGTATCGTCAATAAAAAAAGTTTCTTCCGCTTTCAATTTATTTTCATTTAATACAAATTGATAAATCTCAGTATTTGGTTTTCTGAAATTGATTTCGTGCGACAAATAAAACTGCTCAAAACAGTCTTTAAATTCATTATATAATTCTTCTCCCCAATCATTTTGAATCCAAGAAATATGTAAATCGTTTGTATTGCTCAACAAAAACAAACGATACTTTTTACTTTCTGCTAGCTTTTTTAAAAAAGCTAATCGGTCTTTTGGAAAATCTAACAAAATAGCGTTCCAAGCTACAATTAAATCTTTTTTAGTAATTTTTAATTGCCTGCTAAAAAAAGCAACAAAATCTTCTGTAGAAATTTTTCCTTCTTCATACCGATAGGCAACTTTCATTGATTCTTTACCAATTTCATGAATTCCAAATTTCGCTAAGGCTTTTAAAGTTGCCTCCTTATCAAGATTGATAAAAATATCACCAAAATCGAAAATAATATTCTTAATCATTTATCAATATTTTTAAAACATCACCTCTCATCGTTGATTCTGAAATTAATCTACCAGAGATTTTTGGTGCTTTTACCCCATTTTTAAACTCATTTTCTCCAACAAAAATCTTGGCTTCATCCCATAAATTTTCATCGATAAACGTCTGTAAAGTTTGTGCTCCACCTTCAATAATTACAGACTGAATTTGATGCTTCTGCAACACATCACAAATTTGCTTTGCAATGTTATTAGAGAAATCAATTTCTTCAAAAATTAAATTATGTCTTGACTTATGTTTCTCGATTCTTGCTTCTGTCAAGAGAATCGTCTTTACGCTTCCATCAAAAACGTTAGCTTTTTTAGAAATTCTTAAATTTTTATCCAACACAATTCTAACCGGATTATTTCCGATCCAACTTCTAACATTTAATTTTGGATCATCAGCAATAACCGTATTTGTTCCAACCAAAATTGCGTGTTCTTCACTTCTCCATTTATGAACTAATTGCTGAGAATATTGATTTGAAATCCAAATTGGATTTTTAGTCTCTTTACTTAATGGAGCAACAAATCCGTTGTTGGTTTCTGCCCATTTTAAAATTACAAATGGTCGTTTTTTATTCTGAACCGTAAAAAATCTTTTGTGATGGTTTCTACATTCATTTTCTAGCACACCAACAATCACATTAATTCCTGCATTTTTTAAACGTTCAATTCCTTTTCCAGAAACCAAATCATTAGAATCAACACAGCCAATTACCACATTTTCAAACTGATGTTTTACAATTAAATCTGCACATGGAGGCGTTTTTCCGAAATGAGAACAAGGTTCTAACGTAACATAAATTGTCGAAAGATTTAAGACACTTTTATCATCAACTGAATTAATTGCATTCACTTCTGCATGATTTCCACCATATCCAGAAGTAAAACCTTCGCCAATAATTTGATCATTCAATACAATTACAGCACCAACAGAAGGATTTGGACGTGTAAATCCAATTCCGTTTTTAGCAATTTGCAAACAACGTTGCATATATTTTTCGTGATGAGAAATGTGCATTATTTTAATTAAAAATGATAACTTGCTGCTGCAAAAATAGTGTATTAAAGTGAGAATAAAAGAACCTAGAATTAGAGAAATTAAACCAAAAGATAATCAGCAAATTGCCAGAGTTATTAGAGATGTTTTAACTGAATTTGGTGCTCCAAAAGTTGGAACGGCTTATGAAGATAAAGCAACCGATTCAATGTTTGAGACCTATCAAAAAGAAAAAGCGGGTTATTTTGTTATTGAAATTAATGGAAAAATAATTGGCGGTGCTGGGTTTTCTCAACTGGATAATCACGATGGAAACATTTGTGAATTTCAGAAAATGTATTTTTTACCAGAAGCTCGAGGGAAAGGTTTAGGAAGTAAATTAATTGATGTTTGTTTAGAGAAAGCTAAAGAGTTTGGATTTGAACAATGTTATTTAGAAACCATGCCATATATGAATGCAGCACAAGCTTTGTATAAAAAAAATGGTTTTATTTCTTTGGATAAACCTGTTGGAAACACCGGTCATTATTCTTGTAATGTTTGGATGCTAAAAGATTTATAAAATGCTTTTAAAAGAATTTAGAAATCACTTTAACAAACAACTTTCAACTGTTTTTCCGCAGACAGAAATAGATTCTTTTTTCTTTTTATTAATTGAAAAAGAACTCGATTTACAACGGATTGACTTAGTTCTAAAAAGTGAGGTCTCTATTTCAGAAGAAAAATTCAAACATTTATACAATGCATTATCTCGTTTAAAAACTCAAGAACCGATTCAATATATTTTAGGTGAGACTGAGTTTTTTGGATTGCCTTTTAAAGTAAATAAGCACACATTAATTCCGAGGCCAGAAACTGAAGAGCTGGTAGAGTGGATTTTATCTGATTTAAAAAACAAAACGAATGTCAGTTCGAGTATGTCACTTCGAGCGGAGTCGAGAGGCAATAAGTCTTTATCAATTTTAGAAATCGGAACCGGAACTGGATGCATTCCTATTTCTTTAGCTAAAAATTTACCAAATGTAAAAATTACTGCAATAGAGATTTCACCTGAAGCATTAGAAATTGCAAAACAAAACGCAAAACTAAATAATGTTGAAATTGAGTTTATAGACCAAGATATTTTATCTACTGAAAAGCTACCTCAACAATTTGATATTATTGTTTCTAATCCACCCTACGTTCGCAATTTAGAAAAAGAAGAAATACAGCCAAATGTCTTAGAAAACGAACCGCATTTAGCCTTGTTTGTTGATGATTTAAATCCATTAGTTTTTTATAAAAAAATTACAGATTTGGCAAAGAATCATTTAACAAAAAATGGTGTTTTGTATTTTGAAATCAATCAATATCTAGGAAAAGAAACACTAGATATGCTTTCTGAAAAAGGCTTTAAATCCGAATTAAAAAAAGATGTTTTTGGAAATGATAGAATGACAAAATCTATGATTGAATAATTTCTATTTTATCGAATTTACTTTGCGCTATAATTTTTCCAAAATATTTTCCTAAAAAATAGAAAGTGAATGTAAGCATTACAATTCCAATCATATAGATCCAATTAGACTGAAACTTATGAATTGAATCAAAAATATCTTCCTTACTTAAAGATTGAAATATATTAAGTGGAAAATAAAAATACTCCTTTAAACCTTCAATAAAAGCATCAAATTCACTCACTACATAAACTAACGAAAAAACATTCCAAGTTGCTAATGCAAAAAGGTTTTTATAAAAATTCTTAGATGCAATAATGTATTTTTCATGCACCGATTTTAAATAATTAATGCTACTAACTTTTAATGAATTTTCTGTTTGAGCTTTATTTTTCAAAGAACGCAGTGCCATAAAACCACCAATCATTGAGTAACATAAAATTACAGGAATTAACATCATTACAATCGAAGCAATCACAAAACAAATTAAAAGAATAACATACTCTACATAATCAAAAGGCTCTTGAGTTGTGCTGTTTTCTACAGTTTGAAAAACTAAAGCAATGTTAAAAATAAGTGCATACTTTTTCATTTTATATTTTTTTGAATCAACCTTGTTTTCAATCACTTAAGACTAAGGAAATAAAAAAATAATTAAAAGTTGATTAGTTAGTTAGCTTTTCAAATATAGTTAAAAAAATGTTAAAATTTATATCAACTTTTTATCTAATTGAAAAACACTATCTTTCTTTATCAACAACCAACACCATGAAAAATCATAAAAGTAGAAGAGATTTTATCAAAAAAAGTATCGCAGTCGGAATTGCAATTCCGATTTTAGGAAGTAGTTTATTAGCTTGTGAATCTAAAGAAACTAAGAAATTAAAAATATTAATTCTTGGCGGTACCAGTTTTTTAGGACCGCATCAAATTAAATATGCATTAGACCGTGGACATTCAGTTTCAATTTTCACAAGAGGAAAAACAAAATCTACAGTTCATCCAGAAGTGTTTAGTCAAGTTGAACATTTAATTGGAGATAGAAATGACAATTTAACTGCCTTAGAAAAGGGCGAATGGGATTTAGTAATTGACAATTCTGGTAGAGATGTAAAATGGACAACAGATACAGCAGAGTTATTAAAAGATAGAGCAAAATTATACATGTATACTTCTTCAACAGGAGTGTATTACCCATATTTAGGTGATAATATTACAGAAAAAACTGAAACACTTACTAAAGAGCCGGAAGCCTTAGAAAGCGAAGATGAAAAGCTAGAGTATTGGTATGGCGTAATGAAAACCAATTCAGAAAACGCCGTTGTAAAAGCTTTTGGAATAGACAGAACAATTATTGCCAGACCAACGTATATGTTTGGACCTGGTGATAAAACCAATCGTTTTATTCATTGGCCAGTACGTTTAGCAAAAGGCGGTGAAGTTATGGTTCCTGGAAAAGTAGATGATTTAGTACAATATGCAGATGTTAGAGATGTTGCAGAATTTATGATTCGATTGGCTGAGAATAATACAACTGGAAAATTTAATATTGCCGGCCCAACAAATCAACAAACAATGCAAGAATTTGTAAATGAAGCAAAGAGTGCTTTTGATGTTGATTCGAAAACTGTTTTAATTGATGATTATGATTTCCTAGAAAAAAACGGTGTGTATTATTTAGTTCCATGGATTCCGCCAATTGGTAAAAACTACGGCTCTTCGAGAACCGCAAATTCAAAAGCAATTGCAGCTGGATTAACTTTTAGAGATTTAAAAACTTCTGTAAAAGAAATGCATGACTGGTGGTATTCTGATGCAATGACACAAGAACAACGAGATAAATTTGAGAAAAACCCAAAAGGTGTTTTAAAGAAAGAAGAAGAGATTATTAAAAAGTGGAAAGCGCTGAAAGGGTAATTCAACTTCATTCTAAATTAGAGAAACTCCAAAAAGGCACAGAAATCCTCAATTAGATTTTCCTTATTTTTGCCGCATGGTAAAAGAGTTACAATTACGCATTCAACTAAAAGAAGAAAAAATTAATGATATTCTGCTAAAAAAAGCGGCGCATCATTTAGGTATAAAACCTGCTACCATTTCTGGTGTAAAAGTATTGCGTAAATCTATTGATGCTCGTAAACCTCAAATTTATTTCAACTATAAAGTAGCTATCTACATCAACGAGCCTTTACCAGAAACTTCGGATTATCAATTTGAGTATAAAGATGTTTCTAAGGCTAAGGAAGTTCATATTATTGGCTTTGGTCCAGCGGGAATGTACGCTGCATTGCGTTGTATAGAATTAGGTTTTAAACCCATTGT
>JAQXEU010000039.1 GCA_029250685.1 Polaribacter sp.
AAACAAACTTACTATAAAAATGCAAGTTTTAAGAATTTTACAATTATAATTTAATAAGTAAAAACAAATGTCGTTCCCTTTAGTAAATTCAATTATTTCGTGGTTTTTAAAGAAACGCAAACATCAAATTGAGCTATTTTTAAAATATCCGTTAGATGTTCAAGACGAATTGTTGTTTAAATTATTGAATACTGCAAAAAATACAGAATTCGGAAAAGAGCATTATTTTTCATCAATTAGAGATTATAAAGACTTTACAAATGCGGTTCCGATTCAACAATACGAAACTTTTGAGCCATTGATAGAACGCTGTAGAAAAGGCGAACAAAATTTGTTTTGGCCAACACCAATTCATTGGTTTGCAAAATCTAGCGGAACTACAAATGCCAAAAGTAAATTTATCCCTGTGAGTGATGAAGCATTGGAATATTGCCACATGAAAGCCGGAAAAGACATGTTGTGTCTGTACATCAACAACAATGAAGAAACACAATTGTTTAAAGGAAAAGGCTTAAAATTAGGCGGAAGCTCTGCAATTTACGAAGACAACAATTCGTATTTCGGAGATTTATCAGCAATCATTACAGAAAACCTTCCTTTTTGGGCAGATTTTAGTTCTGCACCAAGTCAAGAAACTGCATTAATGAGCGAATGGGAAACTAAAATGGAAGCGATTGTTGATGAAACCATTCAAGAAAATATTACCAGTTTAGTTGGTGTTCCAAGTTGGATGTTGTTATTGTTAAATCGTGTTTTAGAGAAAACAGGAAAAGATAATATTTTAGAAGTTTGGCCAAATTTAGAAGTCTATTTTCATGGTGGTGTAAACTTCAATCCGTACAGAGAACAATACAAAAAATTAATTCCGAAAGCCGATTTTAAATATTTTGAAACGTATAATGCATCTGAAGGTTTTTTTGGCTTGCAAGACAGAAATAATTCTTTAGAATTGTTATTGATGTTAGATTACGGAATCTTCTATGAATTTATTCCAATGGATATTTATGACGGAGAAAATTCGACAGCGATTCCTTTATCTGAAGTTGAAAAGGGGGTAAACTATGCAATGGTAATTACTACAAATGGTGGATTATGGCGTTATTTAATCGGTGATACTGTTAAGTTTACTTCTACGGATCCTTATCGAATTATAATCACAGGAAGAACTAAACATTTTATCAATGTTTTTGGAGAAGAATTAATTATTGATAATGCTGAACAAGCGTTGAAGTTAGCTTGTGAAAAAACAAAAGCAACAATTACAGATTATACAGTTGCACCCATTTTTATGACCACAAATTCTAGCGGAGGACACGAATGGTTGATTGAGTTTAAAGATTTGCCAAATAACTTAGAATATTTTACCGAATTGCTAGACAATGCATTAAAGTCTATCAACTCAGATTACGAAGCAAAACGTTACAATAACATGACCTTAGCACTACCAAAAATCATTATTGCTAAAGAAGGCTTGTTTTATAAATGGCTAAAGCAAAAACAAAAATTAGGAGGACAACACAAAGTACCAAGATTATCTAATAAAAGAGATTTTATTGAAGAACTTTTAAAGGTTTCTGTAAACCAACAAAGTGCAAATTTATAAACAAATTCTGTTCTTGGTAACTATACAATCCTAACTTACACTTTGTTTTATTAGTTTACTTATTATTAAAACGAATAAACTTTAAAAGTGTAACAAAATATTGTTAATAAATTAAACTTTACGCTCTACAACGTAATCAATCATATGTATAAGAGAATCTTTATAAGGTGAAGATGGGTAGTTTTCTAGAATTGCCAACGCTCTATTTTTGTAATTATTCATTTTAGAAATTGTGTATTCAATTCCACCATTTTCTTTTACAAAAGTGATGACTTCTTTCACTCTTTTCTTGTCTTTGTTATACTTTTTTACAGAATTGATAATCCAGTTTTTATCTTTTACTGAACAGGTGTTTAACGTGTAAATTAATGGCAGTGTCATTTTTTGCTCTTTGATGTCAATTCCGGTTGGTTTGCCAATCTTCTCATCAGAATAATCGAACAAATCATCTTTAATCTGAAAAGCAATTCCTATATATTCTCCAAATTTTCTCATTTGCTGAACCGTTTCTTGGTTTGCACCAACTGAAGCCGCTCCGATTCCGCAACAAGCAGCAATTAAGGTTGCTGTTTTCTGGCGGATGATTTCAAAATAAATTTCTTCGGTAATATCTAGTTTACGTGCTTTTTCTATTTGTAGTAATTCGCCTTCGCTCATTTCACGAACAGCAATAGAAATTAATTTAAGCAAATCAAAATCTTCATTATCAATAGAAAGTAATAATCCTTTAGACAATAAAAAATCACCAACTAAAACAGCAATTTTATTTTTCCACAATGCGTTTACAGAGAAAAAACCTCTTCTACGATTACTATCATCAACCACATCATCATGCACTAAAGTAGCAGTGTGAATCAATTCTACCACAGAAGCTCCTCGATATGTTCGTTCGTCAAAGCCTCCATCAGAAACCATTTTTGCTACTAAAAAAACAAACATCGGACGCATTTGTTTTCCTTTTCTTCGAACAATATAATAGGTAATTCTGTTTAGCAACGGAACTTTTGTCAACATAGATTCTTTGAATTTCTCTTCAAAGAGTTCCATCTCATTTTGTATCGGAAGTTTAATTTGCTCTACGGGTTTCATTTAAGCTGAATAAGTTTCAGAACTATCAAAAGTAAGAAATAAAAGTATAAGTTTTAAGCTTGAAAAAAATTACGATTTGTTTGCTAATTGACCACAAGCCGCATCAATGTCTTTTCCTCTAGAACGACGAACATTTACTACAATTCCGTGCATTTCTAAATTAGAGATATAATTATTAATTGCTTGCGGACTTGCTTGTTGAAATTCGCCATCATCAATTGGATTGTATTCAATTAAATTGACTTTACACGGCACGTAACTACAGAATTTTATCAACGCATCAATATCTTCTTTTCTGTCGTTAATTCCACCCCAAACAACATATTCATAGGTAATTCTTCTTTCTGTTTTCTCGTACCAATATTCTAACGATTCTTTTAAATCTTTCAAAGGAAACGTCGCATTAAAAGGCATAATTGAAGTTCTAATTTCATCAATTGCGGAATGTAAAGAAACCGCTAAGTTAAATTTCACGTCATCATCAGCCATTTTTTTGATGATTTTTGGAACACCAGAAGTAGAAACGGTAATTCGTTTTGGCGACATCCCTAATCCTTCAGGGGACGTAATTTTATCAATCGATTTTATCACATTATTGTAATTCATTAAGGGCTCTCCCATTCCCATAAACACAATGTTCGATAATTTATGATTGTAATACAATAAACTTTCTTTGTTGATGGCTGCAACTTGATCGTAAATCTCATCTGGATTTAAGTTTCGCATTCTTTTTAAACGCGATGTTGCACAAAAACGACAATCTAAACTACATCCAACTTGACTAGAAACACAAGCTGTTGTTCTTGTATCGGTCGGAATTAAAACAGACTCAACCACCAAACCATCGTGTAAACGAACGGCATTTTTCACAGTTCCATCTTTACTTCGTTGAATATTATCAACTTCAATATGATTGATCACAAAGTTTTCTTGCAGCATTTCTCTTGTCTCTAAAGAAATGTTTGTCATGTCTTCAAAAGAATGCACAACTTTTCCCCACAACCATTCGTACACTTGATTTCCTCGAAAGGCTTTGTCGTCATTTTCTACAAAAAAATCTCTTAATTGGTCTTTTGATAAAGCGCGTATGTCTTTCTTTTTTGATTTCATTTACTGCAAAAATACACAAAACCTCACAAGGATTTTGTGAGGTTTTGTAATATTAAAAATATTCTTGTCTTTTATATAATCAACATTGCATCTCCGTAAGAAGAGAAGTTGTATTTTTCTTTGATTGCTACTTTATATGCTTCCATAACAAAATCATAACCACCAAAAGCGGCAGCTTGCATTAGTAATGTAGATTTTGGCTTATGAAAGTTTGTAATCATACAATTTGCGATGCTGAATTCGTACGGTGGAAAAATAAATTTATTTGTCCATCCTTCAAAATTATTTAATTGCCCTTTTGATGACACAGAAGATTCAATTGTACGCATTACTGTTGTACCAACGGCACAAATTCTTTTTTTATTTTTCAATGCTTCATTAACTCTTTTTGCTGTTTCAACTGGAATATCTATTTTCTCTGAATCCATTTTATGTTTCGATAAATCTTCAACCTCTACAGGAGCAAAAGTTCCTAATCCAACATGCAAAGTAACTTCAGAAAAATCGATTCCTTTAATCTCTAAACGCTTCATTAAATGTTTAGAAAAGTGCAATCCTGCTGATGGTGCTGCAACAGCTCCTTCATTTTTTGCATAAATTGTTTGGTAACGTTCTGTATCAGAAGCTTCAATTGGTCTATCAATTTCTTTTGGTAATGGAGTTTCTCCTAATTCCAATAATTTTTCTCTAAATTCTTCGTAAGAACCGTCAAATAAAAAACGTAAAGTTCTTCCTCTAGAAGTTGTATTATCAATTACCTCAGCTACTAAGCTATCATCTTCTCCAAAAAATAATTTATTCCCGATTCTAATTTTTCTTGCAGGATCTACTAAAACATCCCACAATCTGTTTTCGGTATTTAATTCTCTTAATAAGAAAACTTCGATTCTAGCTCCAGTTTTTTCTTTATTTCCATACATTCTTGCAGGAAATACTTTTGTGTTATTAAGAACCATAACATCACCTTCATCAAAATAATTGATTAAGTCTTTAAACATTTTATGTTCAATAGTTTGTTCTTTTCTGTTTAACACCATTAAACGAGATTCGTCTCTGTGTTCAGCTGGAAATTTTGCCAATAATTCTTCTGGCAATTCAAAACCAAAATGCGATAATTTCATATGTTTATTTTTCTAAGAATGCTGGCAAATATACAACATCGATATAGGCGTTGTCAAGTGTTTTGCAGTTTAATTTAATTTGAGTCTATTTGAAAACCAATTTGTTGTAGGTCTTTCCAAAAATTTCTGTACGATTTTGTAACTACATTTGCATCTAAAATTGATATTGCCGTTTTTAATGCTAACGGAGCAAAAGCCATTGCCATTCTGTGATCTTTATACGTTTCAATTGCAATATTTGAATTGATTTTGGTTGATTTTTCTAATACTAAACTTTCATCAGTAATGGAGATTGATGCTCCTAATTTTGTGAGTTCATTTTCAAGTGCAATTAATCGATCTGTTTCTTTAATCTTCAAAGTATGCAAACCAGTTAACGAACAAGAAACTCCTAATCCAAAACATGTAACCACAATTGTTTGCGCAATATCTGGAGCGTTTTTTAAATCAATATTAAGTTGATTTGTTTTTGTGGTTTCAACTTTTGAAATTACAATTGAGTTTGCTTTAAAATTTGTTGAAACTCCAAAATAGTTGTAAATTTCTGCTAAACAAGAATCACCTTGTAAGCTTTCTTTTTTATAAGATGATAATGTAATTTCCGAGCCGATTTCACTTAACGCAATAATACTGAAAAAATAAGATGCCGAACTCCAATCTGACTCTACAATTATCTTTTTTGAAATTGATTTATCAAATGGTTTTATGCTGATCTTATTTTCAAAAAAACTAGCTTCAATTCCTAATTCTTGTAATAAAACTAAAGTCATATTTATATATGGAACAGAAGTGATTTCACCTAATAATTCAATTTCTAAACCCTTTGATAAACTTGATGCAATCAACATCAAAGAAGAAATATATTGACTACTTACATTTCCATTAATTTGGACCGTATCTTTAATTAATCTTGTTCCTTTTATTCGAATTGGAGGATAACCAACCTTATCTTCATAAGAAATATTTGCTCCTAAATCTTGTAGCGCTTTTACTAAGACTTCAATCGGTCTGATCTGCATTCTTTCAGAACCCGTTAACACAACTTCTCTACCAACTTTGATAGAAAAAAATGAAACTAAAAATCGCATTGCTGTTCCTGCATGACCAATATCAATGGTCTCTTCAACTGAGTGCAAAGCTTTTTCTAAATATTTAGAATCGTCAGAGTCTGATATATTTTCTATTTCTAAACCATCAATTAATTGCTGTAAAATCAACAACCTATTTGATTCACTTTTAGATCCAGAAATAGAAATATCTGTGTTTAGTTTTGTTTTTTTTGTAGATAGATGAAAAATCAAAATGATATTTGTAAAAAATTTGTAATTTTAGAAGCCAATAACCAAACTAACTCTAATGAAAAAACTTATTTTATTTGCAGCAATACTTTTAATTGCTACTAGTCACAAAGTTAACGCACAAAAGAATACTACCAAATTTTATGAAGAAAATTATAGCGCAATTAAATGGCGAAATATCGGCCCATTTAGAGGCGGAAGAAGTGCTGCTGTAACTGGTGTTTCAGGAAAACCAAACTTATTTTACATGGGTGCTACAGGTGGTGGAATCTGGAAAACTACTGATGCAGGAAATTCTTGGTCAAATATTTCTGACGGATTTTTTGGCGGATCTGTTGGCTCAATTGCAGTTAGCGAATGGGACAATAATGTAATATATGTTGGAAATGGAGAAAAAACTGTAAGAGGAAATGTTTCTTCTGGTGACGGCGTCTGGAAAACTGTTGATGCTGGAAAAACATGGAAACATATGGGATTACCAAATTCTAGACACATTCCTAGAATTAGAATCCACCCTAAAAATGCTGATATTGTATATGCTGGTGTTATGGGAGATTTGTATAAATCTTCGGATGAACGCGGTGTTTACAAATCAACTGACGGAGGAAAAACTTGGAGAAAAGTATTATTTTCTAGTAAAGATGCAGGTGTAATTGATTTAATTATTGACCCAAATAATGCACGTGTTTTATATGCAACAACTTGGGACATTAGAAGAACTCCGTATAGTTTATCAAGTGGTGGAGATGGTTCTGCTTTATGGAAAAGTACAGATGGAGGAGAAACTTGGAATAATATTTCTGAAAACAAAGGCTTACCTAAAGGTATGTGGGGAATTAGCGGTGT
This sequence comes from Polaribacter sp., assembly GCA_029250685.1. Lineage (GTDB taxonomy): Bacteria > Bacteroidota > Bacteroidia > Flavobacteriales > Flavobacteriaceae > Polaribacter. Next base: position 7,068 of record JAQXEU010000039.1, read on the forward strand.
TGCCGTATCTCCAGTAAATTCTGATTTTGTTTGGTTGTTAGTAGAAAATAAAGATGGTGGCGTTTACAAGTCTGAAGACGCTGGTAAAACCTGGAAACTAATTAATAGCGAACGTAAATTAAGACAAAGAGCTTGGTATTACACTCGTTTATACGCTGACACAAAAGACGAAAACATTATTTATGTGTTGAATGTAAATTATCATAAATCTACAGATGGTGGAAAATCTTACAAAACATACAACGCACCGCATGGAGATCATCATGATTTATGGATTGCTCCAGAAGACAATCAACGAATGATTATTGGTGATGATGGTGGCGCACAGATTTCTTTTGATGCCGGAATTAATTGGTCTACCATGAACAATCAACCAACTTCACAATTTTACAGAGTTGTTACTGATAATCATTTTCCGTACAGAATTTACGGAGCACAACAAGATAATTCTACCGTAAGAATTTCTCACAGAACTGGTGGACGATTTATTACTGATAAAGATTGGGAATCTACAGCTGGTGGAGAAAGTGCACATATTGCAATCGATCCAAATAATAATGATATTGTTTATGGTGGAAGTTATGGTGGATTTTTAACAAGAAAAAACCATAAAACTGGTGAAGCGAGAGCAATAAATGTTTGGCCAGATGACCCAATGGGGCATGGAGCCGAAGACTTTAAGTATCGTTTTCAATGGAATTTTCCAGTATTATTTTCACCGCATCAAAAAAACAAATTATACGCAGCTTCAAATCATTTACATGTAACATACAACGAAGGTCAATCTTGGGAATTAATGAGTCCAGATTTAACAAGAAATGATCCAAAAACGTTAGGTCCATCTGGTGGACCAATAACAAAAGATAATACTGGCGTTGAATATTACGGCACTATTTTTGCCGTTGCAGAATCTCCTTCAGAAAAAAATCTAATTTGGACAGGTTCTGATGATGGGTTGGTTCATATTACAAGAGATGGCGGGAAAAACTGGAAAAATGTAACTCCTAAAAAAATGCCAGAATGGATGATGATCAATGCAATTGAAGTAGATCCGTTTAAAAAAGGAAGTGTTTATATTGTTGGGACAAAATACAAATCTGGAGATTATAAACCTTACATCTACAAAACTGAAAACTATGGTAAATCTTGGAAATTAATTGTAAACGGAATCGGAAATGAAGATTTCACAAGAGCTTTAAGAGCTGACCCAAAACGTAAAGGATTATTGTACGCGGGAACAGAAAAAGGAATGTATGTTTCATTTAATGATGGAAAAAACTGGGAAAGATTTCAATTGAATTTACCTATTGTTCCGATTACTGATTTAGCTATTAAAGACGACAATTTAATTGCTGCAACACAAGGAAGATCTTTTTGGATTATTGATGATTTAACGCCAATTCACCAATTAACAACGAATACTGTAAAAGAAAAGGTGACTTTATTTACTCCAAAAGCAAGTTATCAATTAAGTGGTGGAAATGGCAGAACCTCAAAAACTCAAGGAACAAATCATCCTGGTGGAGTTGCCGTTTACTTTAATGTAAATGAGTTTGCTAAAAAGGACACGGTTTCATTATCATTTTTTGATACTAATAAAAAGTTGATTCAGAAGTTTAGTAATTACCCAAATACAAAAGAAAAGGAAAAAAGATTAGCTGTAAAAAAAGGAAGCAATGTTTTTTATTGGAACATGATGTATCCAGATGCAACGAAAGTAAAAGGTATGATTCTATGGTGGGCTTCATTAAACGGACCAATGGCTTTGCCTGGGAATTATACGGTAAATTTATCAGCAAATAAATCTACATTAGAAAAGTCTTTTACAATTTTAAAGAATCCTGTTTCAGAAAATTCTTTAGCTGACATGAAATTGCAATTCGATTTTATCAATGACATCAATACTAAAATGTCTGAGATACATAAAGCTTTGATTAATGTTGGTAAAGTAAAAGCACAAATTAAAGCTTTAAAAAGTTCAATTAAAGACAAACAAAAACACAAAGCATTATTTACTTTTGCTGATGAATTGACTAAAAAAATCACCAAAGTTGAAACTACTTTATATCAAACAAAAAGTAAAAGTGGTCAAGATCCATTGAATTTCCCAATTAGATTAAATAATAAGTTAGCGCATTTAAATTCACTAACAAGGATGGGGACATACAAACCAACTGACCAAGCAATTGCATTTAAAAATGAGATTACTAAAGACATTGATAAAGAATTATCAAAATTGTATGTGTTATTTAAAAACGATGTAAAACAACTGAATCAGAAAGTAAAAGACAGTCAGATTGACTTGATTCAATTAGATAAATAAAGAGTATTTAACTAGATGTCTCGTTGAGCGGAATCGAAAGATTATTTGATTTTAATAAATTCTCGACTGCGCTCGAACTGACACAGTCAGATAACAAATAAAAAAATAGGCTTTTAAAAAGCCTATTTTTTTTATAATTATTTTGTTTTCTTAAGCGCAACATAGAACGCATAAAAATAACTGATGATTATTTTTAATGCAAAGAAACGTTGCCATTTTCCTTCAGAGAAATTATACTCATTTACTTTGGCAAAATCACCTGCGAAAATATCTCTCCAACTATTCATAAATAAAGAAATAACGGTTACCAATATAAAAAATGGTAGCGCTATTTTAAATACGTTACTCCAAAAACCTGGAGATTTTATTTTTTCTAAAACTGTCATTATTGTAGTTTTTTATTATTGTGATGTCTATCGTGATCACGTTTTGTTTTTATATCTAATTTCTTCTCAAAAGCAGCTTGTAAATCAACGCCTGTTTGATTTGCCAAACACAAAGTAACAAATAATACATCTGCCAGTTCCTCTCCTAAATCTTTGTTTTTATCCGATTCTTTTTCGCTTTGTTCACCATAACGACGTGCAATAATTCTGGCCACTTCTCCAACCTCTTCTGTTAATTGCGCCATGTTTGTTAATTCGTTAAAATAACGAACACCATGATTCTGAATCCAATCGTCAACTTGTTTTTGTGTGGCTTTTATTCCCATAATTATTGATTTATCTTAAGATTTTCAAATATAAAGTTTCTTATTTAAAAAAAAGAAGTAAATTTACAGACCGAACAGTCGGTTTTATGAAAAACAAGAAAGAACATATTTTAAATACAGCAAAGTTTCTTTTTGCTGAAAAAGGTTTTGAAAAAACTTCAGTTGCTACAATTTGTGAAATCGCAAATGTTTCAAAAGGATTGGTTTATCATCATTTCAACTCTAAAGATGAAATATTAATCGCTATTTATGAGCAATCAACAAAAGATATGATAGGTTTTAGTGATCTAGAAATCAAAATGGATCCTTCAGAAAAACTAGTTGAGATAATTGAGGCTGTCTTTTATCAATTAAAAAATGACAAGCTGTTATTTCAATTAAATTTAAATATCATGTTTCAACCTTCCTCAAGAATGATATTGGAAAAACAAATTAAGGAAAGAGCAACCCAATTATTTAATGTTGTAAAAGGGATTTTTATTCGAATAGACGAACAACAAAGCGAACTTTTAACTTATGTTTTTATTGCAGAAATTGATGGAATTGCATTGAGCTACCTTTCATCATTTGAAGAATACCCAATACAAGAAATGAAAAAACATTTGATAAAAAAATACAAAAATGATTAGAAAATATAAAGAATCTGAAATTCCGAGATTATTAGAAATCTGGGAAAGGGCAGCATTAATTGCACATCCTTTTTTGAGTGATGAGTTTCATCAAATGGTAAAAGGTGCCATGAAAGATATGTACATGCCAAATTCTGACACTTGGGTATTTGAAGATTCAGGCAATATTATTGGATTTATTTCAATGATGAAGAATGAGATTGGTGGTTTGTTTGTAGACCCAAATCAACAAGCAAAAGGAGTTGGAACTTCGTTAGTAAATCATATGAATCAATTTCATGAAGTAATAGAAGTTGAGGTTTTTGAGAATAACAAAATTGGAAAGCCTTTTTATGAAAAGTATGGTTTTAAAGTAATCAAAGAATATATGATGAAGGAAACCAATCAAAAAGTTATTAGAATGCAAAAATAATGTTAGAAGAATTAGGATATACAACCGAATTAGAGGATTACAGAGTTAAAAATAACTTGTCTAATTTTAATGTTGCACGTGTTATCACAGAACACAAAGAACGTTATGTTGTAAAAAGTGAAGCAGGTGATTTTGAGGCTGAATTAATTGGAAACCTAAGATATTCCGCTCAAGATAGAAGCGATTTTCCAGCAGTTGGAGACTGGGTAGCAATTTCTGAATACGATACTAATAAAGCGCTGATTCATCATGTATTTCCAAGAACTTCAATTATAGAAAGACAAGCAGTTGACAAACATGGAGAGAAGCAATTTATTGCAACTAATATTGATATTGGGTTTATTGTTCAAGCAATAAATAGAGATTTTAACGTCAATCGACTAGAACGTTATTTAACGATTTGTAACGCTTCAAAAGTTACTCCTATTATTGTATTAACCAAGATTGATTTAGTTTCTGAAACAGAATTAGTATCAATTTTAGAATCTGTAAGTAAACGCATTCAAAATGTTAATATAATTCCAGTTAGCAACGAAAAAAATGTTGGACTAGACGCTTTGAAATCCATCATAAAAAAAGGCAACACCTATTGTTTATTAGGCTCTTCAGGAGTTGGAAAATCAACTTTAATAAATTCTATTTCTGGTAAAAACCTAATGAAAACTGGAGAAATAAGTGAATCTATTGACAGAGGAAAACATGTTACAACGCATAGAGAATTAATCGTTTTAGAAGGTGGCGGAATTATCATTGACAATCCTGGAATGAGAGAGGTTGGAATTACAGAAAGTTCTAATGGTCTAGAAGTAACTTTTGAAACAATTTTTGAACTGGCAACACAATGTCGTTTTTCAGATTGCACACATATACACGAAAAAGGTTGTGCTATTGTAGAAGCCATTGAATTTGGAGAAATTGATGAAGATTCTTATGATAATTATATCCGATTAGAAAAAGAAAAACAATTTTTCGAATCAAGCGCACAAGACAAAAAAAAGAAAGATAAAAACTTAGGCAAGTTGATAAAATCTGCTAAAAATGTAAAAAGGCATAATAAGTATTAACAATTATATTTAAAAAAATATCCTTAAATTGGTCTTTGTCAAAAACTCAACTTATGAAATCAACAAAACCAACCATTTTACTTTTAGTATTTCTTCTATGCTCACAAGTTTTTTCAGCACAAGAAAAAGATTATTACCAAACCGATTTTTCTGTTCAAGATTTTCAAGAACGAAGAGCAAAAATATTTGACACGATTGGAACAAACGGAATTGCATTAATTCAAGGCGCAAGAAGTGTTGAAGGATTTGATGTTTTTAGACAAACCAATACATTTTACTATTTATCTGGTTTAGAAGTTGGGCATGCCTACATTCTTTTCAACGGAAAAAGAAAAACAACTACCATTTATTTGCCTCACAGAAATACAGGAAGAGAAAAAAGTCAAGGAAAAATTTTATCCGCAGAAGATGCCGAATTGATTAAAAAACTAACCGGTGTAAATCAAGTAAAAGCAATCGAATATTTATCGAGTGATTTGGTTGGAACTGGATTGATAAAAGATGGTGTTCCAAAATTATATACGCCATTTGCACCAGCAGAAACCGGGACCGATAGTAGAGACGAATTGTTACACGGACAAGCAAGAGCAGTTTCAGATCCTTGGGACGGGCAAGAAACCAGAGAAGCACATTTTAAGAGATTAATCAATCAGCGTTTTCCTCAGTTTGAAGTCAGGGATTTATCTCCAACCTTAGATGACATGCGTTTGATAAAAAGTCCAAAAGAAATTGAATTGATTCGCAAAGCAACACAAATTGCTGGTTTGGCACTTATTGAAGCAATGAAATCTACCAAAGATGGCGTTTATGAATATCAATTAGATGCCGCTGCAAAATATATTTATTATCAGCATGGTGCCCAAGGTGATGGTTATGCTGCTATTATTGGTGGAGGAACCAATGCTTTTTTTGGACATTATTTTCAGAAAAAAGATGTGTTAAAAAATGGTGATTTGGTGTTAATGGATTATGCTCCAGATTATAAATATTACACAAGCGATGTTACTAGGATTTGGCCAGTAAACGGGAAGTTTGACAAAGCGCAAAGCGAATTGTACGAATTTATTATTGCCTACAGAGATGCATTATTCAAATACATAAAACCTGGAGTAACTTCTAATTACGTTTTAGATAAAGCTGCTGCAGACATGAGAAGTTATATTGTAGGAAAAGACTTTGTAAAACCTCATTATTTAAAAGCCGTAGAAAAAGGAATTAAATTTAGAGGACATTTTCAACATCCAGTAGGAATGGGCGTTCATGATGTTGGTAGAGTTCGCGGAGCTGTTAAATTAAAAGAGGGAATGGTTTTTACTATTGATCCAATGATTTGGATTCCAGAAGAACGTTTATATATTAGAATTGAAGATGTTGCAGTTGTTACAAAAAATGGCGTTGAAAACATGAGTGCTTTTGTACCCACAACAATTAAAGAAATTGAAAAAACAATCAAACAAAAAGGAATTACAGAATTTAGACCAGCTTTAAAATTGCCTTTGAATAATTAAAAATTAGATTGAAAAAAAGTTATGAAACCTCAAACTATACAAATATTTTTACCTGACGGTTCACCAACAAGTATAAAAGAAGCAGAAATCACCAATAGATTAATAAAGGCAATATTATTTCCAAGAAACAAGATCCAAGAAGTTTCGAAAAGAGAAATGGTACATTTCACTGGTATATATTTTTTATTCGGAAGTGATGAATTTGAAGCAAACCCTAAAGTTTATATTGGAGAAGGGGAAAACTGTTTTAAAAGAATACAATCACATAATAGGAATAAAGATTTTTGGACACATTGTGTTATTATAACAACAAAGACAGACGAGTACACTAAAACTGATGTAAAATTCTTAGAGCATTATTGTTTAGAGATTGCTGAGAAAATTAACAGATTTAAAACAGATAACGATACTGGATCAAAAAAACCATCTCTTTCAGAAAGTAGAGAATATGATTTACTTGATAATTTTGAAACTGCCAAAATTTTAATAGCTACTCTTGGTTATCCAATTTTTCAAGAAAAAAGAATTTCCAAAGCTTCAAAAGATTTATTTCAGTGTAAAGGGAAAGATGCTTTTGCCAAAGGTGAGTTAATTGATGATGGCTTTTTAGTTTTTAAAGGAGGAAAATGTAATTTAAAAGAAAGTAAAACAGCTGGAAGCTGGATTATAAACATGAGAAATAAGCTAATTGAAAACAATATCTTAAAAGAAGAAAAAGGAGTTTATGTTTTTCAATCTGATTATATTTTCAATTCTCCAAGTGCAGCTGCTGGTACAATTTTAGCAAGAAGAGCTAATGGTTGGATAGAATGGAAAAAAAATGACGGAAAAACTTTAGACGAACTCAAAAGAAAATAACTATATCAATTCCAAAAACTTAACTCTGTCTATCTCTCTAGCCCCTAAACTTGCCAAATGATCTGTATACATTTGACAATCTATCATATTATAATTATGATTTTCCACCAAATGTATAAATGCCAATTTAGAAGCATTACTCATTAAACTAAACATACTTTCTCCGCAAAAAACCCCATTTCCTATATCAACCCCATACAATCCGCCAACTAAAACTTGTTTTTCAGTATCAGGATTGTAAAACCAAACCTCTATAGATTTTGCAAACCCTTTTTTGTGTAAATTGATATATGCTTGTTCCATATCATCCGTTATCCAAGTTCCAAAATCATCATTTCTAATAATGTGTTTACAATTGAAAATTACTTCATTAAAAGCCGTGTTTTCTGTGATTGTAAAATTTTCTTTTTTAATGATTTTTTGCATTGATTTAGATACTTTTAAATCATTTGGAAACAACACCATTCTTTTTGGTAGACAATACCAAATAATCGGTTCACCTTCCGAATACCATGGAAAAATTCCGTTTTGATAGGCCAACATCAATCGCTCTACAGATAAATCTCCTCCCAAAGCAATTACACCTTCTTCTGAAGCGGTTTCTGGTGATGGAAATTTAAGTTTTTCTGTAAGCCAAATCATAAAGCTATATTCATTTTAATTGCTGGCTAAAATAGCAAACATTTTATGTACTTTTATAAAATCAACAACAGAACTATGAAACAATTTTTATTTTATTTTGTACTCGCTTTTCTTATTATTAGCTGTAAACAAGAAGAGAAAAAACCAAATATTATATATTTTTTAGCAGATGATTTAGGTTATGGAGAGATCGGTGTTTATGGTCAGCAAAAAATTAAGACTCCAAATTTAGATGCCTTAGCTAAAGGTGGAATGATTTTTACACAGCATTATTCTGGCGCTCCAGTTTGTGCTCCTGCGAGGTATTCATTCTTGACAGGAAAACATATGGGGCATTCATACATTAGAGGAAATGATGAATGGAATGAGCGAGGTGATGTTTGGAATTACACCAAAGCGTTTTCTGATCCAAACTTAGAAGGCCAACGTCCAATTCCAGCAAATACATTTACTATTGGGAAGCAATTACAGAAAGCAGGTTATAAAACTAGTGTTTTTGGGAAATGGGGCTTAGGTGCTCCAAATACAGATGGAATTCCAACGAAACAAGGTTTCGATAGATTCTATGGATACAACTGTCAACGTCAAGCTCATAACTTATATCCTTCTCATTTATGGGATAACGAAACTAAAGTGTATTTAGATAATGAATTGGTAAACCCTGGTTCTAATTTAGAAGAAAATGCGGATATAAATGATTCTAAAAGCTATGCGCGTTTTACTCAAAAGCAATATGCTCCAGAAATGATTCATAGACAAGCCATAAAATTTATTAAAGAGAATAAAGAGAATCCTTTTTTTATGTATTACGCTTCTCCTCTACCACATGTACCATTACAAGTGCCAATAGAATATACTGAAGCATATAGAGAAATCTTTGGTGATGAAAAGCCATATACAGGAAAAAGTTATTTCCCAGCTCAATATCCAAATGCAACATATGCAGCAATGATTACTTATTTAGATATGCAATTGGGTGAATTAATTTCTGAATTAAAAAGACAAGGAATCTACGAAAACACAATTATTGTTTTTACAAGCGATAATGGACCAACATATACTGGCGGAGTTGATGCAAATTACTTTGACAGCGCAAAACCATTTGACAATAATTATGGAAGAACAAAAGGGTTTGTTTATGAAGGCGGAATTAGAGTTCCTTTAATCGCTAGCTGGCCAAATAAAATTAAAGCAGGTTCAAAAACAACTCATATTTCTGCGTTCTATGATATGATGCCAACCTTTAGTGATATAGCTGGAATTAAATCTCCAGAAAAAATAGATGGTATTAGTTTTAAAAATATTTTATTAGATAAAGAGCAACAAAAACACGATTATTTATACTGGGAATTTCCGAGTTATCAAGGACAACAAGCTGTTAGAATGGGAAAATGGAAAGCAATTCGAAAAAACATCTTTAAAGGAAATTTAACGCTAGAGCTATATAATTTAGATACTGACATTAAAGAATTAAATGATGTTGCGAAACAGTTTCCAAAAATTATAGCGAAAATAGAAAAAATTATGACCCAAGAACATACTCCAGCAGAAAACTCAAGATTTAAGTTCAAACAATTAGGTGATAAATAAAAAAGCAGCCAATTGGCTGCTTTAAATATTTTGTTTCGATTTTCTTAGAAAGGCAAATCGTCTGGCTCAGCAGAAGTTGTTGTATCTGCTGGTTGAAATTGATCAACTGGCGGTAAATCTTGTGGCGCTGCAGCTTGCATTGCTTCGATTCTCCAACCTTGAATTGCGTTAAAATATTTTGCAACTCCTTCTGGGTTGATCCATTCTCTACCACGTAAATTGATAGAAACTTTTACATCTTGACCAACTGAATAGTTGTTTAATAAATCACATTTATCTTGTACAAACTCAATTAAAATCATTTGTGGATATTGCTCATCAGTTGTAACAACTAATTCTCTTTTTCTAAATCCACTACTTCCAAAAGTTTGTGCTTCGTTAATTAACTTAATCTTTCCAATTACTTCCATATTCTTATCTATTTTATTAAAAGTACTTTCCAAGCACTTCCTACATCATTTTTATCTAAAAACTCTTTGGCAAATGTATGTTTTTTTGCGGTTTCTAACCCAATAAATTGCGGATTGACTTTTGCAAAGTTATCAACATTTTCTTTCGTTGGTAATTGTTCTACATTTCCTAAAACACCTAAATTATTTCCTGTTAAAATTGTGCTTTCTTTAATTTCTTTCGGAATAGCATCGACTCCAACTCCTAATGTTGCAATTGGTTTTGGAATCTCGAAGAAACCTTCTTTTGCTCTAGAATAATAACTACCACCAGCTCTTGCAACCAAATCAATTTTATGTTGATCAATAGCGCCATTTTCATCTAAAACAGCTTCATTAATATGCAATTTTACAACTTCACAAATAATTAAATTTCCTGCTCCCCCTTCATTTCCTAAATGGATAACTTCATTTACTTTACACTCAAATTGCACAGGTGATTCTGCAACTCTAAATGGCTTTACTTTATCTGAAGCAAGCATCGTTAATCCAGATTTTGTGAATTCATTTACACCTTTTGGATACATGGTACTACTCAACGACATTTGCTGAACAATATCATAATTCACCACATTAATCACAACTTCTTTCGTTTCCATTGCATTGTCTAACGTGTGTTTTGTTTTGTTCCCACGAACACTTCTCGCTGGAGAAAAAATCATAATTGGCGGATTTGCACTAAACACATTAAAGAAACTAAACGGTGACAAATTCGGATTCCCATCGGCATCAATTGTACTTGCAAATGCAATTGGTCTCGGTGCAATTGCACCTAATAAATATCCGTGTAACTTGGCTGTTGGTATTTCTTTTGGATCTATAGAAAGCATTTTCAATTTATTTTGAATTGTAAATATACTATCATTTTATAAAATGGGTTATGTAATAATATAGATTATATTTGTAATAGATGAACTTTTTTAAAAACACAATTTTAACCAAACGAATTGTCATTTTTGTACTCTTCATTATTGTTTCTTTAATTCTTTGGAATACGTATGTTTTCTTTCAAAAATTTAAGCAAGAAGAACGCGCTAAAATGGAGATTTTAGCTTCTGCTATAAAAGAATTAGCTACAAATACAGATTTAAACGCCAGTGTTAATTTAGAAACAAAAATATTTGAAAACATCACTAACATTCCATCTATTCAGGTTAATAAAGACGGAACTATAAATTCTTGGCGAAACTTAGATTCTACCAAAACGCACAATCCAACATATTTGCAATCTCAATTAGCCATAATGAGAAATCAAAATGAGCCGATTGAAATTAATTATTTAGACGTTACCGAATATGTATATTATAAAGACTCTGATTTATTAGACAAACTCACCTATTACCCAATTGCATTAATCTTAATCTTATTTTTGTTTTTAGCGGTGATTTATATGTTATTTTCATCCAATAAAATTGCTGAACAAAACAGGCTTTGGACAGGAATGGCTAAAGAAACTGCACATCAAATCGGGACACCACTTTCCTCTTTATTAGGGTGGATTGCCATTTTAAAAGCAGAAAATATCAGTGAAAAATATGTTGATGAAATAGAAAATGATGTAAATCGATTAAACATTATTGCAAATCGCTTTTCTAAAATTGGTTCTGCTCCAGAACTGAAAAAACAAAATATTGTTTCCATCACAAAAAAATCTTTTGAATATCTAGAAAGTAGAAGTTCAAAGCAAATTTCTTTTCAATTTACTTCAGAAAAAGAAGAGCTATTTTCTAATTTAAATATTGAATTATTTGGTTGGGTAATTGAGAATTTAACAAAAAACTCTATTGACGCAATGAAAGGAAAAGGAAGTGTTTCTTTGGATATTTCTGAGAACAATAAAGCAATAAAAATTACAATTACTGATAGTGGAAAAGGAATTCAGAAATCGCAGTTTAAACAAATATTTAAACCTGGTTTCACAACAAAAAAGCGTGGCTGGGGCTTAGGTTTATCTTTATCTAAACGTATTGTAGAAGAATATCACAACGGAAAAATATTTGTAAAAAAATCTGAAATTAATAAGGGAACAAGTATTCAAATTTTGCTTCAAAGGGTTTAAAAATTATTTGAAATTTCTTCAGCAAGCTTTACAAAATCATTGTGCTGCATTTTTAATTTTTTACTTGTAAAATTAATATCTGAAACTCGGTTAATCGGAATTAAATGTACGTGAGCATGCGGTACCTCTAAACCAACAACTGTCATTCCGACTCTATTACAAGCTATTGTTTTTTCTAATGCTTTGGCAACTTTGTGTGCAAATTGCATTAAACCAAGATACGTTTCAGCATCTAAATCGAAGATTTTATCTACTTCTTTTTTTGGAATAACCAACGTATGCCCTTTTGCATTTGGATTGATATCTAAAAAAGCATAATAATTTTCATTTTCTGCAATTTTATAAGACGGAATTTTTCCATTTATTATTTTAGTAAAAATGCTACTCATCTGTTTTTCTTTAATATCAAAAGTAAACAAAAAACGCGTTGCAAATGCAACGCGTTTTTTAAATATGTTTTGTTTTTTATCTAGAAATATCCATAATTTCAAACTTCATAATTCCGTTTGGAACTTGGATTTCAGCAATTTCTCCAACTTCTTTCCCTAACAAACCTTTTCCAATTGGAGAATTTACAGATAATTTTCCGTTTTTAACATCAGATTCAGAATCTGCAACCAACGTGTAAGTGAATTCCATTTTATTGGTTGTGTTTTTTAACTTCACTACAGAATGAATCAATACTTTAGATGTATCTAATTGAGATTCATCAATAATTCTTGCACTCGAAATAACATTTTTTAGTTTTGCAATTTTAAATTCTAAATGAGATTGTTCTTCTTTTGCTGCGTGATATTCTGCATTTTCACTTAAATCTCCTTTGTCTCTTGCGTCTGCAATTTCTTGTGTAACTCTTGGTCGCTCAACTTGTTCTAATTGATGCAACTCATCTTTTAATTTTTTTAATCCTTCAGGCGAATAATATGATACTTCACTCATAATCGTATAGTTTAAAATACAAAATCTCATTACCGTTTTATCAGAATGAGATTCAACTACAAATGTACAAAATATTTGTAACTTGCCATCGTTTATAACAAACACTATATTTAATCGATGAAAAAAATATTTTTAGTACTTATTACAGTTTTAGTTTTTAGTAATTGCGTTACAGAATCTCAAAACAATGATATTTTACCTTATGTTCAAATTAATGAAACGGTAGATTTGAGTTTGCCAGAGTTTGTGAATTTAAATGTTCCTGGCGGATGGGCTTATGGAAATGGCGGAATAAAAGGCACAATTATTTACAATATCAACGGAAATCAATTTAAAGCTTTTGAGCGTGCTGCTCCGCATATTCAACCAACTGCATGTTCTCAAATGATTGTTGAAAATAGCATTATTATGAAATGCCCTTGCGATGATAGTGAGTTTCAAATAATAAATGGTGCTCCTAGAACAAGCGGAATTACTAATTTTGCTAGAGAATATTTAGTCACTAATTTAAACGGAACTATTTTACGAATCACTAACTTTTAGTAGTTCAAAATCAAATAGATTGTTATTTTTGCAACAACAACACAAACTAAAATATTAAAGTGAAAAATTACTTTTCTTCCGATTTTAAATTAGGCGTTTTAGGTGGCGGTCAATTAGGAAGAATGCTTTTAGCTGAAACTCAAAAGTACGATATTTACACATCCATTTTAGATGCTTCACCAGAAGCGCCATGTGCACAAATTTGCAACGAATTCCATATTGGGAATTTATTAAATTTTGATGCTGTATACAATTTCGGAAAATTAGTTGATGTTTTAACGATTGAAATTGAACACGTAAATATTGATGCACTATATCAATTAGAGAAAGAAGGATTAAAGATTTATCCACAACCTTCAGTAATTGAAATTATTCAACATAAAGGAAAACAGAAAGATTTTTTTGTAGATAATAACATTCCCACTTCTCCTCATAAACGATTTAAAAACAAGCAAGAATTGATCAATTCTTTTGAGAAAAATGAATTTAAAGTTCCGTGTGTATGGAAATCTTCTCAATTTGGATATGACGGAACTGGCGTGAAAATTGTTAGATCTGTTGATGATATTCAGAGCTTAGCAGATACAGATTGTATTGTTGAGGAATTAATTCCGTTTAAAAACGAATTAGCAGTAATTGTAGCAAGAAATGCAGATGGAGAAGTTAAAACATATCCAGTAGTAGAAATGGAATTTCATCCAGAAGCAAATCAAGTTGAATATGTAATTTGCCCTGCAAGAATTGATGAAAAAGTTGCAGAAAAAGCAAGAGAGATTGCTTTACATGTAGCAAAATCTTTTAAGCATGTTGGTTTGTTGGCTGTAGAAATGTTTCAAACTGAAAAGGATGAAATCTTAATCAACGAAGTTGCGCCAAGAACGCATAATTCTGGACATTATTCTATAGAAGCGAGTTATACAAATCAATTTGAACAACATTTAAGAACCGTTTTAAATCTTCCGTTAGGAAACACAGAAAGTAAAGTTGCCGGAATTATGGTAAATTTGGTTGGTGAAGAAGGTTTTACAGGAAATGTTGTGTACGAAAACATTGAAAAAGTAATGCAAATTGATGGAGTTACTCCGCATATTTATGGAAAGAAAATAACCAAACCTTTTCGTAAAATGGGCCATGTAACTATTGTTGACAAGGACATTGATAAAGCTAGAAAAACCGCTCAAAAAGTTAAAGAAACAATTAGAGTAATTGCAAAATAATAAATTATGGTAGGAATTATAATGGGAAGCGATTCAGATCTTCCAATCATGCAAGAAGCAATTGATATTTTAGAAAGTTTTGATATTCAAATTGAAGTAGATATTGTTTCTGCTCACAGAACTCCAGAAAAATTAGTTGACTATTCTAAAAACGCTCACAAACGCGGAATAAAAGTAATTATTGCTGGTGCTGGCGGAGCTGCTCATTTACCAGGAATGGTTGCCTCTATGAGTCCGTTACCAATTATTGGAGTTCCTGTAAAAAGTAGAAACTCTATTGATGGTTGGGATTCTATTCTATCAATTTTACAAATGCCTGGTGGTGTTCCGGTTGCAACTGTTGCTTTAGATGGCGCAAAAAATGCTGGAATTTTAGCGGCACAAATTATTGGCACTTCTGATAAATGTGTCTTAGACAAAATTATAGCTTATAAAGAAGGTTTAAAGCTTAAAGTTGAACAGGCTTCAAAACGAGTTAGAAAATAATTACCCAAATCTTTTTAAAAAAACACTTAATGAATCCTTTACTTCAAGATTTTAATACAGCTCCTTTTTCTAAAATTAAAAACGAAGATTACAAACCTGCTATTAAAAAAGCAATTGAAATCACGAAAGAAGAAATTGCTGTAATCATTTCTAATACAGAAACTCCAACTTTTGAAAATACCACAGTTGCGTTAGATTTTACAGGAGAAAAGCTAGGAAGAATTAATAGTGTGTTTTTTAATTTGAATTCTGCAGAGACGAATGATGAGATTCAGAAAATTGCACAAGAAATATCACCATGGTTAAGCGAGTTTAAAAACGATATGATTTTAAACGAAGCGTTGTTTCAACGTGTAAAAGTAGTTTATGATGCTAAAGATTCATTAACGCTTTCGAAGGAAGAAAACATGTTGTTAGAAAAACAATACAAAGGCTTTGCAAGAAATGGTGCAAATTTAAACGAAGAAGATAAATTAAAGTTGCGAAAAATTGACTCAGAACTCTCTAAACTTTCATTAAAATTTGGAGAAAATGTATTGGCAGAAACCAATGCTTTTGAAATGCATTTAACAGATGAAAAAGAACTTTCTGGTTTGCCAGAATCTGTTAAGGAAGCTGCAAAAGAAATCGCAATATCAAAAGGGAAAGATGGTTGGGTTTTCACATTGGACTATCCGAGTTATATTCCGTTTATGACCTATGCTGACAATCGTGAATTAAGAAAAAAATTAGCAATTTCTGCTGGTAAAAAAGCGTTTCAAAACAATGAATTCAACAACGAAAAAGTTGTTTTAGATATTGTAAATCTACGTCATAAAAGAGCAAATTTATTAGGTTATAAAACACATGCACATTTTGTTTTAGAAGAACGAATGGCAGAAACTCCTGAAAAAGTAATTTCGTTTTCAAATGATTTATTAGCAAAAGCAAAACCTGCTGCAATTAAAGAATTTAAGGAATTAGAAACATATGCAAAAAAGCTTGACAATATTGATCAATTACAAAAATGGGACGGTTCGTATTATGCAGAAAAACTAAAAAAAGAACGTTTTAACCTAGATCAAGAAATACTAAAACCATACTTTAAACTAGAAAATGTAATTGACGGTGTTTTTACAATCGCTAGAAAGTTATATGAGTTGCAATTTGAAGAAGTTATTGATATTGAAAAATACCACGAAGAAGTTAAAACATACAACGTAACTGACACTAAAGGAAACTTTATCGCTGTTTTTTATGCTGACTTTCACCCAAGAAAAGGAAAAAGAAATGGCGCTTGGATGACTTCATACAAACCACAACAAATTAAAAACGGAATTAACGAAAGACCACATGTTTCCATCGTTTGTAATTTTACTAAACCAACCGAAACAAAACCATCTCTTTTAACTTTTAACGAAGTAACAACGTTGTTTCATGAGTTTGGACATGCTTTACATGGAATGTTAGCAAACACAACATATAACAGTTTATCTGGCACTTCGGTTTCTTGGGATTTTGTTGAACTGCCTAGTCAAGTTTTAGAAAATTGGTGTTATGAAAAAGAAGCTTTAGAAATTTTTGCCAAACACTACGAAACTGATGAAGTTATTCCGATGGAATATGTAACAAAAATCAAAGAATCGGCAAGTTTTCATGAAGGGATGCAAACGCTTCGTCAATTAAGTTTTGGATTGTTAGATATGCAATGGCATGGACAAAGTCCAACAGAAATAAAATCTGTAAAAGAGTTTGAAAACGATGCTTTTTCAAAAACAAAATTATATCCGGATGTCCCAGAAAACTGTATGAGTACAGCTTTTTCTCATATTTTTCAAGGCGGGTATTCTGCAGGGTATTATTCTTACAAATGGGCAGAAGTTTTAGATGCAGATGCATTTGAATATTTCTTAGAGAAAGGAATTTTCAACAAAGAAGTTGCAACAAAATTTAAAGAAAATGTGTTATCAAAAGGTGGCACTGAGAAACCAATGGAATTATACAAACGTTTCAGAGGACAAGAGCCAAAACCAGATGCATTATTAAAACGAGCAGGTTTAATTAATAATTAACTTTTGCTTTTTAAAACTTTCATTTTAAGTCCTTATTTTTATCGAAATAAATTTTCATGAAAAAAGGTCTTTTTTTCTTTCTACTTTTTACACTTACTTTTTCTTCATTTTCACAGACTTATATTGAAGGGAAAGTTATAACAAACACCAATGAAATTTTAGTTGGAGCATCAGTTTACTTGAACAATACAACAATTGGAACTACTACAAATAACAAAGGAGAATTTCAATTAAGAGTAAATAAAGGAACTTACGACTTAGTGGTTTCTTTTATTGGATATACTACTTCAAGAATTACAATAAATACAAATTCAAAAATTAATTTCTTAACCGTTAAATTAAACCCTGAATCGAATATTTTAGATGAGGTAGTTCTAAGAAAAACTAAATATGATGATGAATGGAAATATAGTTTAAATCGATTTAAAAACTTATTCTTAGGGAGAACAAAGTTAGCATATCAATGTGAAATTTTAAACCCCAAAGTTTTACATTTTGAATATAATAATAAAACTGGAGAGCTAATTGCTGACGCCAGAGAACCTCTAAAAATTAAACATAATGGACTTGGTTATTTAATTACTTACGACTTAGTCAGTTTTTCCATAAAAAACCAGCGCTTATTTTTTAGTGGATATGCAAGGTATAGCAATCTAAAAAAGAACGTAAGAAAAAAGTGGAAGCGCAATCGCCTTGAAGCTTATAACGGTTCACAAATGCATTTTTTAAGAAGTTTATTAAAGAATGATTTAACAAAAGATGGCTTTCTCATCAATCAATTTAGAAGAGAATTAAATCCAGAAAGGCCAACTGATGCCGAAATTAAAACTGCTAGAGAATTAATTAGTTTACAAAATAACACGCTTGATTTTTCTAAAAAAATCACAAACCCTATAACAGTTATAGACAGCGCAAGATTGGTTCTTCAAAATAGTAGAAAGCCTAAGTATATAGACTACTTATATAAAAGAAACGTTCCTTATAACGAAATGATCTCTTTTAAAAAGCAAACTCCTTATCTTGATTTTGAAAATTATCTTTCAATTATTTATAAAAACGAAAAAGAAGAAGAAAACTACTTAATAGGAATGTTTGGTAAGAAAAAACTTGCAAGTGGTCTTCAAACTTCAAGTATTGTTTTAATAAAAGGGAAAACGATTATCGACCCAACAGGTATCTTAGTAAGTCCAGATGCAATTTTTGTTGAAGGTTATTGGGCATTCGAATCTTTTGCAAATATGTTGCCTTTAAACTATCAACCTTCAAATACCCAGAATAAATAGCAAGTATAAACACCTGACATTACAGTTTGATTGGAATCTGAAGTACTTAAACACAAAAAAAAGCTGTATTCAAGTATACTTTAAAATTGAATATTAAGACTTAAGTCAACCTCATTATTTCGTTTTATCATCAGTGAATGTTTAATTTAATAATGAAAGATATAAGCAATATGCTTAGTTGATTTT
>JAQXEU010000044.1 GCA_029250685.1 Polaribacter sp.
TTTGCAGGAATTGTACGCGTAACATCTGCAGTATAACCACGATATTCAGCACCTAAATCCATTAAAACTAAATCGTTTTTCAATGATAACTTATTGTTTTCTACATAATGTAAAATACATCCATTATTTCCTGCACCAACAATTGAAGGATATCCTTCATATTCAGCACCGTATTTTTTATACACAAACTCGTGAATTCCTTGCACTTCAGTTTCAGACATTCCTGGATGCATAGCTTTCATAATTTCAACTTGTCCCATTGCAGAAATTCGAACTGCTTTTTTAAGCAACACCAATTCTTCTTTAGTCTTAACTTCACGTAACGTTGCCATTAAGCCTCTAATAGCTTTTACATCAATGTTCGTTGCTATTTTTATGTTTTTATCTGAAGCAGGCATTTTACTTGTTGATGTTTGATAAGATATTTTCGTTTTAAACGTTTGAATCAAATCATATAAATCGGCTTTATTTCTTTTATCGTCTCTTACATCATTTTTAAAATCTGTGAAAATAATTTTATCAAATTTTGAAAAATCAACCGAAATATTTGCAAATTCTTCACCCACAAATACATCTTTGAAACCCATTTTCTGAACACCTTTTACACCCAATCTGTAACCATTCCACATTTCTGCTCTTGCATCTCTTCGTTGGATATAAAACAGCTCGTTAAAAGAACCTTTGTCTGATTGTTGGTCTTCAGAAAAAACCAATAACACAGAGTTTTGCTCTTTATAACCAGTTAAATAATAAAAATTTGGGTCTTGATGATAAACGTAATCTACATCGTTTGCTCTATTTCTAGTAGCATTTGCAAAGAAAACCGCAACAGAGTTTTTTGGCATTTTAGCTCTTAATGCTTCTCTTCTTTCTTTATGAAATTCATTTGAAAGAAAATCTTTTGGTAAGTCTTTTCCTTGAGAGAAACTAAACGTTGTGGTTAACAACAAAATTGCAATTACTATTTTTTTTGTGTACATTTTTTAAATTTTATAAAAGTTGATCTCTCAAATGTACTATTAATTCATAAAAAACTTAAAGCTTTACTGCTAATATTAACAAAAGATTAATGAATTTAATAAAAACTAATCTATGATTAATAGAACGATAATTCCACATTTTTAATACATTAGCGAAAAAATTTATCAAACAAATAATTAGAATGAAAAACACTGCATTAACTCACGTACACGAAGCTCTTGGAGCTAAAATTGTTCCTTTTGCTGGTTATAACATGCCGGTTTCTTATGAAGGGATTAATGTTGAACACGAAACTGTTAGAAAAGCTGTCGGAGTTTTTGACGTTAGTCATATGGGAGAATTTTTAGTTGAAGGAGAAAATGCGTTGGCGTTAATTCAGAAAGTAACTTCTAATGACGCTTCTAAATTAGCTATTGGTGATGCGCAATACAGTTGCTTCCCAAATGAAGACAACGGAATTGTAGATGATTTAATTTGTTACAGAATTAAAGAGAATACGTATATGTTGGTCGTTAATGCTTCTAATATTGATAAGGATTGGAATTGGATTTCTAAATACAACCAAGAATTTGGAGCTGAGTTAAGAAATGTATCTGAAGATTATTCTTTATTGGCTATTCAAGGGCCAAAAGCTGTGGAAGCGATGCAGTCTTTGACTTCTGTAGATTTATCAACAATTAAATTTTACACGTTTCAAGTAGCTGATTTTGCTGGAATGGAAAACGTAATTGTTTCTGCAACTGGTTATACTGGTTCTGGTGGATTTGAAGTGTATGTAAAAAATGAAGATGCAGAATCGTTATGGAATAAAGTATTTGAAGCTGGAGCCGAATTCGGAATTAAACCAATCGGTTTAGCCGCAAGAGACACGTTACGTTTAGAAATGGGTTATTGTTTATACGGAAATGATATTAATGACACTACTTCACCAATTGAAGCTGGTTTAGGTTGGGTTACTAAGTTTACCAAAGATTTTGTGAATTCTGATAATTTATTAGCTCAAAAAGAAAATGGGATTACTCGTAGATTGGTTGCTTTTGAATTGACAGAACGTGGAATTCCAAGACAAGGTTATGAAATTGTTGATGCGGATGGAAATATAATTGGAAGTGTAACTTCTGGAACGATGAGTCCTTCTTTAGGAAAAGGAATCGGAATGGGCTATGTAAACAGACCACACACAAAAAGAGATACAGAGATTTTTATTCAAGTTCGTAAAAAAGCAATTCCTGCTGTTGTAGTGAAATTGCCTTTTTATAAAGGATAAAAAAATTATTTATATAAAAAAAGCCTCAATCATTTTGATTGAGGCTTTTTTTATATAAATTGATTTGTTTTTTTTGCCATATCTTAACTAAAGAATGATTTAAAATATTCAAAATCTTTTTCTTTATCATCTGTTGTATAATAAGGTTCGGAGAATTTTACTTGTTTATTTTTAAAATCTAAGGTTGCCATTACAATGGGCACTTTTGCTCCTTTAGCGATATAGTAAAAACCTGTTTTCCATTTCGTTGTTTTTTTTCGTGTTCCTTCTGGTGATAATGCCAATCTAAATACTTCTTTTTCATTGAAAACATTAACAATTGCATCTACCAAATTGTTGCTTTTAGAACGATCAACTGGCGTTCCTCCTAAACTTCTAAAGAAAAAACCAAAAGGGCCTTTAAACAAAGAATCTTTTCCAATAAAATTGATTTTAATTCCGGATGTATTCCTTGCTAAAATTCCGATAGGAAAATCTTGCCAGCTAGTATGAGGTGCAGCAATTACAACATATTTTTTGAGGTCTTTTGGAAAATCGCCAACCAATTTCCATCCTAAAATAGTTTTAAAAATAAATTTTGAAATCATAAAGTATCTATCAATAGATTTACAAATAAAGCACTTATTATTATGTACACAAATTTAAAACTCTTAATTTTATCTTTCTCAAGATAATTCTTTAATAATTTATGGAAATCACCTTACAAATAGTAATACTGATTGGTTTAGCAGGAACGATATTTTATCTTTATAAAACAAATTCTAGCAAAAATTCTGACACGAAATCAGATGATGAAGCTTTGAAAATGCAACAACAATTAAATAGTGAATTGCGAACTGACTTGCAGAAACTGAGAGAAGAAAAAGAATATTTAACCATTGCAAACACTAAAAATGCAACAGAAAACAGCAATTTAAAAGAGAAATTAGAATTGCATAAAGACGAAACTGAAAAATTACAAGAGAAGTTCACTAAAGAATTTGAAAACTTAGCAAACAAAATCTTAACCGATAATTCTAAAACATTTAAAGAACAAAATA
Source organism: Polaribacter sp. (assembly GCA_029250685.1). Taxonomy (GTDB): domain Bacteria; phylum Bacteroidota; class Bacteroidia; order Flavobacteriales; family Flavobacteriaceae; genus Polaribacter. The sequence continues at coordinate 3,289 of JAQXEU010000044.1, forward strand.
AAGAAAGTATTGAAGGAATTTTAAATCCATTAAAAGAAAAAATAGATGGATTCGAAAAGAAAGTTGCTGAATCTCAAAAAGAAAGTATTGGAATGCATGCTGCTTTAAAAGAGCAATTACGTGGTCTAAAAGACTTGAATTTACAAATGAGTAAAGAGGCTATCAACCTAACAAAAGCATTAAAAGGAGATTCTAAGGTACAAGGAGATTGGGGAGAAACGCAACTAGAAATGTTGTTAGAAAAAGCAAATCTTACCAAAGAAATTCATTTTGAAACACAAGGCGGTTACAGAGATGATGAAGGGAAATTAAAAAAACCCGATTTCATTATTAATTTACCAGATGACAGACATTTAATTATTGATTCTAAAGTTTCGTTAACTGCTTATGAAGCTTACACAAGTTCTGAAAACGATGACGAAAAAGAAATCAGTTTAAAGAAACATTTAGAAAGTTTAAGAAAGCATATTAAGGATTTAAGTAGTAAAAAATACGATGCTTTGTATGAAATTAACACACCAGATTATGTGTTAATGTTTGTACCGATTGAACCTGCATTAATGGTTGCGTTAAACAACAGTAACGACCTGTATTTAGAGGCTTTAGATAAAAATGTAGTGTTGGTCTCTACTTCTACATTGCTAGCTACTTTAAGCACAGTTTCATCAATGTGGCGACAAGAAAATCAAAAGAAAAATGTATTGGCAATTGCCGAACAAGCTGGTAGATTGTATGATCAATTCGTAAATCTAACTGATGATTTAATCAAAGTAGGAAATCAATTAAAAACAGTTCAAGGAAGTTATGATACTTCTATGAAAAAGTTAACAGGAAAAGGAAACTTAATCACAAAAGTGGAGCGTATTAAAACTTTAGGAGCCAAAACAAGTAAAAACTTAAACAAGAATTTATTGGATAGGGCTAATGATGAATAACTACTCTTTTAGCCTCTTAACCAACTTTCCAACTGTTAATCCTTGTACAATTATTGAGAATATTACAACGATATAGGTAATTACTAAGAACAATTCTCTATGCATTTCATTGGTCAACCCTAAAGCTAATGCGATGGAAATTCCTCCACGCAAGCCACCCCAAGTCATAATTAAATTAGTATTAGGCACAAAATCTAATTTCTTTTTGAAGAAGTTAATTGGAATTAATAATGATATAAAACGGCAAGCTAATACAGCAGGAATGGCTAATAAACCTGCAACTAAATAATCCTCTTCAATAACAAGAACTAAAAGTTCCATTCCTATTAAAACAAATAAAACTGCGTTTAATAAAATATCAATCAATTCCCAAAACTTGTCTACATAGCGTTCTGTTGTTTCTGACATTGCAACATCTCTAACTCTATCATTACCCACAAATAAACCAGCTACAACCATTGCTAATGGTGCAGATAAATGTAATTTATGAGCAATTACAGTTCCGCCCATTACTGCTGCTAGCGTAATAATTACTTCAATATGATAATCGTTTATTGATCTTAATAATCGATAGGTAATCCAACCCAAAATCAATCCCAAAATAAGTCCACCAAAAACTTCTTTTCCAAATAACATTAGAACATCTGTTGCACCAACATTATTTGCTCCGAAAGAAGCAATTTGGAAAATAGTTAAGAATACCACTACTCCAACTCCATCATTAAATAAAGATTCTCCAACTATTTTTATTTCTAATTTCTTTGGAACATTTGCTTTCTTTAAAATCCCTAATACTGCAATTGGATCTGTTGGAGAAATCAACGCTCCAAACAATAAACAATAAATAAATCCGATTTGCATTCCAAAAAGTTGCAACAAAAAATACATACAAGTTCCTACTAAAAAAGTTGACGTTAAAACACCCAATGTTGAGAACATCAATACTGGCCAACGTTGTATTTTCAATTGATTGAAATTGGTATGTAAAGCTCCTGCAAACAATAAGAAACTTAACATTTCATCTAATAACAATTCTCTAAAATCTAATTTAGAAATCATCTCTTTTTCGAAGTTCAATAGTGTAGGATCAAAATAACTCAATGCAATTACAAACAAAGTAAACACAATGGTGATTATCATTAAACCAATGGTGTTTGGCAATTTTAAAAACCGGACATTTATATATCCAAATATTGCTGATAAAAAGATAAGTATTGTGGCTATTAAATATGGATCCATTGTTTGTTTTTTTTAAAAGCCTAAATATATAAAACCATTTATAGCTTTACTCAAATTATTGGCTATATATTTCTTATAAAGATGTTTTTAACCAACCTGTTATACTCATTCTTGAAACACTTGTTAGCAAAACTTCATGAGCCAATTCATTACTTCTAAAAAATACGCACTTTTTATTTTCTGGAGATATTATTTCAAATTTTGGTTCTAGATATACTTTTAATTGACCACCATCTTTTACTCTCCAACTTTCATTTAAATACATTACCATAGAAAAGGCTCTACCTGTATCTGTTTTAAATTGATCTAGATGTTTTTTGTAAAAAGCACCTTTTTCATACATAGCATAATGAAACTCATAACTTCTTATTCCTGTAAAACAAGTGCTATTTAAATAAAGTACAAAGGCATCTATTAGTTCGAAGAATAATTTTTCTGAATAGTTATTACTGTATTTATCTAACCAAAATATTTTATCTCTACGTATGGTATCATCAGTATTCAAAAGATAATCATTACCAATACTAGCCGCCTTTAAATCCTTTTGTTTATAAAGAGTAAGTAGGTTTGTTTTTAATTTTAAAGCTAAATCATTTGATAAAAAACTATTTGAGATACCTATTTTATTTTCTAAAAAACTAGAAATTAAATCTTCAAAGCTAGATTGCATTGTCAGTTATCTTTTAAATAAAGACAATCTATTTTAAGACAGAATCGCTCTATGGAGTTAGGTGTAAATGTAGACTAAAAACCTTCACTAAATATGATTTATCCGTATATATAAAAAAGCAACCAATCGGCTGCTTTTTTTTATATTTAATAATAACTGTGTTACTTACATTACAAATAATCTTCTTGAACTCATCATTGCTTCTACACGTTCTCCAATCGCAGATAATGCTTCATTGTTATCATGATTCTGAATCGCTTCATCTATAAAATCAACAATGGCTTGCATATCAGTTTCTAACAAACCTCTTGTGGTTACAGCAGCTGTTCCAACTCTAATACCTGAAGTTACAAACGGACTTTTATCATCAAAAGGAACCATGTTCTTATTTACGGTAATGTCAGCCTTTCCTAATGCAATTTCTGCATCTTTACCAGAAATGTTTTTATTACGCAGGTCAATCAACATACAATGATTATCTGTTCCACCAGAAATAATATCATATCCTTTAGCTACAAAAGCGTCTGCCATTGCTGTTGCGTTTTCTTTAACTTGTAATTGGTATTCTAAAAATTCATCAGTCAAAGCTTCACCAAAAGCTACTGCTTTTGCTGCAATCACATGTTCTAAGGGTCCACCTTGATTTCCAGGGAAAACGGCCGAGTTAATTAACGTTGACATCTTTTTTAGATTTCCGTTTTTTAAGGTTTGTCCAAATGGATTTTCAAAATCTTTCCCAATCATAATCATTCCACCTCTTGGCCCACGCAATGTTTTGTGTGTGGTTGTAGTAACAATATGACAATGAGGTAATGGATCGTTTAAAATTCCTTTTGCAATTAATCCAGCGGGATGCGAAATATCTGCCATTAAAATAGCACCAACACTATCAGCAACTTCTCTAAATTTTTTAAAATCGATATCTCTAGAATATGCCGAAGCACCCGCAATAATTAATTTTGGTTTATGTGTTGTTGCTTGTTGTTGCAAATGATTGTAATCTATGATTCCAGTTTCTTTAACAACACCATAAAAAACAGGGTTGTACAATTTTCCAGAAAAATTTACTGGAGAACCGTGTGTTAAATGTCCACCGTGCGATAAATCGAATCCTAAAATAGTATCACCCGGATTTAAACAAGCAGCAAAAACTGCCGTGTTAGCTTGAGAACCAGAATGTGGTTGTACATTTACATACTCAGCACCAAATAACTCTTTGGCTCTATCAATAGCAATTTGCTCAACTACATCCACTACTTCACATCCACCGTAATAACGTTTACCAGGGTATCCTTCTGCATATTTATTAGTTAAAACTGAGCCTTGAGCAGCCATTACTTGGTCGCTTACAAAGTTTTCTGAAGCGATTAATTCTAAACCGTTTTGTTGTCTTTCTTTTTCTTCTTGAATAAGATCAAAAATTTGATTATCTAATTGCATTGTTGTTTGTTTAAGTAAAGATTATCAAAAGTAACAAAAATCATTTTGCAACTAACAACTTTCCATTATATTTGATAAAAATTTAATAACATTAGTTAACAACTAATACAAGATATATTCAAATGAAAATAACTGCAAATAATCCAAACAGAAAATCGTGGCTAGATGTTTCTAAAGATTCAGACTTCCCTATTCAAAATATTCCATTCGGAGTATTTATCACCAAAGATGATATCATTACTATTGGTACAAGAATTGGAGATTATGCGATCGATTTAGGAGCTTTACATCAATTAGGATACTTTGAAGGGATTCCGCTTACAGATGATATTTTCTTACAAGATTCTTTAAACGATTTTATTGCTGATGGTCGTAAAACATGGCGCTTGGTTCGTAATAGAATTGCAGAAATTTTTGACGTTACTAAAAGCGGTTTGAGAGATCATAAAGAACACAAAGCAGAAGTTATTTTTAGAATGGATGAAATTGAAATGTTATTACCAGTTACAGTTGGTGATTATACAGATTTCTATGCGAGTAAAGAACACGCAACAAATGTGGGTACTTTATTCCGTGATCCAGAAAATGCTTTAATGCCAAATTGGTTGCACGTACCTATTGGTTATCACGGTAGAAGTTCATCTATCATTCCATCTGGAACACCAGTTAGAAGACCTTACGGACAATCTAGACCTGCAGAAGGAACTAATAAACCTGGGTTTGGCGCCTCAAAATTATTAGATTTTGAATTAGAAATGGCTTTTATTACAACTGATTCTAACACATTAGGAGATAGAATTGCTATTGAAGAAGCAGAAGAATATATTTTCGGAATGGTATTGTTTAACGATTGGTCTGCAAGAGATATTCAAGCTTGGGAATACCAACCATTAGGACCATTCTTAGGAAAGAACTTTGCTTCAACAATTTCTCCATGGATTGTTACTTTGGATGCTTTAGAGCCTTTTAGAACTGACAACCCAAAACAAGTACACGAACCTTTACCATATTTACAAGTAGAAGGAAAAAAGAGTTACGATATTAAATTACAAGTAGGTATCAAACCAGAAGGGAAAGAAGAAACAGTAGTTGCCAATTCTAACTTTAAATATATGTATTGGACCATGGTGCAACAATTAGCGCATCATACCGTAAACGGTTGTCCGGTTGAAGCTGGAGACATGATGGGATCTGGAACAATTTCTGGACCAACAAAAGACAGTTACGGTTCTATGTTAGAATTGTCTTGGAGAGGGCAAAACCCTATTAAATTGAACGATGGTTCTGAACGTAAATTTATCAATGATAACGACACAGTAATTATGCGTGCACATTGTGAAAACGAAGAAATTAGAATTGGTTTTGGAGACTGTACAGGTAAAGTATTGCCTGCAATACCTTTTAAGAAATAGGTAAATAAATTTAGATAATAAAAAAAGGATGTTCATATGAACATCCTTTTTTTATTATCTCATATAGATTAAAACATTTTTAATTCTTCCAAATTGGTAAAGAAATACTACTATTTCCAGTGAAAGTTATTTTTAAAGGAGTTTTTGCATCTTTAATACTCTCTACATTTACATCTTTTCCTGTTCCGTAATTTAGTTGCGCGCTATTATTCTTATTTACATTTACTACAATTACAATACGACTTCCTTTTTGCAGTTTTTTACTAATCAATTTCGAATTGTCAAAAGATATATTTATTTTTTGATTGGGAACTAGCAAATTTCTTTGTTCTCTATCTTTTGCAAAACTAGCTCTACCAATATAATAGCTTAAATGAAAATATTTGTTTTCTGGAGTTAGTTGATAAACAGTTACAGAATAATCAACATCTTTTTTATTAATAATAAATTCAAGATTCCCTAAAAATGAACCATTCATAATTAGATCTTCATTTAAAGCTTCAGATTTAAATAGTAAACCATCTTTTAAGTTGATGTTGTCTTTTTCTAAAGGCCAAGGATAATAATCTGTATTGTTCATACTTGTTCTATCTTTAAAATCAACAGACATTTGAATCTTTGTAGAATTCGGTGTTGCTTGTAAAGCATAAAAGTCTTTTGTTTTCTCAGCATTTAAATGAAAAGTCAATGTATCATTGGTCATGGCACTTAAACTCGGTTTATGCATCCAAATATCTGTATCCATTACCTGAAAGTTGACTTTATCTTTTAAAATACTAGGCTTTTTCATACCTTTTAAAGTATAATCAAACCATTGAAACAATAAATCTTCTTCAATATTGATTAAAGCAGATTTAGATAAGCTATAATTCCTTAAAACATCATCCGGTTTCGTTTGTGCTGTCCAATGATCATATGGTCCAATGAATAAATAATGATTTGGGTTTTTCACATATTTATTATGCTCATTAAAATAATACATTGCACCTCTTTGAGAATCGTCATAATAACCAGTTATTGTTAAAATTGGAATATTGATTTTAGTAAATTCTTGTTTATAAGGAATCATATTTTTCCAAAAATCATCATAACTTGGATGTTGCATATAGGTATTCCATAATGTATTTACTTGCCCATCTAAACTATCTAGTTTGTTAAACGCATCTCTTTAGGTTACTTAATTGCATTGCAAGAGTTAAAACCAGACTTAATGAATGAAGTAATGAATGATAGTTTAAATAAGGTAACTGTTGGTTTTAGTAGAACATTAAGAAAAGAAGCGGTTACTGCGATTACTAAAAAACGCATGCTAGACAATGCGGCTAATTGGAACAAATCAAATATGCGTTTCCCTCCTAACCCCAACAATCAAGTTAAAATATTAGATGTATATCATAGAATTGCAACTGTCAAGCTTTCTTCAGACAATTGGATAGAGTATTTACACTTGATAAAATTAGATGGCAAATGGAGCATCATTAATTTGTTGTGGCAACATAAAAATGTAAAAATGTATCCGTTTTAAGAAGAACGGTAGGTATTAAAAAAAGGACGCTTTGTAAGCGTCCTTTTTTTATGTTTCTTTTTATTGAAGAAAAGAATAAACCCTTACTTCTCTAGTTATTCATTAAATCGTTTGATAAAAGATTCAAAAGCACTGATGAAATAAGCTCTTGGTGTTTCCAAAAATGCGGCATGATCTCCTCCAGAAATCACAACCCAACTTTTGTCCGCAGTTTTTAATCGTGTAAACAATTTTGCTTGTATTGCAGTGGGTCCGATTGGATCAAACTCACCTTGCAATATCAATGTTGGTTTGGTTATTAATGAGGGATCGATACGATTAAACTCATGCATATTCTTCCAATCTACTCGTATTGGATCACTTTCTAGAGCCATTCTTACATATGTATCAATTGCATTTTGGCTAATACTACCTGGAACGATAAAGTCACTCGCGGCATTTTTTGCGGTATTCGCCGATTTTCTTAGTCGCATATTCTTTGAGTTAGCTGGAAGCTGAAAATCAATATCTTTCCAAAAACCAAATATTGTTAAGCTGGCTATATCTTCTGAATTTTGCTGTGTTGCCAATAATGAAGATGTTGATCCCATTGACCAACCAAATAAATGTACTTTTTTCTTGTTGTTTTGATTAGATATCCAATGCAATACATTGGTAATATCTTTTGCAGCTAAGCTTGGTGTTAACCATTCAGTAGAATCTCGTGGTGTTTCTCCATAACCTCTTAAATCAATAGCATAGGTAGAGTATCCTTCAGTAACCATTCCGTCCATTAATGACAAATCTTCGTCTTCAACCTGCAAATCAAAATCTGGAACTGCACTCCAAGTTCTACCGTGCACAAAAAGAATGATCCCTTTTGGATTTTCAACACTTTTTTCCCAAACAGCCATTGGATGTCCGTCAGAAATAACCGTGTTTTTAATCAGTTCTTTCTTAGCTTGTTTTATTGGATTATTGGTGCTCTCCTCTGTTTTACAAGAGAAAAAGAAAATTGAGGTAACTAAAAAAATCAGTTTAGTACTGCTGTATAATCGTTTCATGAAGTTAGTTTTTGTAAAGATACTAAAACCATTTTATGAGATTATTTTATCCTTTATCTACTTAATAAAAATCACAATCATAGCATTTACGAATAAACTTCTATCGATAGCAACATATTATAATTTTATTGAATTATAAGAAGTCTAGGTTTTTGGTTCTTTTCATCAATGGAAAAGAACGTAAAAAGTAAAAAACTAGTGACTCAATTCCAAAATACTATAATGCGAAGCATCTGCAACTAGCTCTCCATTTTTAAGCACTAACAATTGTGGTGACTGATGAAAGACCTGGAATTTAATAGCGATTTCGTCAGAAATACTTCTGTAATTTAATAAATCTAAATAATGTACCGTTACTTTTTCTTCGGATGCTTGAAAAGACTTTTCAAACTGACGGATCACCATTTTACTAATTCCGCAACGTGTAGAATGTTTAAAAATAAGTACAGTTTCTGTTTTAGAAGTTTCTACAAGTGTATCTAACAGAGAAATATCTGTAATCGGAATCCAATGTACGTTTGTGGTTACTTCCTTTTTTGGGGCAGCATTAGTATTGAATAGGTTTTTTAAAATACTCATGTAGTTTATTTTTATACACAGTCGAAATAATCCCCAAACCTTTCAGTAGCCAAAAAGTCATGCGGAATAGAGTGTTTCAAGACAAAATGACTTGTTTTTTTCTGGAATATCGTTTGGTCTTAGATTTGACACAAAGTAACTGAAAAAGTAAAACATATAAGACATGAATTTTAATAATTATACTATAAAATCACAAGAAACCATACAACTAGCGCAACAATTGGCGCAAAGTTATGGACATCAACAAATAGAAAACGAGCATATATTCAAAGCCCTATTTGAGGTAGATGAAAATGTATTGCCCTTTTTATTAAAGAAACTAAATAGCAATATTGACATCTTAAAGCAGTTGTTAGAAAAGCAATTAGAAAGCTTTCCTAAAGTTACAGGTGCAGAGATTACTTTATCTAGAAAAGCAAGCAAGAGCTTAACAGAAGCGTCTATCATAGCAAAAAACATGAAAGACGAATATGTTTCTATTGAACATATCATCTTAGCCATTTTTGATTCTAAAAGCACCATTGCACAAATCTTAAAAGACCAAGGCATTACAGAAAAAGGATTGAAAGAAGCCATTAAAGAACTGCGTAAAGGAGATAACGTTACTTCTCAGAATGCAGAAGATAACTACAATTCTTTAAACAAATATGCAAAGAACCTAAACAAGTTAGCACAAGAAGGCAAGTTAGACCCTGTCATTGGACGTGATGAAGAGATTAGACGTTTGTTACAAATATTATCGCGAAGAACTAAGAACAACCCTATTTTAGTAGGTGAACCTGGAACGGGTAAAACCGCTATTGCAGAAGGATTAGCACATCGAATTATTGATGGTGATATTCCAGAAAACTTAAAAGACAAGCAACTATTTGCGTTGGATATGGGCGCATTAATTGCCGGTGCAAAATATAAAGGAGAATTTGAAGAGCGCTTAAAAGCGGTGATTAAAGAAGTCACAGAATTGGACGGAGATATCGTTTTGTTTATTGATGAAATACACACGTTAGTGGGTGCTGGAGGTGGACAAGGTGCTATGGATGCTGCAAATATTTTAAAGCCTGCGTTAGCACGTGGAGAGTTACGAGCAATTGGTGCCACTACTTTAGATGAGTATCAAAAGTATTTTGAAAAGGACAAAGCCTTAGAGCGTCGTTTTCAGAAAGTAATTGTAGATGAACCAGATACAGAAAGTGCCATTTCTATTTTAAGAGGAATCAAGGAGAAATACGAAACACATCACAAAGTACGTATTAAAGATGATGCTATTATTGGCGCAGTAGAATTATCGCAACGCTATATTACCAATCGCTTTTTACCAGATAAAGCCATAGATTTAATGGATGAAGCCGCTGCAAAAATGCGTATGGAGATTAATTCGAAACCTGAAGAACTAGATGTTTTAGATCGTAAAGTAATGCAGCTAGAAATTGAAATAGAAGCCATCAAAAGAGAAAATGACAAAGCAAAGCTAAAAGCATTGCATGCAGAATTAGCAAATATCAAAGAAGAACGTAACGAAATAAATGCGAAATGGCAAAGTGAAAAAAGTGTTGTAGAAGCAATTCAATCTGCAAAAACTGCCATTGAAGATGCCAAGTTAGAAGCAGATAAAGCAGAACGTAATGGTGAGTATGGTAAAGTAGCAGAAATAAGATACGGAACCATTAAAGATTTGCAAGAACAATTAGAAACGCAACAAGCATTACTTGCTGAAAAAGGCGATAATACTTTGATTAAAGAAGAAGTAACCTATGATGATATTGCAGAGGTTGTTGCCAAATGGACAGGAATCCCGGTAACCAAAATGCTACAGTCAGAACGTGAGAAATTATTACGATTAGAAACCGAATTGCACAAACGTGTGGTTGGTCAGCAAGAAGCTATTGAAGCGGTTTCTGATGCTGTAAGAAGATCTAGAGCTGGATTGCAAAACCCGAATAAACCAATTGGTTCGTTCTTATTCTTAGGAACTACTGGTGTTGGAAAAACGGAATTGGCAAAAACTTTAGCAAGTTATTTATTTGATGACGAAAGCGCCATGACTAGAATTGATATGAGTGAATACCAAGAACGTCATTCAGTAAGTAGATTAATTGGAGCTCCTCCAGGATATGTGGGTTATCACGAAGGTGGGCAATTAACAGAAGCTGTTCGTAGAAAACCCTACTCTGTAGTATTGTTAGACGAAATTGAAAAGGCGCATCCAGATACCTTTAACATCTTATTACAAGTGTTAGATGAAGGAAGGTTGACTGATAATAAAGGTCGAATTGCAGATTTTAAAAACACCATTATTATTATGACCTCAAATATGGGAAGCCATATTATTCAAGAGAAGTTTAACGATGCTAAGGCTGATATAGATAGTGTTACTGAATTAGCAAAGGTTGAAGTATTGGGCTTACTAAAGCAAACCGTAAGACCTGAGTTTATCAATAGAATAGATGATATTGTTATGTTTACACCGTTGTCTAAGAAAGATATTCATTCAATTGTAAAACTACAACTGAATATTGTAAAAAAGACCATTGCAAAACAAGAAATCACTTTAGATGCAACGGATGAAGCTATTGCGTATTTAGCAGAAAAAGGCTATCAACCAGAATTTGGTGCAAGACCTGTAAAACGTGTCATCCAAAAAGAAGTTTTGAATCAATTGTCTAAAGATATATTATCTGGAAAAGTTACCACAGACAGCATGATATTATTAGATGCATTTGATCATCAATTGGTTTTTAGAAATCAATCTGACTTAGTCAATCATTAAAAAATAGTTAAAAAAGCGATGTTAATTAAACATCGTTTTTTGTTTTGTGTATATTCGTACTTTAAAATTATATAAAATGAAAAAATACTTATTACTTATTGTTTTTGCGCTGGGAACCTTCGCAAGTTTTGCTCAAGAAAAAGATGAAGAAGTTACCACGTATTATTTAATCCGTCATGCAGAAAAAAACAGAGCGGATAAAAGTAATAGAAATCCTTATTTAACAATTAAAGGAGCTGAGCGCGCAAAACTTTGGGCAGAAGTTTTATCGAATGCAAATATTAATATGGTTTACACCACAGATTATAATAGAACCAAACAAACGGCACAACCAACTGCTATAAAAAATGGTTTAAGATTGTACATGTATAACCCTAGAAAAATGTATGATGAAGGCTTTAAATACAATACAAAAGGTAAAAATGTTTTAATTGTTGGTCATAGTAACACAACAGATGCTTTTGCGAATAAAATACTTGGAAAAAAGAAATTTGGCAAAATAGACGATAACAATAATAGTAATTTATATATTGTTACTGTTACAAAAGGTGGTGCAACAGGTGTTTTACTAAAGATTGATCATTAATTTAATAATTCTACTTTAACGTTTTCTAGATTGATCTCTGAAAGCTTTATCAACTCATTATTTTCAAATGCTTTGTCTAAATTTTCTAATTTAGTTGAAGCATTTTTAGCTTTATAATTGTTGTAATCAAGAAAACGCACCCCGTTAATAACTCTTTCATTTTTAGATTCTCTAAATCGCATCCCTCCACCATCAGTTAGATAACTATAAGCTAAATAATCCATTTTAAAATCTTTTTTTCCAATCCAATACACAAAAACATCCTCAAAGTCTTTTCCTCCTCCTTTTTCAGAAAAACGAATCTCAACTTTGTAATAAGATTCACCATGAATAACAACATCCTCTAATAATTTTTTATGAACAGCAGCATCATTTAATCCGTAAGGCAATACAGAAAAATAATGTACTGAATTTATTGAATTTGAATATTTAAACGCCATAGAATCTATGACTTGAACAGGTTCATTATTTACATTTCTTTTAAAACCATCATTAGATAAAAAATCATGTGTTATTTTAATTTCCTTTGTAGTTATTCTTTCTAAAATAAACTTTCCTTGCTTCCTTGTAGCTTTATATTTATGTTGCCTAAAATTAAATATTAGTTCTGAATCATTAACATTATCGGAACCATTAGCTATAATTGCTTTATCAATAATTTGTTGTGCAGTTAATGGTATATCATTTTGCTTACAAGAAACAAATGCAAGTACTACTAAAAAGAATAAGTTACGCATGGATTTTGTTTTTCTAGGTCGATAAAAATTGTACATCTTTACAAATCAAAAATACGTTTCTTCATCTGATTCAAAAATGTATCTTTGCTAATATTATCATAATGTTTCCTATTAAGAATTGATGCAAAAGAAAATAAACATACAGAATAAAAAAGCACGTTTTGAATATGAGTTTTTGGACACTTACACAGCTGGAATTCAATTAACTGGAACAGAAATTAAATCGATACGAGAAAGTAAAGCTAGAATTACAGAAAGTTTTTGCGAGTTTAACGAACGTGGAGAATTGTTTGTAGTAAATATGTTTATTGAAGAATATTCTCACGGAAACTTCTATAATCATACTCCAAAAAGTGAGCGTAGATTGCTTTTAAACAAACGCGAACTTAAAAAATTAGAGAAAGAAGTTAAAAATTCTGGACTTACTATTGTTCCTTTAAAACTTTTTATGACTGATAAAGGGTGGGCAAAGTTAAACATTGCATTGGCAAAAGGTAAAAAGTTACACGATAAGCGTGAAACTATGAAAGACAGAGATAATAAACGTGATTTAGCAAGAATTAAAAAGGACTTTTAACATGGTTGCTTTCTTAAAACTAATCAGATATAAAAACCTTTTAATGGTTTTGTTGACAATGGTTTTAACTAAATACGCTATCATTAATTCTTTTACTACACTTTTTGATTTTCAATTCACTTTATTGATTGTAAGCATTCTTTGCATTACCGCTAGCGGATATATAATCAATGACATTTTTGATGTCAAAGCCGATGTCATTAACAAACCAGCTAAAGTATTTATAGGTAAAAGTATTTCTAAAAAGAATGCACAATTCGTTTATTTGATACTCATAATTTTAGGATTTCTTTTTGGTGTATATGCTTCTTATTTAAAAGGAGATTTTTCTTATTCAATCTTTTTTATTGGCACAATTATCTTACTTTTTTGGTATTCGAAAACGTTAAAAAAAATTGCATTTATCGGGAATATTGTTGTCTCTTTTTTAACCACTTTAACCCTATTAATAGTTTTTGTTTTTGAATTAGAGAGCGTAAATTCTGCAGCAACTATCTTTGAAGCAATTGTAAATTTCTTTCGATTAATTCCAACTGCGATTGCCCTTTTATGTTATATTATTTTTGCTTTTTCAATTACTTTAATTCGAGAAATCATTAAAGATATTGAAGATATAAAAGGAGACTACTCCTTAAAAATGAAAACGTTACCTATTCTTATTGGTATTAACAGAACTAAGAATGTAGCACTTGTAATTTCAGCGTTTGTATTTTTGTTTTTAGTATTCATTTTAAAAGTGGAGTTGATCCATTTCCCATTGTTATTTTGGTATGCTATTCTATTTATCATACTTCCATTTACTTGGTTTTTCTATAAGTTGAATAGTGCAAAAACCATTATGAACTTTAGTAAATTAAGCAGACTTCTTAAGTTAATTATGTGCTTCGGTATTTTATCAATGTTATTCATAAGATTATAGTTTATGTTAAAAGAAAAACTCTCCAAATACAATATCATTTTAGCTTCTAAATCGCCCAGAAGACAGCAGTTTCTGAAAGATTTAGACATTCCGTTTACAATTCAATTAAAAGAAGTTGAAGAGATGTACCCGAAGGAATTAAAAGCATCCGAAATCACCGATTATTTGGCAGATTTAAAATCGAAACCATTTGCCAATTCTTTAACAGAAAACGATGTATTAATTACTTCAGATACGATTGTTTGGTTAGATAATAAAGCTTTAGGAAAACCCAAAGATACAAAAGATGCTTTTAGAATCTTGCAAGCATTGTCTGGTAAAAAGCATCAAGTAATTACATCTGTAAGCCTAAAAGGAACTAATTTTCAAACGATTTTTAACGACACTACAAATGTGTATTTTAAAGAGTTAACTGTTGATGAAATTAACTACTATATAGAAAATCATCAACCTTTTGACAAGGCTGGAAGCTACGGAATTCAAGAATGGATTGGCTTTATTGGCATTGAAAGAATAGAAGGAAGTTATTATAATGTTATGGGATTGCCTGTTCAAAAGTTATATAAAGAATTGCTAAAAATGTAGTTAAATGCTACAATAATATTATTATTTTTGCCTTAAACACAATTATACTTTGATGAAAAAATACACTTTTACTGAGAAAAAAGACACCAGATCTGGATTTGGAGATGGTTTAACAGAATTAGGAAAAACAAATCCTAATGTTGTTGCCTTATGTGCCGATTTAATTGGTTCTTTAAAAATGAATGCATTTGCAGAAAACCACCCAGAAAGATTCTTTCAAATTGGTATTGCAGAAGCAAACATGATGGGAATTGCTGCAGGATTAACTATTGGAGGTAAAATTCCGTTTACAGGAACTTTTGCCAACTTTTCTACCGGAAGAGTTTACGATCAAATTCGTCAGTCAATTGCCTATTCAGATAAGAATGTAAAGATTTGTGCTTCACACGCTGGTTTAACATTGGGTGAAGATGGCGCAACGCATCAAATTTTAGAAGATATCGGTTTGATGAAAATGTTACCAGGAATGACGGTAATTAATACCTGTGATTACAATCAAACAAAAGCTGCAACTATTGCGATTGCTGAACATGAAGGTCCAGTTTATTTACGTTTTGGCCGTCCGTCAGTGCCCATTTTTATGCCAGATTATAAGGATGAAAAGTTTGAAATTGGTAAAGCAATTCAATTAACAGAAGGAACAGATGTAACAATTGTTGCTACAGGTCATTTAGTTTGGGAAGCATTACAAGCGTCAGAACAATTAGAAGCAAAAGGAATTAGTGCAGAAGTAATCAACATTCACACCATTAAACCTTTAGATGAAGAAGCTATTTTAAAATCTGTGGCAAAAACAGGTTGTATTGTAACTGCAGAAGAGCATAATAAATTTGGAGGCCTAGGAGAATCTGTTGCTAGATGTTTAGCTACCAACAATCCTACACCACAAGAATTTGTTGCTGTAAATGATAGTTTTGGAGAATCTGGTACTCCTGCTCAATTAATGGAAAAATATGGTTTAAATGACAAATCTATTGTTGAAGCTGTTGAGAAAGTAATTGCAAGAAAATAATTTAAACGTTTTCTTTACGTTTATAAATTGAAAATTAATATAAATATTATTATGAAAAAAGTACTCTTAATAATGTGTTTGGCTTTCGGATTTAGCCAAACATCAAACGGTCAAGTTAGTTACGGAATTAAAGCTGGTATCAATTATAATTCTAGCACATTTTCGGCTGTGAAAAATGATGTCCTTTCTGGTGCAGAAAGTAAAACAGGTTATCACGCAGGATTGTGGTTACGTTTTAAAATTCCTGTAGTTGGATTTTATATCAGACCAGAATTAGTATATACTAATTTAGAAAATAATGTTAATTACAAAGCTATTGGTTCAACGACAAAAACATCTACTTCATATAATTTCCAAAAAATAG
The DNA here is from genome assembly GCA_029250685.1 of Polaribacter sp. Taxonomy (GTDB): domain Bacteria; phylum Bacteroidota; class Bacteroidia; order Flavobacteriales; family Flavobacteriaceae; genus Polaribacter. The sequence goes on from JAQXEU010000044.1 coordinate 19,679, forward strand.
ATATTCCTGTTTTATTAGGAAAAAAGATTTTTGGAATTGGTAATGTGTATGCAGGTCCTTCTTTTCAATATATTCTTAAATCAGGCTTTGGATTCTCAGATTTAAAAGAAGTAAGCTCTAATGGGTTTACTCTTGGATTACAATTTGGTGGAGGAATTGAATTAGGTAAAATTGGACTTGATGTGCGTTGGGAAAGAGCTTTTTCTGGTGTAGAAACTACATTTTTAGGAAATACTGGTAATGTAGAATTTGATACAAGAGTTAATCAAATTATTGTTGGATTATCTTACAAGTTCTAAAACTTAAAATATTGACATAAAAAAAGCTCCAGAAATCCTGGAGCTTTTTTTATACTTTATATTTTGATTATTTAATTTTGGGATTTAAATAATCTGGCAAAGTTGGATTACTTGGATCACTAAAATCATTTCTAGGATCACCATCTCCGTTTGTATCTTCTTTTATTGTTGGTACACCATCGTTATCATCATCAGCGTCTTTAAAGTTCGGAATAAAATCTCCATCAGTATCTACTTCATTTGGATTTGACTCTATACTTGCATCTTCTATTTCTAAATAAGAAGCTAAACCATCATTATCATGATCAGTTTTTTCTACAATATCTAATAATTCAATTCTAAAAACCAAACAACTATTTGCAATTATACTACCGGTTCCGGCATTTCTATATGCTAATCCAGAAGGAATAAACAAAAAACCTTTCCCTGTGTCTTGATAAGTGATTGGACCGTTAGAAGTAATGTTTTTACCTCCTTTAAAATGTGTGAATCCGTGAGACCAACCAGGAATTACAGCATCTAAGGTTAACCAAACTGCTGTGGGTTGCGTTTCAAAAACATCACTCAATTTTGTTGTTGTAATTTGTGTTCCTTGGTATTTTGTTAAGACAGAATCCATTACAGTTGGATTGCCTTTAACAGGGTCTGGAATTCCTTGTGTTGTTACATAATAATACATTTTATAATCTATATCATCATAAGTAACATCTTTAATTTTTAGATTAGCATCGTTAATCAATGCTGTTTTACCAGTTTCAATTGGTTTTATTGAATCAATTACTATATCATAATAATGATTCGATAAATAACTAATTAAAGTATCATTGTCTGCCAAAGCCTGTGCTTCATGGTCAAAATCATCTGCAAATGGATTGCTAGCACTACAAGCATATATTAAAATAGATACTACGGCTACTAATAATATATTTTTTATTTTTATCATCTAACTACTAAATTTAAGGGCGCAATTTACGATTTTCATACCTTTGTGAAAAGAGAATTTTGAAATTTTAACTTTTTATATGAGAATTGACAAATATTTGTGGTGCATTCGAGTTTTTAAAACTAGAAATATGGCCTCTGAAGCCTGTAAAAAAGGGCATATTAAAATTAATGAAGCAAACTGTAAACCTTCAAAAGAAGTTTACGGAAATGAAAAAATTAGCGTTAGAAAGAACCAAATTAATTATAAGTTAAACGTTTTAGATATTCCTGAAAGCAGAGTTGGTGCAAAACTGGTTGATTTATATCGTAAAGATGAAACTCCAAAAGAAGAATTTGAAAAAACTGAAATGCTAAAATATTCTAAAGATTATTATAGAAAAAAAGGAACCGGAAGGCCTACCAAAAAAGACAGAAGAGATATTGATGGATATTATGATGCTTCTACTCCATCTGAAAGTTAATTTTAATATCTTTGTTTTATAAATTTAAGTAATGACTGTAGAAAAAAACATTTTTTTAACTTCTCAACAAATTCAGCAAAAAACAAAAAGAATTGCTTATCAAATTCTTGAAAGTAATAGTAAAGAAAAAGAAATTGTTTTAGCAGGAATTACCTCAAATGGTTATTTGTTTGCTAAAGAAATAGAAAAAGAACTGACTAATATTTCTGATATATCCATTACAATGTGTGAAGTTTCTATCGATAAAAAAAAGCCCTTAAACCCAATAAAAACTTCAATTACAAGCGATGAATACAAAAACAAACCTTTGGTTTTAGTTGATGATGTTTTAAACTCAGGAGCTACATTAATTTACGGAATTAAGCACTTTTTAGATGTACCTTTAAAAAGATTTAAAACTGCAGTTTTAGTAAACAGAAATCACAAAAAATATCCTGTAAAAGCAGATTTTAAAGGCATTTCTCTTTCCACAACATTACAAGAGCACGTAGTAGTTGAATTCACAAAAAGTAAAGCTGTTGCTTATTTAATGTAATTGCATAGCAATATCGCAATATATTTCTTCAATCGTTTTATTATCTATTCTTACTTTATAATTAGACTCTTCATAAAAAGGAGCTCTTTCAAACAAATGTTTACCAATATATTCAACTAATTGCTCATCATTTAGATTTGCAATTAAAGGTCGTCTATACTTTCCTATTTTTAATCTTTCTGCTAGAAAAGGAATGCTGCCTTTTAGGTAAATACTTTTTGAACCGCTGTTTATTATTTCTTGCATGTTATTTCCATAACATGGTGTTCCACCTCCTAGCGCAAGGACATAGTTTAATTCAGAATCTAAAATTTCTTTTAAATAAACTCCTTCTTGCTTTCTAAAATATATTTCTCCTTTTGATGAGAAAATATTTGAAATGGACATATTTTCTTTCTCTTCGATATAGGTGTCTAAATCGATGAAAGTAATATTTATTTTATCAGAAACATATTTTCCAATAGTGGATTTACCACTTCCCATATACCCT
>JAQXEU010000049.1 GCA_029250685.1 Polaribacter sp.
ACGCTAGAACCACAAAAAACAACTACTTTTTTCATAAAAGATGATTTCAAAATTTCTTCCGTAAAAATAAATGAAAAGCTTTGAAGATTTACTATTTTTACACAAATACTTTTATCAAAAAAAATGCAAAACACCTCGAAACAATACAACGCTGTAGTAGAAGAATGTAGAAGTTTGTTTATTAAAAAAATGAGTGATTATGGAAGTGCGTGGCGAATTTTACGTTTACCGTCGTTAACGGATCAGATTTTTATCAAAGCGCAACGCATTAGACAATTGCAAGAAAATGCGGTTAGAAAAGTTGATGAAGGTGAGAAAGCCGAATTTATTGGAATTATTAATTATTCGATAATGGCTTTAATTCAGTTGGAATTAGGCGTTGTAGAAAATCCAGATTTATCTACAGAAGCTGCAACTGAATTGTACGACAAACACATTGCAATTACCAAAGAATTGATGGAGAATAAAAATCATGATTATGGTGAAGCTTGGCGTGATATGCGAATTTCTTCGTTGACAGATTTAATTTTACAGAAACTATTGCGTGTAAAACAAATTGAAGATAATAAAGGAAAGACATTGGTTTCTGAAGGAATTGATGCCAATTATCAAGACATGATTAATTATGCAATTTTTGCAATGATTCATATGAGTTAAATAGAAAATATTATGAAATTACTAGTACACATTTCAAGAATCTTTGTCGGAACAATGTTTATATTTTCTGGCTTTGTAAAATTGGTGGATCCAATTGGTTCTCAATACAAATTCGAAGAGTATTTTAGTCAAAATGTATTAGATATGGAATATTTAATTCCGTACGCTTTGGCATTTTCTATCATCTTGATTCTAGCAGAAATAATGCTCGGAATTATCTTGTTATTAGGTTGTAGAGCAAAAGTAACACTTTGGAGTTTACTCGTATTATCAACCATATTTTTATTCTTAACCTGGTATTCGGCATACTACAACAAAGTAACAGATTGTGGTTGTTTTGGTGATGCTATTACATTAACTCCGTGGGAAACTTTCTATAAAAACATACTTTTAATTGCATTAATTTTATTGCTTTTATTTAGAGTAAAAGATGTGAAATCTATCTTTTCTGTGAAGGTTTCACAGGCATTGACAATTTTGTCATTGGTTTCATTTTTATATATCACATACCATGTATTGGTGCATTTGCCAATTATCGATTTTAGAGCGTATGCAATTGGAAATAATATTTCAGAAGGAATGGAATATAAGAATGATGGAGAAATTCCTAAAATTCACGATTTCTATTTAGAAGATGCCCAAGCAGATTTAGCACCAGAAATTTTAGCAAAAAATAAGGTTATTTTAATTATTATTCACACGTTAAATAAAGCAGATACAAACGGATTTAAAACGATAAAAGAATTAGCAGACAAAGCAATTGCAAAAGGATATTCGGTTTATGGAGCATCAGCATCTTTTACGGATGAGTTATTATTAGCTAAAGAAAAACACGAATTGCCTTTTGATTTTTTATTCTGTGACCAAACAACTTTAAAGACGATGGTGAGAGCAAATCCAGGAATTATGATGTTGGAAAAAGGAACAATTATTGGAAAATGGAATTGGTCTGATGCAGATGAAATTGAATTAAAATAAGATGAAACAATTACTACTTGTTTTTATTGGCGGTGGATTTGGAAGTGTACTTCGGTTTTTGTTTGGGAAATTATTAAACAATTCAGAAACTGGAATTCCATACGGAACATTTCTAGCCAATATTATAGGTAGTTTATTTATCGGGATTATTTTAGGTTACGCAGCAAAAAGTGAAGCGTTAACAGAAAATCATACGTTGCTTTTAGCAACAGGGTTTTGTGGAGGTTTTACAACTTTCTCAACCTTTGCTTATGAGAATCATGTGTTTTTAAAATCAGGAGATTTTACAAGTTTTGCTTTTTATACAATCGCAAGTTTTGTGGTTGGATTTTTAGCTGTTTTTGCTGGAATTTATATTGTTAAATAATTGTCAGTTCGAGCGCAGTCGAGAACAAATAATAAATAAGAAATGAACGAAGTTGTACATTATAAAAGTGAAGATAATTATGCAATAATTACCATTGCAAATGGAAAAGCAAACGCAATTTCTCATGAAGTTATTGAAGGACTAAATGCTGGTTTAGATAAAGCCGAGCAAGAAAATAAAATTGTAATCCTTACGGGTCAACCTGGAATTTTTTCTGCAGGATTCGATTTAAAAGTGATGACAAAATCACCCGAATCAGCAAAAGGGTTAGTTACAAAAGGTTCTAGATTGTCACTAAGAATGTTGTCATTTCCTAAACCAATAATTGTTGCATGTTCAGGTCACGCAATTGCAAAAGGTGCATTTTTATTATTATCTGCAGATTATAGAATTGGAGTAGAAGGTGACTTTAAAATTGGCTTGAATGAAGTAATGATTGGAATGACAATGCATCATGCAGGAATTGCAATTGCAAGAGCAAAGTTATCACATACATATCTAGATAGAAGTGTAAATAATTCAGAAATTTATAACCCAAAAGATGCTGTAAAAGCTGGATTTTTAGATACGATTGTTCCAGAAAACAACTTGCTGACTACAGCAATCAAAGTTGCTAAAATGTTAAGTCAATTAAACAAAAAAGCACATGCAGCTACAAAACTAAAAGTAAGAAGACCACATTTAAAAGCTTTAGAGAAAGCTATTGAATTAGATTTACAAGAAGAGATTTCTATAAATCCTTAATGTTTTTTGTAAGATTTTACTCCAGCTTTTAATGCTACAGTTAAATGATTTTCTTTTGGGGTAATTGGACAAGAGTATTTATCATTATAAGCACATAAGGGGTTGTAAGCTTTGTTGAAATCGATCATAATTTCTGTACCATTAGAGTTTTCATCAGAGGTCAAAACATCAACATAACGCCCACCACCATAAGAATCTGCTCCACTAGTTTTATCTGTAAATGGTAAAAACAAGTAATTTTTATATATTGGATTTCTTCCAAAATCTTTATTTTGATAAATGCTTAATTGTTGTTCCAAGCCATCAATTGTAAAAGTTAATGTCCCATATTTAATATATAATGGTTTTCTTTCAGTGGTTGTAGGCATTTCAAAAATCGGAGCATCCACTGTTTTTTCTAGTTTTGCAACAACTCTATATTTTTTATTAATAGTGAAATATTCTAATTTCTTAAAAGTTTTTAAATCATCTTTTGTTAAAGGTGATTTAGTATCATCATGAAATTTTAAGTTTTGCTCGTATTGATAATCTTCAATTTCTGTAACATAATTATCTTTTTTGGTAGAATTATTACAAGAGATCAAAATGCTTAAAAATAAAAGTAATGAAATGTTTTTCATGAGGTAAAATATTTTAAAAAATAAAAGTACAACTTTACAAATTATTTTTATAGCTTTGACCCATCTTAAAAAAGAAAAAATGAGGAACGTCATTACATATTATACAAAGAAGCAATCGTGTGTTACACGAAATAGTCACGTCTGTTATATGTTTTGATAATGTCAATATAAAATCAATCAATCATAAAAAGTCCGACTTCACAGTCGGACTTTTTACATTTATAAATACCATCAACCAAAAAAAATGAAAAAATTATACTTTAATTATATCAACACTTTTAGAGGGCTCTCTAAAGAAGTTTGGTGGTTAGCTTTGATTACTTTAATCAATAGAGCAGGAACAATGGTAATTCCGTTTTTGTCCTTGTATTTAACGAAAAGTCTTGACTTTACATTGTCTGATGTTGGATGGATTATGTCTTTCTTCGGATTAGGTTCAGTTGTAGGTTCTTGGATAGGAGGAAAACTGACTGATAAAATCGGTTATTACAAAGTGATGTTTTTTAGTTTATTAGGAACAGGATTTGCTTTTATTGCAATGCAATTTGTAACAACTTTTGTAGGTTTTTGTGCCGGTATCTTTGGATTGATGTTGATTGCAGATATGTTTAGACCCGCAATGTTTGTAGCGCTAAGTTCTTATAGTAAACCAGAAAATAAAACACGCTCTGTAACTTTAATTCGTTTGGCAATTAATTTAGGTTTTTCTGCTGGTCCAGCAATTGGTGGAATAATTATAGCAACTCTTGGATATCAAGGTTTATTTTGGATTGACGGAGTAACATGTTTATCTGCTGGAATTTTATTACTTCAAGTTTTGAATCCGAAAAAGTCTAAAGTACTTGATGAACTTAAAGTAGAAAATCCAGTTTCTGCATATTCTGATAAAGCATTTTGGATATTTTTAATTGCAATGATGTTGTTTGGCGCTGTGTTTTTACAATATTTCTCTACAATGCCTTTGTACTATAAAGATGTTCATTTTTTGTCTGAACAAGAGATTGGTTTATTATTAGGAATGAACGGTTTGGTGATTTTCTTATTAGAAATGCCATTGATAAAATGGTTAGAAGATTCAAAATTCACAAAAGTTGGATTGATGTTGTTTGGAGGCGTATTAACAGCTTTAAGCTTTGTTGTTTTGTTGATTTCTAATTGGACAGGAATTTTAATTGTCGGAATGTTTTTAATGACGGTAGGAGAAATGATTGCTTTTCCGTTCTCCAATGCTTTTGCAATGGAACGTGCTAAAAAAGGAAATCAAGGAGAATATATGGCTTTATATACAATTGCATTTTCTTTCGCTCACATTTTTAGTCACAACTCTGGAATGCAATTAGTAAGCTCTTTAGGGTTTGATAAAACATGGTTAGTCGTTACAGGAATTGCTGTTTTATCAGCATTCTTTATGTTTATTTTAGTTGGTTTTTTAAAACGAGAGAAAAAAGAATTATGAGATTAAATCAAATAACAATTCCTTCTTTGGATGTCGAGAAGTCTGTTGAGTTTTACAAAAAATTCGGATTGCTTCTAATTGTCGAAGCGTTGCCAAGATATGTTCGATTTGAATTACCAGATGGTGAAGCTACGCTTTCAATTCATTTGGTTGATGCATTACCAAAAGGTAATGGAGTTATGGTTTACTTTGAAGAAGAAAACTTAGACGAATTAGTCAAGAATTTACAAACAAAAGGAATCAGTTTTACACTTTTACCAACAGATCAAAGATGGTTATGGAGAGAAGCACATTTACTAGATCCAGATGGAAATAAAATTATTTTATTCTTCGCTGGAGATAACCGAAAGAACCCACCTTGGCGAGTTTAATTTTATTTACAATACTTCTTTTTAATAAGTGAAAGCATAAAAAAAAGCACTGAAGAAATTCAGTGCTTTTTTTGTTTATCTATTGTTTAACTTTTACCAAATCGTTCTTTTTAGAAAAAACTTTTTCCCAATATTTAACCATTGTTTGTCTTAAATGATACGAAGTATTTCCGCCTCTAATTCCATGGTCTCTGTTTGGATATGACATCATATCAAACATTTTGTTGTGTTTAATCAGTTCGTTAGCCATTTTCTCAAAACTTTGATAATGTACATTGTCATCTCCAGTACCATGCATAATCATTAAATCACCTTTTAAGTTTTTAGCATGCGTAATTGGAGAACCTGCAATATAATTCGCTTCGTTTTCTTCTAACAATCCCATATAGCGTTCTTGATAAATGTTATCATACAAACGTTGATCAGCAACAAATGCAACAGCAATACCAGCAGTATATACATCAGGATATCTAAATAAGCAATTCATGGTCATTTGACCACCGCCACTCCAACCCCACATTCCAACTTTATTTGTGTCGATAAAAGAATAAGTTTTGAACAATTCTTTTGCAGCAGCAGCTTGATCATGTGCTGCTAATATTCCGATTTGACCGTAAATAGATTTACGCCAATCTCTTCCACGAGGAGTTCTCGTTCCTCTGTTGTCAATACTAACCACAATATATCCTTGTTGTGCTAAAAATTGATGCCATAAATCTCCACCACCCCAATTATCTTGAACTGTAGATCCAGCTGGTTCTCCATAAACATAAAATATAATTGGGTATTTTTTATTTGGATTAAAATCTTTCGGTTTAATCATCCAAGAATCTAAAACAACATCACCAATATCTATTTTAATAAATTCTTTTGGAGCTAAATTTAGTTTAGCAACCTTTTGTTTAATTGCCGTGTTTGCTTCTAGCACACGAATGGTTTTGTGTTTTTGAAGATTGATTAACGAAATAGTATTTGGAGTTGTTGCATTTTGAAATCCGTGGATAGCAAACTTTGCATCAGCTGAAATTTGGTAGGAATGTTGTCCAGATTGATTCGTTGGACTTACTCTTTCTGGCTTTGATTTTCCATTTATTTTACTTCTGTATAAATAACGTTGCGTATAATTTTCTGGGGAAGCAGTATAATACACATAACCGCCTTTTGGATCAATACAATTAATACGAACAACATCAATATCTCCTGTTGTTATGGTTTGAGAGCTTTTACCATCTCTTGAAACTTTATATAAATGCAAGTAGCCATCTTTTTCGCTAGTCCAAGTGAAATATTTTTCATTTTCTAGCCACATAATATTATCATGTACGTTTAACCATGCATCATCTTTATCAACCAAAATAGTATTTAAAGACATGGTTTTTGTATTCCCTACCCTAACTGTATTTGTATTTTGTTTTCTATTTAATTGCTGAATCATTACTTCATTAGAGTTTGGAATAAAATCCATTCTCGCTAAATAGTTATTTCTTGAATCACCAGGAACATTAAACCATTTCGTTTTTCCTCCTGTAGCATTAACAACACCAACTTTAACAGCAGAATTTGTTGTTCCTACTTTAGGGTATGGTAATGGAATTAGTTTTGAGTAAATAGAATCTGTATTATTTATCATGTAAAAAGTACCAACGCCTTTGGTGTCTGATTGCCAATAAGCAATTTGTGTTCCGTCAGGACTCCATCTAAAACCATCTCTACAAGACAATTCTTCTTCATACACCCAGTCAAAAGTTCCGTTGATAATAGATGTGCTTCCGTCAAATGTAACTTGAGTACTTTTTCCCGTAGCGATGTCTTCAACAAAAATATTATTCTTACTTACAAAACCAACACGAGTTGCATCTGGAGAGAACTTAGCAAACATCATTGTAGTACGCTCAATTGTTTTTCCTAGTTGTGATAACTTTCCAGATTTCATATCCAACACCCAATAGTCACCACGTGTATGATGACGCCAAACTTTACGCGTGTTTGTGAAAATCAATAATTTAGAATTATCTACAGACCATTCATAATTTGTTATAGGCAAAGGTTTAGATTGTCCATTGGGAATCAATTGTTTTGCAGAAACCAATACAGAACGTTTTCCTGATTTTGCTTCATAACGGATAATGTCTCTTCCACCTACATTATTATTTCTCTGTAATGTAGAATATCCTTTATTATCTTTCATCCATCTTATAGGTCCGTAACCTTTAGAACCATAAGTTCCGTTTTTAAAAATATCATCTAGTTTTAATGTTTCTTGTGATGAAGAAACAAATGAAAATAGAACAGCGAAACCAAATAAAATTATTTTTTTCATAAGTAAAGTTTTGTTGAATATGCAATTTAAACAATTTTCAGTGTACTTTTTATCCAATTATTGATGTTTTTTATTCCTTTTAAATTTATCTATATTTGTTAAGTAAGTATCTATAATTCTTTAATTTATGGCAGATTATCCAAGTATTTTTAATGATGTAATTGGACCAGTAATGCGGGGTCCTTCTAGTTCTCATTGCGCAGCTTCTTTAAGAATAGGAAGGATTTGTAGAGATTTGATGGATGCAGAGCTAACGGATGTTTTAATAGAGTTTGATCCAAATGGGTCATTAGCTACCACACATGAGAGTCAAGGTTCTGATATGGGTTTATTCGGAGGGTTTTTAGGATGGGAGGCGTATGATGACAGATTAGTTACTTCTGTTGATGAAATAAAAGCAGCAAGAATTAATGTTGATATACAAATATTAGATATTCAAGCGACACATCCAAACACATATAAGCTAACCTTAACTAATACTAAAGAAAAACATGAATTAACTGCACTTTCTATTGGCGGGGGAATGATCGATGTAATTGAAATTGATGGCAATTCAGTAACTATAGAAGGTGATTATTTTGAGATTTTAGTTTATTGTACAGAAAAAGGAAGTATTCATCAATTTATTGAAAAACTTATTCCAAACGAATCTGTCAAGTTTTTAGATGGAGATATTCAATTTTTTCAAATAAAATTAAATGCTTTTCCAACGGGTGATGTTTTAGAAATGCTTTCTGAATTAAAAGAAGTACAGAAAATAAAGTTGATTTATCCTGTATTACCAGTTTTATCAAGAGATAAATTGAATGTACCTTTTAACACTTGTGAAGAAATGTTGACTTATAATGCTGATAAGAATTTAGAATTATGGGAATTAGCTGTTCATTATGAAAGTGCAAGAGGAAATATTTCTCATGATGAAGTATTTTCCAAAATGGGAGATATAATAGATATTATGGAATCATCTATTAAAAGTGGATTGAAAGGAACCGAATTTAAAGATCGAATATTAGGAGCGCAATCTGTTGTGTTTAAAGAAAAATTAGAAGCAAATGTTTTGCTAAAAGGCGATATGATGAACACTATTATAATGTTTGTTTCGTCAATGATGGAAGTAAAAAGCTCAATGGGAGTTATCGTTGCAGCACCAACTGCAGGTTCTTGTGGAGCGTTGCCGGGAGCAGTGATTGGAGCAGCTTCTCAACTTGGTTTATCAAGAGATGACACTGTAAAAGCAATGCTAGCTGCATCAATGATTGGTGTTTTTATCGCAGCACATGCAACTTTTGCAGCTGAGGTTGGAGGATGTCAAGCTGAATGTGGTTCAGGCGCTGGAATGGCAGCTGCTGCATTGGTTTTTATGGCAAATGGAACTTTAAAGCAGTCTTTGTCAGCAGCATCAGTTGCTTTGCAAAATTCATTGGGTATGATTTGTGATCCAATTGCAAATAGGGTAGAAGCGCCTTGTTTAGGTAAAAATGTTTTAGCAGCAACCAATGCGTTGTCTTGTGCAAATATGGCGTTGGCAAATTATGACCATTTAATTCCACTTGATGAAGTAATCGATACAATGGATAAAGTAGGTAAGGCAATAGATTCTGATTTGCGTTGTACAGCTTTAGGTGGCTTATCTATTACGAAAACTGCAAAAGAAATTGAAGCAAAGCTTGGAGAAGTAAATTCAGGATTTGCCTTTAAAAGTTGTTAAGTTTAAACGACCTCATTGAAATAAGAATCTACAAAACTAATAAACCTAATTCTTTGATTTTTTGTACAGGTTTAGAATACCAGAATATTTCAAAATCATCAAAATGAATTTCGAAATCGGTTTTTAATTCCTTGAACGAAGTTTGTTTTTCTGAAGTTGGTAATAAGGTTTCTAATGTGTCCAAAAACCATTCTCCTGTTTCTTTTTCTAACACCAATTCTATACAACCTGTTTTGGTGTGAAAAGCTAACTGTAATAAGTGTATTGTTTGTCCTCTTTTCGTTTTTGTGAATTCAGAAACCAATGGCGTATTTCCAATCCAAATTATTTTAGCAGTAGGTTTTGTGTTAAAAGTAGTTTCAGAAGCCAAACTATCATTGATGAAATCTGGATCTATAGTTGTTTCAGGTATTTCAAAATCAAACCAATCTTGAATCGGAATTTCAAAACCAATTCCGTGCATAAAATTAAAGAGAGATTTCTTTAATCCAAAGCTAAACTGTGTGTGATCAATACCAGTAGAATCTACAAATTCTATATCATTATTGGCAAATGTAATGTCTTGGTAGTTTGGTGTAATTCCGTATGCTGATGGGTTCATTCCAACAGGACTGTGAGTGGTCATTGCAAACTGATGCCAAAAGCCAGATTGTAATATCCCTAATTCGAAAAGTTGTCGAACCATTTCTAAACTGTCTATTGTTTCTTGAATTGTTTGCGTTGGATAACCATACATTAAATAAGAATGCACCATAATGTTGACTTCTGTAAAATTGCGAGTTACCCTTGCAACTTGTTCTACAGTAACACCTTTGTCAATTAATTTTAACAAACGATCAGATGCAACTTCCAATCCTCCAGAAACAGCAATACAACCAGACGCTTTCAAAAGCAAACAGATGTCTTTTGTGAAGTTTTTCTCAAACCTAATGTTTGTCCACCAAGTTACTGTCAGTTTACGTTTTATGATTTCTAAAGCCAAAGCTTTCATTAAAGCTGGCGGTGCTGCTTCGTCTACAAAATGGAATCCATTCTCACCGGTTTGAGCAATCAATTCTTCCATTCTATCTACCAAAGTTTTGGCAGCTATTGGCTCATAAATTTTAATATAATCTAAAGAGATGTCACAGAAAGTACATTTCCCCCAATAGCATCCATGTGCCATTGTGAGTTTATTCCATCTTCCATCACTCCATAAACTGTGCATTGGATTGGCGATTTCTATCACAGAAATATAAGCATCCAATAATAAATCAGAATAATCTGGTGTACCAACTTCACTTTGTTTGTAATCTTTTTCTTTTGAATTGTTGTTGTAAACAACAACGTTATTTTGTAATAAAAAAGTTCTTTTAAAGTCGAAATCTTCTTTGTTAGAAGTTATCTGTTTGTGCAATAGTTCAATCGGTAATTCACCATCATCTAACGTAATGAAATCGAAAAATTCAAATACTCTTACATCCTTTAAAGAACGTAACTCGGTATTTGGAAAACCACCACCCATTGATATCTGAATAGTAGGATAGTTTGCTTTTATAAATTGAGCACAACGAAAAGCACTGTACAAGTTCCCGGGAAAAGGAACAGAAATACAGACCAATTTTGGTTGTGTTTGGTTGATGCGTTTTTCTAAAATAGAAAGTGTAATGGCATCAATAAATGTAACATCAAGTTGTAAATGTTTATAAAGTTCATCAAATGAATTTGCACTTTGTCCTAAGCGTTCTGCGTATCTGCTAAAACCAAAATTTTCATCAATACATTCTATAATAAAGTCTGATAAATCTTCTAAATACAACGTAGCCAAATGCTTTGCTTTGTCTTGCATTCCCATAGAACCAAAAGCCCATTCCAAATCATCTAATTGCTCAAAACGTGAAGCTTGAGGTAGAAAACTCTCAGTGCAAATTTGCCTTGCTAGCGTTTGATTTTTGCCTTGTAAAAAAAGAATAACTTCGTTTAGAGGTTGTAAATAATCTTCTCTTAACGTATAAATGCGTTGACAGTTTTCTGAAATAATTGTGTCATTTTCAAAAGCAATGTCAAACAACTCTTTAAAGGTTTCATGGGTAAATAATTCAACAATTACTTCAATTCCTAAGTCCATTTGAAAAGACGAAATTCCTTTCGTGTTTAAAAAACCTTTCAGGTATGCTGTTGCAGGATACGGTGTGTTTAATTGGGTAAATGGTGGAGTTATTAGTAAAAGGTCTTTCAATGTTCTGTTTGCTTTGTAGGCAAAGATAGTTGAAAAATGGTTGGTCGTGGATGTGATTGAATTCAATATTTTAGATTGCTAAAGCACTAGAATAAAGGACGGCTATTTTTGATTCTTATTGCAGTTTTTTTATTGGGATTATTTTTTTGTAACTCTTGAGTATGAACTTGATTTTTAAAAAAAAAGAGCTAATAAATTTAAAAGGCTGCATGTATTGTCAAGACAAACAGCCTTTTAAATAAGTTATATATTCTTTGTTTAGTTTCTCTATAAAACAAACATCATCATGTTAAAAATTATTTTACCGCTTTATCAAAAGCTGCTTTTCCTCCAACAATTGGAATTGTAATTGATGTTCCGTTTAAATCTAGTGTCAATTCAGTTCCGGGTTTTGGTAATAAAGTATAATTATTATCACTAGAAAAAATCATCAACCCAATTTGTTGCCCTTTTTTAATTATTTGATCATCAGGTTGTAAATCAAAAGTCATTTCATAAAATTTACCAGGCTTTAAGGGAGCGCTTTTTCGTAACGATTTGTAGTTTTGTAAATCTGCCCAACCACGTGTAATGATGTTATCAGTAATTACTGTTCTTCTTCCTTTATTCCAAGGTAAAGAAACCATCCAAACTGATAAATTTGCAGCAGGTTTATTACTTGCCATTTTTACGGTGATTGATGTTATTCCAGAAATGTGTACATCTTCTTTTAAAACTGGACTTACATAGATTAATCTATGATTTGTATTGTCAGCTTGTGCTAATGCTTCTCCTGAAAAAGAGTAATTATCAACGATGATCTCTTTAGCTCTCGCTTTTGATTTTGTTGAAGTTAAACTTCCAGCTTCTGGCGCCCCAGGATTTAAAAATAATTGCACAGGTTTTGCTGCTGGATTTGGATAGTCTTTATACGAAGTTGGTTGGTCTCTTTTATCATTTTCTCTAACAATCCAAGCTTTTGCATCGTTTTGCACACCATTATTAATTCCGTGTAAATAATGCGTAAACCAACGATTCATCATGGTCATTGGCGGCGGCCCTCCATGTCCATTTTGATGATAAAATATTTGAGAAGGAATTCCCATTTCTTTTGCACGTTTATAAATACGGTAACTATGTTCTGGCATTACATTCCAATCATTAAACCCGTGTGACATTAACAATGCAGCTTTCATACGTTTCATATCATTTAGATAATCACGACCAGCCCAGAAATCATTATAATCTCCAGATTCCCTATCCATTCCATTTGCCATTTCAATATCTCTGACTTTCGCATTTGCATAATCTCTTTTTCTGATAAATTTCTTTGAAGATTTACTGTCTTTCATATAATCTTTATTCGGAATTAAATCTTCTCCGCCACTATTAATAAAGTCATACAAAACATCAATATCTTCTCCTAAATATCCGCCAGGAGAACGTACCAATCCATTAGATCGATAATAATGATAATACGAAGTATTTGGTGCAATTGGTATAATTGCTTTCAATCCTTTTACACCAGTAGTTGCAGCTGCTAATGGAATTGTTCCATTGTAAGAAGTTCCAGTCATCCCAACTTTTCCAGTAGACCAAAAAGCGTTAACCGATTCGTTTCCAGTTCTAGTTGTAAATCCTTTTGCATTTCCACATAACCATTCTACAACAGCTTTAGGTGCTAAAGATTCATTATCTCCACCGACTGTTGGTGATCCATCAGATAAACCTGTTCCGGGTGACGAAGAATGTACCACAATATATCCTCTCGGAACCCAAGTTCTAATTTGAGAATTTGAAATGATTGGTCTTTTTCCAGTTCGTTTTACTTCTGTTTTATTTCTTGCTTTTGCTTTTGCTCCCAATTCAAGTTTTACATCCCAAAAAATTGGGGCATTTCCTGCTGTTCCTGCGTAATATGGACTTGATTCATAAACCACAGGCAATTTTAAGCCTTGAGTTTCCGTTTGTTTTGGTCTTGTTACAGAAACATGCATTCTGTCTAATTTTCCATCTCCATCTGTGTCAAAAGAAGTTTCTACCCATAAATCATGTCGAATCCAATCTTTAGGATTTTTAAAAGCTTCTACAATTTGTGCTTCTCCATCTTTAAAAATTGGAACAGCTTTTTCTTGTGCCTGAATTGTAAATACTCCAAAAAAGAATATACATGCTAGAATTTTTGCTTTCATATGGTGTTTTTATTTAAAATGTAATTGTTTGTCTGCTATTTTGTTAATGCGTAGTGTTTTGTAATCTCTAAAATAATTTTGATATAATTTCCATGGCGTTTTAAAGCCTTGTCTTGGAAACTCATTTTGTGATCTATGAATATAACTAGAATTCAAATTTAATAAAGGAACAGTTTCCATATCTCCTTCTATAATTTTAGGGATTACATATTGATAGTTTTTCTTATCCATGTAGTTTAAAAGGCGATTAGCATATTCACTAGTTAAATCACTTTTTAAGGTCCAAGAAGCATTTGTGTATCCTGCAAAAAAGATGCAATTTGGCAAGTTACTTAGCATTAATCCTCGATAGGTTAATGATTTTGAAATGTCAAATTCTTTTTTGTCAATTGTTATTTTTGCACCTCCAAAAGCTAATAATTTTAATCCTGTTGCAGATATAACAATGTCAGCTTCTAATTCTTTTCCAGATTTTAATTTGATGCCGTTTTCTGTAAATGTATCAATATGTTCTGTAACAACGGAAGCTTTTCCTTCTCTGATTGATTTAAATAAATCACCATCAGGTGCAACACAAAAACGTTGATCCCAAGGTTTGTAATTAGGAGCAAAATGTGGTTCTGCAGAAATGTCTCCTAATTCTTTCTGTGCACCTTTTATAATTAGTTTTTTCATGGTGTTTGGCCACCATTTGCAAACATTAAAAAAGATTACTTGAGTCGTAATATTTTTAAATCGAATTAAATTATGTGCAACTCTCTTAGGTAATATCTTTTTGAAAAAAACCGCAATTTTATCTGTATTAGGAAATGCTCCTACATAAGTTGGTGATCTTTGCAACATGGTTATATGCGCAGTTTCATTTGCCATTTTAGGAACAATAGTTACTGCAGTTGCGCCACTTCCAATAATAACAACTTTTTTGTCTTTATAATCTAAATCTTCTGGCCAATGTTGTGGGTGAATTACCTTTCCTTTATAGTCTTCAATTCCAAGATAATCTGGCGTATATCCATTCTTGTAATTATAATAACCTGTACAAACAAACAAAAAGTTACACGAATATGTTTCGCTTAAATTGGTTTTAGAATTGGTGGTAGAAATTGTCCAAATATTTTTTGTTGAGTCAAAATTTACCGAATCTACTTTTGTTTGATATTGTATTTTTTCTCTAATTTGATGTTCATCAACCGCTTCATTTAAGTATTTTAAAATATTAGGAGCGTCTGCAAAAGATTTAGCATTGTCCCACGTTTTAAATGAATATCCAAACGTATACATGTCAGAATCTGAACGTATTCCAGGGTATTTAAACAAACTCCAAGTTCCTCCAAGTTCTTCTCTAGCTTCTAAAATTCTATAACTTTTATGCTTGTTTTTTCTTTCTAAATGACAAGCAGCGCCAATTCCAGACAAACCGCCTCCAACTATTATAATATCAGTATGCAGCATTAATTTATTTTTTTTCTTCTCCTGGATGATAGGTTGATTTTGCTCTTTTTAAAACATCTTCTTTGTAAAAGGCTACATCTTTAAATTCTCTGTCTGCATAACGTTGTGATTGATCAGAAAAGTGAGGAGAATTAATATCTCCACTTTGTCCACCCGCTAACATCGATTTTGCTTTCACTTTATCCCCAAATTCTACTACAGCAACAAAACTATTCCCTGATGTTCCGTATTGTCTTTTTGTTCCTTTTCCAAAACGTGTTCCGAAAGATGCTAAAGCTCCCCAAGAACTTGAAGCCATTCCAACTGGTAAGCTAGGTTTTGTATCGTTAAAGTCCTGTTGAATTTTTCCATCATTACGTTGGTAACGATTAAACTCTCCCCAAGCTGTTCTCCAAGAACCAAAATCTGCTTTTAGTTTCTCTAAACTCTGCTGGAAAACCGCCAATCTTTCTTTTGGAGATGCTGTTTTACTCATGTATTCATATCTTCCAAGTCTACTCATTCTTTTGTTGCCAACCATTCTTGGAATTTTTCCAGAACGATAATAACTGTTTCTGTAAAATTGCGCTAAAGTCATTCCAACAGAACTTTCAGAAACTCTAAAATCCCATTTCTTAAGTAGCGCAATTGCTTCTCTTGCTTCTTTAGTTTTTACAGGAGATTTTTTTGCAGCATCTAGCAATCCATTGATTAAAACTTCTGCTCCAGGTAAATACGAATCATATGCTAAGTCTAACAATGAATCTAATGTTAAGTCTTTTGCTTTAGTTAATAGCGGAATTGCATGAATTCCTCTATAATTTTCAGGAAAAGAATGCATGTATGCAGGATAATCTTCTTTTTTCGGGCTGTATTCTAACGCACTTGTAAAAGGTGTTGAATTGCAGTTTTGAATCCAGCCATTTGGCGGGTTTAAAACCAAAATGTTATCTTCTAAAGGATGCAATCCTTGCCAATCTGTTAGCGGATTACTTCCATCAACAGGTTTTGTGTAATCATAATTCACATTTCTTTTAGGAATGAAATTTCCATGATAATAAGCAATTGCTCCATCAGCATCAGCATACACCGTATTGTTTGATGAGTTGGTTCTGATGTCCATCATTTCATAAAACTCTTTATGATTCGATTTTTTAGTTCTTGTAAAAGATTGTTTCAATGCCTTTATCGGACTCCACATTAATGCCGTTGTGACCCATTTATCTCCGTTTGCATGTGTAATTGGACCGTGATGTGTTCTGTATGTCATAAAAGATTTCTCTTTGAAGCCATCACCAGATTTGAATTTTAAACTCACTTTGATAGAATCCATTGGACGATTTTCTTCTCCATATTTATACGAAGTTTTTGCGCCATCTTTCACGATAGTTTCTTCAAATTCATCAATAATGTCCGTTCCGGTTGAGGTGTGCATCCAACCAGTTTTTTCGTTGAATCCTTGATATACAAAAAATTGCCCCCAAGTTACAGCACCGTAAGCATTTAATCCTTCTTCACTAACCATATGAACTTCTCCTCTAAAAAAGAAAGAAGTATGCGGATTGATTAACAACATTGCTTTTCCAGATTTTGTTTTAGAACCTGCAATTGCAAATCCGTTTGAACCTCTTGGTTCATCATCTTTTAAACGAATTAAACCATTATCAACAATTGCCATTTTATTGTCCTTATCATAAAAATCTTTAATTTTTCTAGTTGAAACTCTTTCAATATCTCCACCGATAGATCCTTCACTAAAATACATCGTCATCCAAGGTTCAAAATGTGTAATTAATTTTGGTTTTACTTCAGGATTCTTCGCTAAATAATAATTCAAGCCATCAGCAAAAGCAACACATAATTTTTGCAACCATGCTGGACTGTTTTCAAAATTTTCTTTGGCTTCTTTTTCCGTCATGTATAAACGAGCACGTAAATCGCTGTACAAAGATTTCTCTCCTTCAACTTCTGCTAATCTTCCAATTGCCCAAATATAATTTCTTTCTACACGATTAAAATCATCTTCTGCTTGCGCGTATAATAATCCGAAAACAGCATCAGCATCTGTTTTTCCGTAAATATGCGGAACACCAAAATCATCTCTAATAATTTCTGTGTTTTCTGCATGTTGTTCCCAACGTTCTTGCTCAGTTAATTCTTTTGGTGAACAGCTTGCAAGAACAATTAATGATAGTATAAAAAGTTTTTTCATTTCTTAGTTTTTAAGGACAGAAAATTCGATTGAAGAATCTGTGAAAATAGTATGTGTTTGTGTTTTGAAATCTTTTTCATCCGCTTTAAAGATATTGTCTACATATGTTTGCGGATTTAAATCTATTAAAGGAAACCAAGTGCTTTGTACTTGAATTTGCAATTTGTGTCCTTTTTTAAACGTGTGATGTACATCTTGTAATGTAATATTTACACTCGTTTTTTTATTGGGTGTAAAAGGCTCTGGTTTTTCAAAGCTATTTCTAAAACGACCACGCATTACTTCGCTACGAACCATTAAATGATAATTACCCATTTTTAAATGCTTCTGCATGTTTTTGTTGTTGTTTTTTGTGTCATTTGGATGCACATCAATTACCTTAACAATCCAATCTGCAGCAGAACCCGTTGTTGCTACTTTTAGTTTTGCTAAAATATCTCCAACTAATGTGAAATCTTCTGTTAAAACTTCAGTTTCAAAAACCAATACATCTGGTCTTCTTGCAGCAAAACGTTGATCGTCTGTCATGTATTTTCTAGGTGTAAAAACCGTTTTAATATCTTCTGAATACGGAACAGGACGTTTAATGTCACTAATAAATTTAATTCCTTTTGTACTTTTCTTTTTTGAAGTTAATTCCTGATTATCTGATAAAAACCAATCTTCTTTTACAGCTTCTTTTGGAGGCCAAACATTAAAAGAATTCCATTTTCTTTTTCCAGAATCATACACATACGCTTCTGGTAATCCAGAGTTTTTATCGCCACTTCCTTTTAAGAAATGATTAAAGAATTTTGATTCAATATTTTTTTGAAATTTTAAAGCAATTGAATCTCCAAAATAATAATTTCCAACAACACCCTTTACAGTATTTCTAGACCATCCACCATGATCCCAAGGACCAAAAACCAACGTGTTATAATTATTTGGTTGATGTTTTTTTTTTTTTTTTTATGTTTCTAAAGGTCCATATAAATCTTCAGCATCAAATTCTCCACCTACAATCATCGTTGCAACTGTAGAAGGAACTTTATTTAAATGTTGAATAATTCCTTTGCTTTGCCAAACTTCATCATAATTAGGGTGTTCAACAAGTTCTTTCCAAAAGAAATCATCAATTTTATCATTGTTTGGCGGACTTAAATTATCAACCGATTCTTTTCTAAAATATTTGTTTAAGTTTTTTAACGGACCCGCATCTAAAAAGAATTGATATTGATCTTGAGAATCCATTTTTGGAGAAGAATACCAAGCTGTATCTGTTGGTTGATCTTTAAAAGCTCCAAATAACGATACAGCCCTGAAATAACTTAATAAAAAGGCGCCATTATGATGAAAATCATCAAAGAAGAAATCACCAATTGAAGCTTGTGGAGAAGCTGCTTTTAAAGCTGGGTGTGCATCAATCGTAGAAACTGTTGCGTAATGTCCAGGATATGAAATTCCCCATGTTCCAACTCTTCCGTTGTTATTTTCTACATTGTTAATTAACCATTCTATGGTGTCATATGTATCTGAAGTTTCGTCTGCTTGATTTGCTGTTTTGTTCGGAATGTACGCTCGCATATTATCATAAACACCTTCGCTCATCCAACGTCCTCGAACATCTTGATACACCACAATATTTCCTTCTTTCATTAATTGTAAGTTCGGGCTAATTTTGGTTTTAAACTTTCCTTCTCCATAAGGTGCAGAACTATACGGAGTTCTTTGCATTAAGATTGGATAGGTTTTGCTTTGGTCTTTTGGTGAATAAATTACTGTGTGTAATTTAATCCCATCTCGCATTTCAATGGTAACTTCTTTTTTTGTGTAGTTGTCTTGAACATACGTGTTTGGTTTTTTATCATCATCTTTTGAAGAATTACAGCTGCTAATTACAGCGATAAAAAAAAGCGATACAATCGCGTAGAAAATTTGTTTTCTCATAATAAAAAGTTGGTTGTTAATGTAGTAAATCTACAAAAGAAAAAACATTTTAGAATCATTTCAGAAGTTAATTTGAATTTTAATACTTTTAACTTCAATTTAGAAAAGAAAAAGTAAGATGAAACAGATTCAGATTTTTATAATAACATTGTTATTTATCGGCTGTAATTTTAAGAATGATAAAGTAGAGCATTCAAATGAAAATGCATTTGTAGAAAAGGAATTTCCAGCATTAAAAGAAGGACGTTATAATGTTGCTTTTTTAATTATGAATGGAACATTTAATACAGAGTTAACGGCTCCTTACGATATTTTTCAACATACAATTTTTAGAGAAGGAATTAAGCAGATGAATGTGTTTACTGTTGCAAATACAGATGCGCCAATTACTACTTTTGAAGGCATGAAAATTATTCCAGATTTTAATTATTTAAAAGATAGTTTACCTAAAATTGATATTCTAGTTATTCCTTCTGCAGAGCATCATTTAGATACCGATTTAGACGATGAAAAAATGATCGCTTTTGTACAGAAAGTTGATAAAGATGCGCAATACATCACATCACATTGTGATGGCGCTTTTGTGTTGGCAAAAGCAGGTTTGTTAAAAGATAAAGTTTCTACGACTTTTCCGAGTGATATTGATCAAATGCGAGAAATGTTCCCTGATTTAGACATCAGAAAAAAGGTGTTATTTGTGCATGATGATAAATACATTACTTCTGCTGGTGGCGCAAAATCATTTGAAGCTGCTTTGTATTTGTGTGAATATTTATACGGAAAAGAAATAGCCAAAACACTTGCTGGTGGATTGGTAATTGATTGGGACTTAGAAAAAGTTCCGCACTTAATTGTGAAGAAATAGCATAAAAAAAAGCTGCAAAATTTGCAGCTTTTTTTATTTATAAAATAAGTTGATTATCCTTTTAACCAAGCTTTTCTTAAAATCGTTTTAGGATTGTCAGCAGATAATTCTTCAATTACCATTCCCATTTGATCAGCTTGAGGAACAATTGCAGTTCCTTCTAAAGTCATTATTTTTCCATTTCTAACAACTTCTAAAGAAATTTTGTCACCAGCTTTCCAAGCAAATGTTTTTACAATAATTGTATTAGCAGTTTGTAATGTAAAATCTTCACCATTTACTTTCTTTAAAACATCATTTGCTTGAACACCTAATGCTTTTAAACCTGAATTCGTTTTTTCCATAAAAATGATTTCACGTTTAGCATTTACGGTAATATATGGTTGATTACTATTGTCAACTAAATATCTTGTGTTTACGGTTTGCATTTTGTTGACAATTCCTGTTTTAGCAAATAATGCACTGTAATCTATTGGAGTTTTTCCTTCAACATGATTCTTGAAAAATTCACCAACTGCAGGATATGTCATTTGTACTATTTCAGCAATAATTTCATCATCCTTAAATGGTTTTTTAGCACCATATTTTTTAGATAAATCTAACATTAAGTTTCTTATTCCGTAAGTCCCTTTGCTTTCTTCTCTTAAAATAATATCTAAAGTCATTCCTATTAATGCCCCTTTTTGATATACATTTCCGTAATTACTTGCGTACTTTTTGTCTAAAATGTTTTTACTCATTTCTGTAAAAGGCATTGTATCATCAAAACGAGAAGCAGCTGAAATTTTACCTTTCATTGCGTTTACAAATTCTTGCTCTGTAATTAAACCTTGATTTACTTGAAATAAATTAGCAAAATACTCTGTGACTCCTTCATACATCCATAAATGTTTTGACATTTTTGGTGTGTTAAAGTCGAAAGAGTGAATTTCTTCTGAATGCACAGAAAGCGGAGTTACAATATGGAAAAACTCGTGAGAAACCGTTCCGTTAATCATTCCGTCTGCTAATTGTTTTTTAGAAAATGTTTCTGGATATACAACTGTAGTAGAAGATAAGTGCTCTAAAGCACCAAAGCTATTCCATTTATATACTTTTGGATCAAAAAGGTATAATAAGATATTGTATTCGTTTGTAGTTTCAAATCCTGTTAAAAAGTTGGTTTGTGCTTGTACCATCTTTTTTAAATCTGCTTCCATGTCTTTTGCAGCATGCTTGTTGTTTGGAGAATATACAGCCAAATTTACTTCAATACCATCAACAACAAAACTCACATTGTTTAATGGCGCATACATAATTGGATTGTCAGAAATTTCATCATAACGAGAAGCCACAAATACATCTTTAGAGTTATCTGTTTTAGTAGTGTTCTTGTTAATTAAAGATGTAGTTTCATATAAATTTGTTGGATGCGAAACTGTAATTGTGTAAGGAGTTTCTTTTTTGTTTTTAAAATATCCAACAAAACCAGGAAGGTTTAAAAAGAAGTTTTTTCCTTCTTCAATGTTTGTTC
This sequence comes from Polaribacter sp., assembly GCA_029250685.1. Classification (GTDB taxonomy): domain Bacteria; phylum Bacteroidota; class Bacteroidia; order Flavobacteriales; family Flavobacteriaceae; genus Polaribacter. The sequence goes on from JAQXEU010000049.1 coordinate 21,561, forward strand.
CTGCCATTACGTAAATTCCGTGTTTTTCTTTAGAATCGAAAGTATCATCAACCCAATAAGAAACTTTGTCCAATTTTGTTGCGTTGTTTACTTGCCAAGAATTATCATCTAATTTTTGAACAGGCATTTCGTTTCCATCATAATCAAAAGCTTTAAAGTCAGAGACAAATTTCCCGTAATTACTCATTGCATAGGTTCCAGGAACAATTGCTGGAAGGCTATAAACAAGCGTTTCGTCTTTAATTTTTTGAGGATTTACTTCAACTTGAACTTTGTCATCTACAACATTGTTTAAGTTGATGCCAACTTCAATTAAATCTTTCTGCACCGCCACTTTAGAGGTAGAACAACTAGCTAAGAAAGCGATAGTTACAATCGCTACTAATAATTTCTTCATGTTTTTTAAAATTTTGTCAAATATACTAATAAGACTATGAATTGAAGAAAAAGTTACCGCTGTTTAACAAAATTTTAGTCTTGTTGAATTCTTAATACTGAAACGGCTTTAAAAATAGTAGAATCAGTTTAAAATAGGTATTTTTGCAGCGGCATGAATGAATTGAAATTAACAGATTGGTTACCTACAACAAACAAGGAAGTAAAGATTCGTGGTTGGTCAGAATTAGATGTAGTTCTTTTTAGTGGAGATGCATATGTAGATCATCCATCTTTTGGACCTGCTGTTATTGGAAGAATTTTAGAAAGTTACGGACTTAAAGTAGCAATTGTAGCACAACCAAGTGTAAACGATAATTTACAAGATTTTGAAAAATTAGGAAAACCTCGTTTGTTTTTTGCCGTTACTGGTGGATGTATGGATCCGATGGTTTCAAATTATACAGCAAGTAAAAGACGGAGAGACAAAGATGCATATACTCCTAACGGTGATAAAGGTTTTAGACCAGATTATGCAACATCTGTATATTCAAAAATTTTAAAAGATAAATTTCCAGATGTACCCGTTTTAATTGGTGGAATTGAAGCTTCTTTAAGACGTGTGACACATTACGATTATTGGTCTGATAAATTATTGCCAACTATTTTAGAAACTTCTAAAGCAGATATGTTGGTGTACGGAATGGGAGAACAACCCTTGCGTGAAATTGTAGAATTATTACAAAAAGGCGTTCCGTTTTCTAGTTTAAAAAACATCAAGCAAACGGCAGTTTTTGTCAATCAAAAAGAAGAAAAAATCCCTGTTGTTAAAGATTGGATAGATGTTACCATCAATTCTCATGAAGCATGTTTGGCTGATAAAAAAACATTTGCATCCAATTTTAAAGTAATTGAGCAAGAATCAAATAAACTAAAAGCAAAAAGAATTTTTCAAGAAGTTGGCGAAAATACATTGGTGATTAATCCACCATTTCCAACAATGACTGAAAAAGAAATTGACGGTTCTTTCGATTTGCCTTTTACGCGTTTACCACATCCGAAATATAATAAGCGAGGACCAATTCCTGCGTTTGAAATGATTAAGTTTTCTATCAACATTCATCGTGGATGTTTTGGTGGATGTAGTTTTTGTACAATTTCTGCACATCAAGGAAAATTTATTGCAAGTAGAAGTCAAGAATCTATTTTAAAAGAAATTGATACGGTTGCAAACATGCCAGATTTTAAAGGGTATTTATCTGATATTGGCGGACCTTCTGCAAACATGTATCAGATGAAAGGAAAAGTACAATCTATTTGCGATAAATGTGTGGCGCCAAGTTGTATTTCTCCAGTAATTTGTAGCAATTTAGATACTTCTCATAAACCGTTAACGGAATTATATCAAGCAATTGATAAACATCCGAAAGTAAAAAAATCTTTTGTTAGTAGCGGAATTCGACATGATATGTTGGTTCCTGAATTCAATAAAAATGCAGATCCAAAAGAGTTAGATGCTTTTACTGAAGAAGTAATGACAAACCATGTTTCGGGTCGATTAAAAGTGGCACCAGAACATACTTCTGATCCTGTTTTAAAATTGATGCGTAAACCATCTTTTAAATATTTTCATTTATTTAAAAAACGTTTTGACAGAATCAATATCAAGAAAAAATTAAACCTACAATTGATTCCGTATTTTATATCGAGTCATCCTGCAAGTGAAGTAGAAGACATGGCAAATTTAGCTGCTGAAACTAAAGAGATGGGTTTTCAGTTAGAGCAAGTGCAAGGTTTTACACCAACGCCAATGACAGTTGCAACGGTAATTTATTATTCTGGTTACCATCCATATACATTAAAGCCAACAAAAACTCCAAAAACAGCAAAAGAGAAAGAAGAGCAACATCGTTTTTTCTTTTGGTATAAAAAAGAAAACAAAGATTGGATTAGAAACACCTTAAACAAAGTTGGAAGACAAGATTTACTAAAGGTGTTATTACCAGATACAAATTCTTGGAAGAAAAACAAAAAAGCAGAAGAAACCAAAAATACGTTTGATGATGCAGTTCCTTTTAACCGACGAAAAAAGAAAATATCTAGAGCTCCGAAACAGAAGAAAAGGAGGAGGTAGTTTTATTAGTTTCGCTAATTACAAGAATATCGTTCCGTTTTAATGAACTATATTCAGAGTTAGCGAAAGGTAGTTAAAAACGAGTTTAGAAACAAACTAAATGCTCTTCTCAGAAATATTAAGAAACGAAAAGATAGTGTTTAGTAATTATGCTTACTTATTGGAATTTTTCTGGAGTTTTTTTGTATTTTCTTTTTTCTCTTTTAGAAAACTCTTGTAATTTAATTTCCTCATTAAAACTTACTATGTATTCTTTTCCATGCTCAATTTTTTTAGTTGTGTTGTCTACATAAAAAGTAGGATTAAGATATTTTGTTTTATGAATCCTGTTTTTAAGTGTAGTTTTTTTGTCATCAAGTAAGTTTTTTAAATAATGAAAAACATTAAAGCTTAAGCGATAAGTACTTTCATCGAATTTACTTAATTTACCAAGTGTTGTATGTGGGTAAATGTTTTGTCCTAATTTCACAAAGATTTCATTTTTGTCAAACCCTGAATATATGGCATAAGTACCATCGTTATGTTCAACTTTTATACTGTTTCTTTTACTAGTAAATGAATTGTTAAATTTAGTATCATTTTGATACTCATTAACAATTTCAACGACAACTCCTCTTCGCATTGAATAAACAGTTTCTGGTTCTTTTGAGGAGATGATAAAAGACTTCCAGTCTATAGGCTTATTATTGCCAAAATATTTTTCTCCTAAGTAATTTGCTTCTATAATTTTTACAGATTTTCCTTCCTTAAAAGGAAGGGCATAACTAATTTTAGTATTTATCTTTGGATTAGGATTACCGATTATATATTTAAAATTATATGAAAAAGCAATTCCTTTTTCTCTATCCCTTGGTTTTAATGTAAATAAAGTACCAGCAGCATATTTTGCTACTTTATTGTAGGTTTTGCTACTAAAGCTGTTTTCTAATCTTGGAAATTTAACAGTTAAATAATAACTGCCTGGAACATTCTTTTTGTAAGAAAATACAATACTATTGTCTTTTTTTCTTTCATATTTAATTTCAATTTTTTTTTGTTGAGAATAAATAATTTGACAAGCTAAAAGAGCAATAATGATGAGGGATTTTTTTTTCATAGTTTTTAATTTTAATTAATGCAATCAAAAATACAGTATTTGAAATAAATACAGCTAATTCTTTTTTTGTTAATGAATGATGGGTAAAAATAATTTCAATCTAAATTCGTCAATAAATTTTACAATTTTTTGTTTTAGTGTTCTAAGTGAAATTTAATACTTACTTTTAAGTCGAATTTCTTAAAAATCAAACTAATGAAACCTATCAAACTTGTTTTTTTATTGTCTTTTTTTATGTTAAGCGGTAGTGCCGTACAAGCACAAGATTATTTCTTTAAAGATAAAGCACCATTTAATAAAACGATTCCAACTCCAGAAGAATTTCTCGGTTATCCAATTGGAGAACAACACACACGTCACGATCAAATCGTTGCGTATTTCTATAAACTTGAAGAAGTTTCTGACAGAGCAACCTTAGAAGTGTACGGAAAAACACACGAAAACAGAAAGTTGGTCATGTTAACGGTTTCTACAAAAAGAAACTTGAATAATTTATCATCTTTAAAAGAAAAACATTTGCAATTTGTAAATCCAAATTTAAATCCGAAGAACTATGATGAAGTTCCGGTTTTTATTCAATTAGGATATAATGTGCATGGAAATGAACCATCGAGTTCAGAAGCGGCATTATTAACTGCGTATACATTGGTGGCATCCAACAATGCTGAGGTTACAAATTACTTGAATAAATCGGTGATTTTTATTGATCCAACGATCAATCCAGACGGAAGAGACAGGCATACACAATGGGCAAATCAGTTTAAAGCAAAGCAATTGGTTTCTGATAATACAGATGCAGAACATAATGAAGCTTGGCCAAGAGGTAGAACAAATCATTATTGGTTCGATTTAAATAGAGATTGGTTGTTGGGTGTTCATCCAGAAAGTCAAGGAAAATTAAAATGGATGCATTCTTGGTATCCAAATGTGGTAACAGATTTCCATGAAATGGGTACCAATAGCAATCACTTTTTTGAGCCAATGAAACCTATTGGTTCTTTAGATCCGATAATGCCAAAAGAAAATTACGAAGATTTAAATAATTTGTTTGCGCCGTATTTTTCGAAAGCGTTGGATAAAATAGGGTCTTTTTATTATACCAAAGAATCTTTTGATGGAACATATCCTGGTTACGGTTCTTCGTATCCAGATTTACAAGGCGGTTTGGCATTGTTGTTTGAACAAGCAAGTTCTCGTGGTCATGTACAAGATACAGATTATGGAAAAATAACGTTCGCTTTTACAATTAGAAACCAATACACATCTGGATTTGCAACCATTAAAGCTGCAGTAGAAAATAA
>JAQXEU010000058.1 GCA_029250685.1 Polaribacter sp.
ACCAATAATAAAACTTGTAAAAACTTTTCTTCGTTTTGGTAAATCTATCCAACGCCCTTTTAAAATATCTGTGTGTCTTAACACTTTTCCAGTCATTTTATAATTGTAAGAAGAGAAATTAACCTACGGAGAAACAATTTTAGTTCCTGCATGTATCAAAGAGTTTGAAATTTCTACTACAACAAACTCAGAATTATTAGAAGTTTTTATCAAATAAAATTTCTTTACAACTTCGTTTTTTGAGTACTAAAAATCAAGGATTAATTCTTTATCTTTGATGCTTAATTTAAAAACATAAAGAATGCCAGGATTTGAATTATTTGGAGACGCAGAACGCAAAGAAGTGAACGATGTTTTAGAAAGCGGAGTTTTAATGCGTTATGGATTTGATGGAGCTAGAAACGGACATTGGAAAGCAAAAGAATTAGAACAAGAATTACAAGATAATTTAGGTGTAAAACACGCACAATTGACAAGTAGCGGAACCACTGCTTTAAATGTAGCATTAGCTGTTTTAGGAGTTGGAGCAGGAGATGAGGTAATTATGCCTACTTTTACTTTTGTAGCAAGTTTCGAATCTATTTTGGCTGCTGGAGCAACACCAATTTTAGTAGAAATTGATGATACGTTAACATTAGATCCAAAAGCTGTTGAAGCTGCAATTACACCAAAAACAAAAGTAGTGATGCCAGTACACATGTGTGGTTCTATGGCAGATTTAGATGCGTTAAAAGCCATTTGTAAAAAGCATGATTTGATTTTATTAGAAGATGCTTGTCAGGCAATTGGAGGGACTTATAAAGGACAAAAATTAGGAACTATTGGAGACGCTGGTTGTTTTTCTTTTGACTATGTAAAAACAATTACGTGTGGAGAAGGAGGAGCGATGATTACGAACGATCCAAATCTTGCAGTGAATGCTGATCATTATACAGATCACGGCCACGATCATGTTGGAAATGATAGAGGTGCAGAATCGCATCCTTTCTTAGGATATAATTTTAGAATTTCTGAATTGAATGCTGCTGTTGGTTTAGCACAAGTTCGCCGTTTAAATGATTTTGTAGCGACACAACGTAAAAACAAAAAAGTACTAAAAGATGCATTAAGAACAATTCCAGAAGTTTCTTTTAGAAGAATTCCGGATGAAGATGGAGATAGCGCAGGATTTTTATCATTCTTTATGCCAACAAAAGAGTTGACAGATAAAGTAGTAAAAGCGTTTAAAGAACATGGTGTTGATGCATATTGGAATTATTACGAAAATGATTGGCATTATGTACGTAAGTGGAATCACTTAAAAGATCAAGTTTCTTTATTTCCGTTATCAAATGAAATTAGAACAGGAATGCAAGATTTAAATACAGCTGAATTTCCGCAATCAGACGATATTATTTCAAGAAATATTTCATGTTTAATTAAATTATCTTGGACGGAAGAACAAGTAAACGAAAGAGCAGCAAATATGGTTGCAGCAATTAAATCGGTTTTATAATATGAAAATTATTGCAATGATTCCGGCTCGTTATGGAGCAACTCGTTTTCCAGGGAAATTAATGGCAGATTTAGGTGGTAAACCTGTAATTGTTAGAACGTATGAAGCAACTATAGCAACAGCACTTTTTGATGATGTATATGTAGTTACCGATAGTGATATCATTAAAAATGAAGTGGAGAAGTTCGGAGGAAAAGCAATAATGAGTATTAAAGAACATGAATGTGGTTCTGATAGAATTGCAGAAGCTGTAGAACATTTAGATGTTGATATTGTTGTAAATGTTCAAGGTGATGAACCTTTTGTAAAGAAAGAGCCATTAGTGAAGGTTTTGGAGGTTTTTAAAGATGATGATGCTAAGCAGATTGATTTAGCTTCTTTGATGCAAGAAATTACTGACTGGAAAGATATTACAGATCCTAATTATGTAAAAGTAATTGTTGATGAAAATGATTTTGCGTTGTATTTTTCGCGTTCTCCAATTCCATATCCAAGAGATAAAAATGCAGGCGCAAGATATTTTGAACATATTGGTGTGTATGCATTTAGAAAACAAGCCATTTTAGATTTTTATAATTTACCCATGCGCTCGTTAGAAGCAACGGAGAAAATTGAATGTATTCGTTATTTAGAATACGGAAAAAAAATAAAAATGGTAGAAACAGATTTTATGGGAATCGAAATTGATACACCAGAAGATTTGATAAAAGCTCAAAAATATTTAGAAAATTAAATAACAAAAACCTCGTAATTTTTTACGAGGTTTTTTAATTTTAGAAAATGTATAAAAATATAAAAGTAATCGCTTTTGATGCCGATGATACATTGTGGGTAAATGAAACGTATTTTAGAGATGCTGAACATCAATTTGCTAAACTGCTTTCTAACTTTGAAACTGTAAATAAAATTGAGCAAGAATTGTTTAAAATGGAAATAAAGAACCTTCCGCTTTATGGTTATGGTGTAAAAGGGTTTATACTTTCAATGGTAGAATGTGCATTAGAAATTTCTAACAATAATTTAAATCCGACATTATTAAATGATATTTTAAACATCGGAAAAGAGATGCTTGAAAAACCAATCGAATTACTGGATGATGTTGAAGATGTGTTAAAATCGTTACAAGGAAAGTATAAATTAATTGTTGCTACAAAAGGCGATTTGTTAGATCAAGAACGTAAATTAGAAAAATCAGGATTACTGAAATATTTTCATCATATAGAAGTAATGAGCGATAAAAAAGAAATGGATTACAAGAAATTAGTAAATCACCTTGATATTGAAGCGAATCAATTATTAATGATTGGTAACTCTTTAAAATCAGATATTCTTCCACTTGTAAATATTGGCGCATCTGCAATTCATGTTCCATTTCATACAACTTGGGCGCACGAAGAAGTTTCTAGTAAAGAACAATCAACATCAACATATAAAACAGTTTCTAGATTAAAAGAAATACTGAAATTTGAATAATGGAATATTTAGATATAGAAACTTGGAATCGCAAACAGCACTTCGAACACTTTAAACTATTATTAGATCCATATTTCGCAGTTACAGCAGATGTAGATGTTACAAAAGCATATCAAACTGCTAAAGAAAAAGGAATTCCTTTTTTTGTGTTGTATTTGCATGCTTGTATGAAAGCAATTAATGCTATTGAGAATTTTAAATATAGAATTACAGAAGATGAAAGAATTATAATTTATGAAGTAATACATGCTTCAGCAACGATAATGAGAGAAGATAAAACATTCGGTTTTTCGTTTATCTATTTTTCAGAAGATCTAAATCAATTTTATCAGAATTTTAAAAAAGAGAAAGAAAGAATTTTTAATTCAACTGATTTATTTCCACCAATCAATTCTGATGACTGCGTGTATTGTTCAGCTTTACCTTGGGTAAACTTTACCGGCCATAAAGAGCCAAAGAATAGTGAAAGTGATTCTATCACTAGATTAGCGTTCGGGAAGTTCATTAAAAAAGAAAACACCTTAAAAATGCCTGTTTCAATAACTGTAAATCATGCGTTAATAGATGGCTATCATGTAAGTTTGTTTTTTGAGGTATTTCAAAAGTCTTTAGATAGTATTTAATAATCAAAAACTTTGCATATTTTTGTGCAACTTAAAATAGACACAATGAGTTTTAGAAATTTTCCAATGGTTCCTCGCGTAGTTTTCGGTAGAGGATGTTTTAATCAATTAGATGAAATTTTAGCACCAAAACGTAAAAGTGAAAAAGCACCATTTATTTTTATTGTAGATGATGTTTTTAAAGGAAACGATTGGTTAATTAGTAGAATTCCGTTGCATTTTAATGACAAAATTATTTATGTAAGTGCAGAAGAAGAGCCAAAAACAACCTATGTTGATGGTTATAGAGATGATTTAGTTGCTGAGTTTGATGAAATTCCTTCTGGAATTATCGGAATTGGTGGTGGAACGATGTTAGATTATGCAAAAGCAGTTGCTTTGATGTTAACAAACCCAGGAAGCTCTGCAGATTATCAAGGTTGGGATTTAGTAAAAAACCAAGGTGTATATCATGTTGGTATTCCGACTATTTCTGGAACAGGAGCAGAGGTTTCAAGAACTACTGTTTTAACAGGCCCAGAACGTAAATTAGGAATGAATTCTGATTATACACCGTTTGATCAAGTAGTGCTAGATCCAGAATTATGTAAAGATGTGCCAACAAACCAATGGTTTTACACAGGAATGGATTGTTATATTCATTGTATCGAATCTTTAACCGGAACATTCTTAAATACTTTTAGCGAAAGTTACGGAGAGAAGTCTTTAGATTTATGTAGAAGAGTTTACATAGAAAAAGACGTTAGAGATGAAGAAAGTCAAGATGAATTGATGATGGCTTCTTGGCATGGTGGAATGAGTATTGCATATTCTCAAGTTGGAGTTGCGCACGCAATGAGTTATGGGCTTTCATACTTGTTGGGGACTAAACACGGAATAGGAAACTGTATTGTTTTTGATCAATTAGAAGAGTTTTATCCAGAAGGTGTTGCCGAATTCAAACAAATGGTTAAAAAACACAATATTGATATTCCAAAAGGATTGTGTAAAGATTTAACCGATGCCGAGTTTGATACAATGATTGATGTTTCTCTAAGTTTAGTTCCGTTATGGGAAAACGCTTTAGGAGACGATTGGCAAAAAACAATTACAAGAGAAAAATTAAGGTCAATGTTTGAAAAAATGTAATTTTTAATTGCATTTTAAATCAATAAATTATAGTAAATTTGCATCCTAAATAAAGAAGATTATGGCAAGCGTAAAAAATTTAAAAAAAGATATCAATTATACTTTAGGAGATATTATTGAAGAGTGTTATATCGCTCAGATGTTAGCTCCAGCTAATTCAAAGAAAACAGAAGCTATTATAGATGAAGCAATTGAAGCTTTTGATGTGTTAATTGAAAAATTACATGCAAAAAATGTTGAAAATAAAAGAGCTCATTATAAAGCAATCAATGCTGAATTAGAAACTAAAGCAAACTCTTTAGTTGAGAAGCTTAATAAGCTATAACGTTATATTAACGTAATTTTATAAAATCATCTTTTTTAAAGATGATTTTTTTTTGTATTTTTATGTCAGTTTAATACTAAAAAAAAAGATTATACGTTTAACTTAATAATACCCTAAATTAAGTATGGCAAGAGCAATGTTTGAGTACACTAAAACGGTACTAAAAAAAGTTAGTTTTAATGCAGATTTATTCTGCAAAGAGTTAGAAAAGGCACTATCTAGATTATTACCACACGAAGTAAGTGAGCTGACAATTTGGATTAAACAATTTACTTCAAATAAACCAGAACTGTTTGTTTGTTTAGCTTTGATAGACAACGAATAAGAATAAAAAAAAGAGAACTAAATTTTAGTTCTCTTTTTTATTGTATTGAAATGTTTCTATTTCTTGTTTTTTGTTTTTCTATATCTTCTAATCATTTGTCTATTAAAATCTCTTTCTGCCATTTGTAATTTTACCATCTTTTTATAAGAGATTACTTTTTTTAGTGCATTTTGATATCTGACATTTGTATCATAATTAGATTTATCTAAAGCAAGCATATCTTTAGTGAATACTTCAGCTTGTTTTTCTGATAATTCATCAATTCCACCTAAGCCATCAATCTTCTTTTTCATTTCCGCTCTCTTAACGTGATATAATTTATAGCGTTCTGTTTCAAACTTATTATAAATTGGCCAAAATTTAGAAGCTTCATTTGAAGTTAATTCAAGTTTCTCTGTAATAAAAGAGACTTTTAATGCTTTAATTTTTTCACTGCTTCCTCTTTGCTGAGAAAAAAGTTGAATGCTTATAAGCAGCGTAAAAATAAGTGTGAATATGTGCGTTTTTTTATTCATTATGATTCTATTTCTGTTAATAATGTAGAACTATCAATTGTGTTTAAATATTCAAAAATATCTTCACCTTCTATAGATGAATCTTCTTCTAGCACATTACTACTTTTAAAATCAGCATCAACAAAATTAATTATTGATGTATTGTTCTTTATATAACTTTCATCCAACCAGTTTTCCATTTCTTCAGATGAAATAGATTCAAAAGAAGTTGCTTCTGAAAAAGTAAGTGTATTTAACCCAATAAAAAGTAAAATACTTGCGGCAGCTGCAGCCGGAATTATTTTTAATATTCGAGATTTCAATGAAATTACTTTTACTTCTTTTTTAGGGAAATCAATATTAGCGAATAATGAATCTTCAAAACTAGTAAAATAGTTGTCTGGAGCAGTAAATGCATTTTCTTTAGAAAATGTTGCTGCTTTTATATTAGAAAACACTGAGTCTTCAACAGATTCAAAGTAGTTTTCTGGTGTAGAAAAACCGCTTTTATGTTGGGTCATGCTCTTAATTTGTTCTAAACTATATTTATTTTTTGTACTCATTTAATTCTTAGACTATAAACTCTTTAAAAGGTTTAATTAATGTGCGTTGTTTTTTATATAATCTTCAATTTTTTTTACTGCATGAAAATAGGATGCTTTTAAAGCACCTTCTGATGTCTCTAATATTTCTGATATTTCCTTGTATTTTAATTCATCAAAATACTTCATATTAAAAACTAATTGTTGTTTTGTGGGCAATGTTTTTATTGCTCTCTGTAAAATTAGCTGAATTTGATCTCCATCAAAATGTAAATCGCTATCTAAGTTTGATGTCAAACTGTATTGATAATCAGAAATATCAACATTATTTTCTTTAGCTCTTTTGTTAATAAAACTAATCGATTCGTTTGTAGCAATTCTGTACATCCAAGAAAATAATTGACTTTCTTGTTTGAAATTATCTATTCCTTTAAATATTTTGATAAAAGTATTTTGAAGCACATCATCCGCATCATCATGTGAAATAACTATTTTACGAATATGGCAATACAAACGTTCTTTATAAGTAGCTACAAGTTTTCTGAAAGCTTGCTCCTTAGTTTTAACGTTTTGTAGTTCTTCAATAAAATTTATTTCTTCTACCAACCAGTTATTTTTGTTTTTGACAATTAAAAACCTAAAAGGTTTAAAAGAAAAACTATTTATTTATCTTTTTTCTTTTAGTATACCCAAAAAGTCTGTCTTTTTTAATTAATTCAGCAATACCTTCTGGTAACATTTCTTCCCATCCATCTTGATTTGTAGTAATCATTTTTAAAACTCTTCTAGAGAAAATATGATGTATATCTGGGTTGTAATCGAGGATGTCAATCAATTTACCATTATTTTTAAAGAACTTATATAGCTCTTTCATTCTTGGATGTACTTTTAAATTTTCACTTGTAATGTATTCTCCAGAGGTTTCATCTTTATACGGATACATATAAATTTTTAAATCTCTGTAAAATAGTTTTCCAAAAGCTTCTAAAATTCCACCACTTACATTGCGATAATATTTTTCATCAAAAATCTGAATCAAATTATAAACTCCCATTGCCAACGCCATACGCTCTTTAGTGAATTCACTAAAATATTCTACTAGTTTGTAATACTCTTGAAAATTGGTGATCATTACACTTTGCCCAAGAGAACATAATAATTCTGCTCTATCTAAGAAGTCTCGTTCATTAATTTCTCCTTCAGCTCTTAAATTGGCGAGTGTAATTTCAAAAACGATCTCTGTATTTTTTGGATCTACTTTCTTTTCATCAAAGAACATCTTCTTTGATTTTTCAAACATATCCATATTTACCTTTGTTACAGGTCTATAACTGCCACGTAAAGCTAAAATATTCTTTTTGTATAAAACTTGTGCTGGTAATAAATTGTGTCCTTCTGAGTCGAACATTACAGCATTTGTCATTCCGTTTTTAACTAATTGTAAGCTCATCAAACGATTATCAACATACATAAAACGTGGACCAGAAAAATTAATCATGTCAATTTCTAACTGATCTTTATTTAAGTTGTCGTAAAAAGACTTTACTAACTCCTTCGGATTGTCATTCATGTAAAACGCTCCGTATATTAAATTTACACCTAAAATCCCCAAGGTTTCTTGTTGTAAACGTGCATCAGTTTCTTTAAAACGTAAATGCAAAACAATTTCATTATAATCTTCTAAAGGATCTAATTGAAAACGAACTCCAACCCAACCATGACCTTTAAATTTTTTACTGAAATTTATGGTTGCAACTGTATTTGCATAACTAAAAAATAATTTTTCAGGATGTTTTTTTCTGCTCAATCGCTCTTCAATTAAATCAATTTCATGTGAAAGCATTGTTTTTAATCTTGGCTCTGTAACATATCTGTTGTCAGATTCTACACCATAAATTGCGTCAGAAAAATCTTTATCATAAGCACTCATTGCTTTTGCAATTGTGCCTGAAGCACCACCGGCTCTAAAGAAATTACGAACTGTTTCTTGTCCAGCTCCAATTTCAGCAAATGTTCCATAGATATGTGCATTTAAGTTTACACGTAAAGCTTTGCTTTTTGTAGATGGAACTGCGGTAATTTTTTGATCTCCTTTTAAAGTAATTGCCATGGATAAAGTTTTATAAAACAAATGTAATGAAATTAAGCTTTTCTAGTCAAATTTTATCTTATTTTTGTAGGTATACAGAACACTTTTTTCGTTTATGAAAATCACTTTTTTAGGTACAGGAACTTCTCAAGGAATACCAATGATTGCAAATAATCATCCAGTTTGCTTGTCTGAAAATTCAAAAGATAAAAGATTGCGTTCTTCTATAATGATTTCTTGGGACAATGTGAATTATATTATTGATTGTGGGCCAGATTTTAGACAGCAGATGTTACGAGAAAATGTACAATCAATAAATGGTGTTTTATTTACACACGAGCATTCTGATCATACAGCTGGAATGGACGATTTAAGACCATTTTGTTATCAAATGGGGGAAGTACCAATTTATTTGGATAAAAGAACTTTAACCAGTTTAGAAAAACGTTTCGAATATATTTTCACGACTAAAAATAGATATCCAGGTGCTCCAAAAGTTGCTGTAAATTTGGTTGATGACACTGCTTTTTATTTAGATGGAGTAGAAGTAACCCCAATTGAAGTAATACACGGAACGTTGCCCGTTACTTGCTATCGATTTAATAATATTGCGTATTTAACAGATGTAAAAACCATTTCTGAGTCGGAAAAAGAAAAATTAAAAGGGGTGAAAATTTTAATTGTAAATGCGTTGCGACAAGAAGCGCATCCAACACATTTTAATTTAGAAGAAGCGTTAGAATTTGTTGCAGAGATTAATCCAGAACGCGCTTATTTTTCTCATATAAGCCACCGATTAGGTTTTCATAATGAAGTTGAAAAAACTTTACCCAAAAATGTGTTTTTAGCTTTTGATGGTTTGAAAATTGAAGTGTAAATTTTGAGATTCGCTACGTTTACATAATTTTGCAATGTTTTAATGTTTTATAATAGGTTTAGAAACAAACTATATTAATTATAGTCTGTCTTCAATCCAAGATTTAAAACTGTAGAAATTTTGTGGTGCTACTCCGTGTCCAACAGGATATTCAGAATATACATTTTTTAGATTATTCTCATTTAAATAAACTGGGGCTTTTCTTGCCCAATCTACAGGTAGAACCTGATCTACAGTTCCGTGAGAAATGTAATAATCTGTAGTGATGTTTAATTCAGAAACTGATTTTGGAGTTAACTCTTCATTGATATATCCACTTAAAGAAATTACGTGATTTACCCTGTTAGGATAATTTAAACTCAATGCATAACTTAAAATGGCACCTTGGCTAAACCCTAATAGAAAAGTTTTATTTGAATCTGTTTTGTAAGTTGTTTTTACATAATCTATAAAGTCAGCAATTTTTGTTAACGATTGCCTAGCCTCATCTAAATCAGAAAATTTTTCATCATTTGCATCCAACGTAATTGCATACCAAGCATAACCTCCAAAATTCATATCAAAAGGTGCTCTTGCGCTTACAATTAATAATTCGTCTGGTAATTCTGTCGAGAAAGAAAACAAATCTTCTTCGTTACTTCCGTAACCGTGTAATAAAATTAATAAAGGTGGGTTTTCTTGTTCGATTTTTGGTTGACGAACAATATAATGCAATGCTGATTTCATGTATGTATATTTATTTTTTTCAACTGTCACATGTGACATCCATTTAATAATTTCTTGGGTATCAAGTTTTAGTTATGGATGTTTCATAAAATTTAATGGATAACTAATTTGTTGTTAGCGAAGATTCCGTAAGCTTTTCCGTTTAACTCTTTGTCTAAGAAAGCAGAGTTTTTAGAAGTTGATAAGATATTTTCTTTCGCAAATGTGTAGTTAAATTTTGGGTCGAATAAAGTAATGTCAGCTTTTTCTCCTAAAGTAATTGAGGTTTTTTCCAGGTCGAAAATTGCTCGAGGTTTTGTAGTTAAAGCTTCTATACTCTGTTCTAAATTTAAAACCGAATTTATTGCGCCAAAACAACTTTCTAAACCGATGGTTCCATTTTTAGCTGTACTAAATTCTACTTTTTTGTGCTCAATATCTATTGGATTGTGATCAGAAGTAATCATATCAATTACGCCATTTTTCACAGCTTTTACCAACGCATTACAATCTTTTTGAGTTCGTAATGGTGGCGTAACTTTTACGTTGCTGTCAAATCCGTGTAATTCATCATCTGTTAATGTTAAATGATGTGCGCTTACGCTACAGGTTACATGTAAACCTTTCTTTTTTGCTTCTTTAATCAATCTTACAGATTCTGCTGTAGAAATTGTTGGAATATGCAATTTTCCACCAGTATATTCAAGTAAAAATAGATCTCTTGTGATTTGTAAATGTTCTGCTAAAGCAGGAATTCCTTTCAGCCCTAGAGCTGTGCTATTTTTACCTTCATTTGCTAATCCTTCTGCGGCAATGGAATTGTTTTTCGGGAAACTTAAAACGATTCCGTCAAAATTCTGAGCGTATAATAGTGCAACTTTCATCAAGTTGTCATTGTCGATTGATTTGTTGTAATCTCCAAAAGCAATAGCTCCAGATTGTTGCATGTCGTACAATTCTGCCATTTTTTTTCCTTCGCTTTTTTGTGTCAAAGAGGCAATTGGAAATAATGATGTGCCAAATCCTTTTCCTTTGTTGATTAAAAACTCAACAGCAGATTTATTATCTACAAACGGATTTGTATTTGAGTTAACTGCAACAGCTGTAAAACCGCTTTTTCCAGCGGTATTTAAACCGTTTATAATGTTTTCTCTTTCTTCAAAACCAGGTTCGCCAAAAGAGACACTTGTGTCAAACCATCCACAAGAAACGTGTAGATTTTCTAGTTTTATAACAGTGTAATTTGGTTTGGTTGGAATGGAGTTTTCGATTTTTTTAATTACGCCGTCGGTAATTAAAATGTCTTTTTTTTGATTATTGAATTGACTACTTGCGTCTATTATAGTAGCTGATTTTAGTAGCGTACTCATGGTTTAAGGAATTTTAAAATCAATATTTCAAAGATCAAAGATACAATAGCTAGCGCTAAAAACCATTTCCAAAGCCAAGTAACTTTATTTTTATCTGAATTTTTTCGTAAAACGGATGCAATTGATTCAGAATATTCAAGGTTTTTATTGTCTTTTATTTCTTCTTTAATGTTTAAGAAATTCAACTCACTTTCAAACGAGTTGTAGTTAAAAGCGATGGTTTCTAAAACAGTATTCTCTTTGTTTAAAGTATATAAACCTTGTGTCTGAGGATTGTCCGTTGTTTCTAATGAAACTTTTGAAGTGTATAATTGCTGTAAAGGAATAAATGAATTTTCGCTGTTGTTTATAGTTAAAACTTCATCTTTCTTTAAAACCGTGGCAACGTCAATAAAGTTTGTTTCTCCAATTGTATAGTAAGCTTTTGGGTATTTTGCGCTGAATTTTCCGAAATTATAAAAAACAGGGACTATTAGAGGTGAATTTGTGAAGTTACTATTCATTTTGTTTAATGCACTTGAAACCCAAAACAAGTTGCCTTTGTTGATTGAAAATTGATTGATGAAACTTTGTTGATTTTCGAAACTCAATAAAGTAGAAGCTTGTTTAAAGTTTGATCTGAAATAACTTTTTACAACTGGATATTGAAAATTTTGAATATCCTTTGAAAACACATTCTTAAAAAAAGGATTCTTAAAATTGATATTGGTAATTTTTAAAGAGTCAGTTTCTTTGTAAGAGACATTTCCAATTCTTAGCTTGTTAAAAAATGAATTGTATGAATTGATGTTTGAATTTATACTCGGAATTACGACTAAACTTTTTCCCTCGTTAAAATGTTTTTGTAAAAACGAAATTAAGTTAACTGGTATTTCTTCTAGTTCATTTAAGATGATTAACTCTTGTTTTTCTAATAGATTATAGTTGATGTTTTGTAATGAACTTGAAGTGAAATTGAACTCACTTTTGGTGTAGATTTTAGATAGGAAATCTTGATTATTACCCACACTAAAAATATTGATTTTTTTAGTGGAATTTAGTGTGAAATAAAATGAATTATCAAAGCTATAAAGATCATCAAAATCGAGTGAAATTTTTCCGTTTAATTTTGTTTGATTTTGAATAGGGAAGTAGATGTTTTTCTCTTCATTTTTATTGATTGAAAAGGTTTGTTTCGAAATAACAGTTTCATCGTTATAGAGTGCAATTGAAATGTTGTTTTTTAATTCTCCTTGATTTCTCACAACTACATTTACAGTAAAATCATTATCGTTTTGGTTTTCAATAAAAACGGTATTGATAGAAAGGTTGCTTTTTTGAACTGAATTTAGTTTTACAAACGAAATGGGCGATGTTACATTTGTAAAATCTGTTTTTTTATTTTTTTTATTTATTTGAAAATCAGATATAAAAATCGATTTATTTAAAGTTTTTGTTTCATTTGATTTAAAATTTTCAATTTTCAATAGAACTTCATCTAAACTCCTGAAATACGCATTATTTTTTAAATTCAGTACAGTCTTTTTAAGCTCAGTTGAATTGATATTTTGATAGAAGTCAGAGTTTGTTAATAAACTATACGATTCTTTCTCAGAACTATTCTCTATAATTTCTTTAATGGCATTTTGTAATAAATTACCTTTTCCTCCTTTGGCATTTAAACTTAAGGAATTGTCTAAATAAATAAAAGTACGTTGCTTTTCTTCTGCTTTTTTATTGCTAAAATACGGTTGAGAAAAAGCAATAATTATAGCGCTAAAAAGTAGAATTCTTGAAGCTAAAATCAACCACTTTTTTAGCTTAGAACTTTTACGTGTTTGCAGTATTAATTTTTGTAAAAAAGCAACGTTTGTAAAAGGTGTTTTTTTGAACTTCTGTAATTGAAATAAATGCACCAAAACAGGAATGATAACAAAACCTAAAAAGTATAAAATCTCCGGATGTTTAAATTGCATAAGTTGTAATTAGGTTTCAAATATAAGTAAACTAAATTGACTTTTTTTGAATTAAAATTTTTCAAAAACTCCCAATCCAAATAAAGCAAAATCATATTTTGAAGGATCATTTTTGTCTAAAATCCGTAAGTTGTGATCTAATTCAGAAACCGCTTTCCAATCGTTTTGTTTTCGTTTTAGCAACCCTAATTTTCTTGCAACATTTCCAGAATGGACATCAATTGGACAAGAAATGTGTGCTGGGTTATGTGTTTTCCAAATTCCGAAGTCTACACCACAATTGTCATTTCTAACCATCCAACGTAAAAACATATTGATTCTTTTAGCAGCTGAGCCTTTTAATGGATCGGAAATGTGTTTTTGAGTTCTTTGTTGATGCGGGATTTTAAAAAACAACTCTTTAAAATTCGAAATTGCAGTTCTATAATTCGTTGTATTATCTTTTATAGCAAGCGATTGTTCTAATCCTTTATGATGTATGTATAATTGTTTTAACGATTTAACAAACTGTATAGTGTCAACGGAATTAAATGTTCTGTGTACAAAAGTATCAAAGCGTTTTAAATCTTTTTCATGATGATTTAGGATGAAATCGTATGGTGAGTTGTCAAGTAATTCCATTAGTTTAATAGAGTTTTTGATAATCATTTTACGATTCCCCCATGCAATCGTTGCTGTTAAAAAACCAGCGATTTCAATATCTTCTTTTTTAGAAAATAAATGCGGAATTTGAATTGGATCAGATTCTATAAACCTTGGGTTGTTGTATTGAACAACTTTTTCGTCTAAAAACTCTTTTAAATCTGCTTTTATCATTATAAAGCACCAGATAAAAAAGCAATTAACATAAAAAAGGTGTTGTATGCAGAATGCAATAACATACTCCAACCTAAATGAAATTTAGTTCTTATAAATCCAAAATATGCGCCCACTAAAAGTTGTGGAGCAACTAAGAAAGGTGTTAAAAGAATAACGCTTGTTGTGATTGTATAATTAGTAATATGAATTAACCCGAATAAGATTGTGAAAATATAGAATGCAAATTTAAAGGTGTTTTTCCTTTTAAATAAGGTTATTGGTCCTCTAAAAATTAACTCTTCAAAAACTGGAGCAATTACTACAGTTAGGAAAAAAATCATTGGCTTAGAAAATTTTTTAAACACGTCATCTATTGCATGATCATCCATATTTACCAACCCCATTTCTTCAATAATTATAAAAACAGGAGTGAAGACAAAACCAGTAATTATGCTTAGAATTAAGAGGTGTAGAAATATTTTAAATCGATAAAAAAGACCAGAATCATTGCTTTTCTCTAATGTGGGATTCTTTATAAAGGCAACTACTTCTTGGAATGTTTCTTTCATGGTAAATCGACTTGTCTATTGGTGAAAAATAAGATTTGTTATAGAAACTAAACGATTAATCCATCTTTCATTATTAATTTCCTGTTAGCCATATTTGCTAATTCTTCATTGTGAGTAACTAGTACAAAGGTTTGGTTAAACTCATCTCTTAATTTAAAAAATAGTTCATGCAAGTTTTTTGCTGATGCTGAATCTAAGTTTCCGCTTGGTTCATCTGCCAAAATTACAGATGGATTATTTATCAAAGCTCTTGCAACGGCAACACGTTGTTGTTCACCACCAGAAAGTTCATTTGGTTTGTGACTATATCGATCTTTTAAACCTAAGAAATTTAAAAGCTCTTTTGCTTTTTGTTCCGTTTCTTTTTTATCTTTCCTAGCTATAAATGCAGGAATACAAACGTTTTCTAAAGCTGTAAATTCTGGTAATAATTGATGAAATTGAAAAATAAAACCTATGTGCTGATTTCTAAATTTAGAAACTAAATTATCCGTAATTCCTTTTAAGGATTTGCCATTTAAACTCAGTTCATAATCTACATCAGTTTGAGGTTTGTCTAAGGTTCCAATTATTTGTAGTAATGTTGTTTTTCCTGCGCCAGATGGACCAACAATGGCAACAACTTCACCTTTTCTAATGTGAAGATCTACACCTTTTAAAACAGCAACGTTACCGTAAGACTTATGTATGTTTTTAGCAATTATCATAATTGTGAATCAGAACAACGAAAGTATTAAAAATAAGTTATAAAATAGAAAAGACCTTGAAGCTTTAATGCAACAAGGTCTTTTAAAATTATTTAATGGAAATTAAAACAGACTTTTTAGTTTATTGTAATCAATAAAGTACACCATTCTTAAAGAAAAGGTATGCTGGTTTGGTTGTTCAAAGAACTTACCTAAATTATCGATAAAGTTTAAATGTGATTGGTTATTATAACTGAATATAGAGTGTCTATAAAATGCAATTAATTTACTTCCAGGAGCAAATTGCCAAATATAATTTACATCTACATTCCAATTGTTAAAGTTAACATTATGATCTCCTGTGTAATTAGAATTCTCTAGATGACCATTTGTTGTGTTTAATTTATAAAATTGTGAATCATAAGGAACTTTTGTCCAATTATGTCTAAATGCTAGAGATAAAGTAGATTTTGTACTGAAATTGTACTCGCTTGAAATAGAGTTTTGATAGGATACTCTATCTCTTTGTCCAAAAATTATATCATTCCCGTTTTTATTAACAAAACCTTGGTCATTATTAGTTTTACCTAAGTTAAACCCATAATTTATTGAGAATTGATTGTTAAATCGATACCTCGGACTAAAGTCTAAATTAAATCCTTTTTTTGGATTGTCTTTAAAATATGAATAAGACATAAAATATCTTAAAGAGAATTTCTTTGAGTTGTCTGTACCACCCCAATGATTTATATTTAATCTCATAGGGTTTGCAAAGTAAATTCCACTCATTGTTCCTTCTCTAGGCTCATTAAAGTTTTTTCCTTTTGTACTAAAGTTTATATTTCCACCAAAACTATGTCTGCTTTTTGTGTTTGACCAAAAAGAGATGTTAATGTTTGTTCCAGTGTATGTCCCTGGAGTATTTAAAAAATTAACATTATAATTTAGGTTTATTCCTGCACTATTGAAAATCCCTTTAGGTTTTAATAATCGATAACCTAAGTGACCATATATTGCTTGTTCATTGTTGCTAAAAAGGATTCCCATATCATTTGGGTTGTAATCTTTGTCTTCAAAGTTATAGCCTAATTCTGCTCTCCATTTTCCTGATTGTTTCCCTATACTTAAGTCAAATGCTTTTCCTGTGTTTGGGTTATTTACATCATCAGAAATATTAGTCATTTTAATTGAGCCATCAATATTGTAATTACTTTTTTTATCTTCTAAATGCCATAATAATCCTGTTGCGTTAGCATCTCTAAAATCACCTATTCTAGTAACATTTGTATTAATTAAAGTGATGGAAGAATTTTGATTGAATTATTGGTCTAAAACCAAAATATTATAATTAGAAACAGGATTTGTTACTTCTTTTCTAATGTCTTTAGTTGTGTTGTTTTGAATTGTAGCTTCAGTTTTACTAGTTATAGCATTGAAAACTCCAATTCCTAACCCTTTTTTTGTTCTCCCAGAAACTTTTATGGCATTAAGCATTTTAACTTTCCCGGGTTCATTTATAATTGTCTCGTTTGCTCCTGTTGAAGCAGATCTTATAGGCGATCCTCCGATTCTTCTAGAATAAAATAATCTTCCTTTACTGAAAAGTTCTGTTCCTTCTGTAAAAAATTGTCTTTGCTCATCAAACTGCTGTTCAAAAGGGCCTAGGTTTAATGAAACATTGTCAAAAGCTGTTTGACCAAAATCAGGAATTAATGTTGCATCTAATGTAAAACTTTCTGTAATTCCATATTTTACATCCATACCTGCACTCCAGGTAAATTCGCTTTCTCCATTAAAAGTTGTATTTGTTGTTGAAGCATATGGGTAAAATGCCAATCTTGTTGGAGGTTTTATATTTTTAAAATCTTCTACTAACCCATCGTGTTGTGTCCAATTACCAATTGAATTGTCAATAAATGTCCATGTATGTTGTTCATTTAAGCCTTCTAATCGTCTGTGGAAATTAAATCCCCAATGTTGTACTTCAGAATTTGCAAAACGTAAAGCTGCATATGGAATTTTCATTTCAACAACCCAACCTTTTTCATTTACTTTAGCAGCACTTTGCCAAACAGCACTCCAATTAAAATCTTCATTTCCATTAGAAACTTTAGAGTCAGCTTGGTTTCCTGTACTTTGAACTATAAACTCAAAAGGATTTTGTCCATCATCATTTGGATTAATTGTTACTAAAAAGAAATCTGTTTGGCCAAAATTATCTCTAGCAGCAAACTGCATTGGTATTTTACCTGGATTTGGGTCAAGCATTAATGCTGAAATATAGATCGCATCATCATTATAGATTAGTTTAACTGTAGTTTGATATTCATCAGCTACTTTCTTTCCATTATCTGGTCTAAAGACAATAAAGTCTGTGATTAACTCCGCATTTTTCCATGCCGCATCATTTAAAACTCCATCAATTTTTGGAGGAGTTATAATTCTTGTTGCTGATATTTTTTTTCGCTCTATTTTTAATTGAGCAAATGTAAATTGAAATGTTAAAAGAAATAATAATGTACTTAAGCGAAATTTCATTTGTAATAGTTTTTGATTGATTACCGTAAAGACTTCAGAAAAATTAATATGTCACATTTTGATATGTTAATTAAACCTTAAAAACGATTTATTTGTCAAAACTATTTATTGAAAAGCTCTAAATAAAATACATTGTAGCGAACTGTAGAAGTAGTGTATTGAGATGTAAAAAAAAGCCTCAATCAAAATGATTAAGGCTTTATTTATAAAATAAAATGTCTTTTAGAAGATGTTTTTTAAATTGTTGTAATCAATAAAATAAACAAACTTTATAGAAAAAGTGTGTAAAGCTGGTTGATTAAATAAATCTCTAATATTATTCACAAAATTTAATGCTGATTGATCATTAGAATTAAAAATTGAGTTTCTGTAAAAAGCAGTTAATTGACTTCCAGGAGCAAATTCCCACCAGTAGTTTAAATCTAAATTCCAACTATTATAATTTACATCATGACTTCCTGTATAATTGTGACTATCTAATGTTCCGCTTGAATTTAAATTATAATATTGACTATCGTATTTTACAGTTTGCCAATAATGTCTAAACGATAATGATATTAAAGATTTTGTGCTTAAACTATATTTACCTGATAAAACATTTTCATAAGAATCAGAACCTCTTTTTCCAAAAATGATATCATTGCTGTCATCATTTACATATCCAATCGAATTATTATTACTATCAAATTTAAATTTATAAACAAAAGACAGTTTATTACTGACACGATATCTAGGTCCAACTTCAAAACCAAATCTTGTTTGATCTGTATCTAATACTTTTCTTGCATTTGCTTTTAAATCAAAGGCAAACTTTTTCCTAAAATCTGTAGAAATAAACCCATCAACATCAATTTCAGGATTTCTCTCTAAATAAATCCCTTCAGAAATGTCTCTTCGTGGTTCAAAGAAATCTTTTTGCTTTCCAAGTTTTCCTTTTACATTGAATCCAAAAGAAAAGCGTTTGTTTGTGTTTGCAAAAATTCCGAACCTATAACTGTTTCCCGTATAAACTCCAGGATTGTATAAAAAGCTATTAAAGAATCTGAAGTTAACCCTAAAGCTATTATACTTTCCTACTGGTTGTAAAATTCTATAACTACCCATTGCATAAATGGTTTGCTGGTTGTTTCTTCTTTGAAAACCGATATCGTTATAATTAAACTTATCATCTTCCATGTTATAGCCAATTTCACCTTGCCAGTTTCCAGAAATTTTAGCAATACTAGAATCAAAAGCGTAGCCAGTTTCTGTGGTACCGTTTTCTTTTATATTACTTGATTTTAGATATCCATCTATAAAATAAGTATTTGATTTATTTGTTAAGTGATATAATAGACCTGTTACATTAGCGTCTCTGAAAGAACCTTCTCTTAATACATTTGTATTTATAAAAGTTACGGTAGAGTTTTCGCTTAGCTGTTGATCTAAAACCAAAACATTATAGTTTGCAAATGGTTCTGTGACTTTTTTGTAGAATTCATCTACAGTTGTTGATCCTTGTGTAATAGTTCTTTTAATTGTAGCATGAGTTTCATCAGTAATAGCGTTGAAAAAACCAATACCTAAACCGCCTTTTGTTCTTCCAGAAACTTTTAAAGCATTTAGCATGTTTACTTTATCTGGATTTAAATAGACCTCTTCATTTGCGGTTAAATTATCATCAGCAGCATAATACCCAACAGGTCTGTTTCCAATTCTTCTAGAGTAAAACATTCTTCCTTTATTGAATAATTCTGTGCCTTCTGTAAAAAATTGTCTTTGTTCATTAAACCGTTGTTCAAATGGACCAAGATTTAAAGTGATATTATCAAAAGCAGCTTGTCCAAAATCAGGAACCAAGGTTAAATCTAATGTAAAGTTTTCTGTAATTCCGTATTTTAAATCCAATCCAAAGTTGTGGTTGTATTCTGTTTGACCATCAAAATGAGAAACGGCGGTTGATGCATATGGATAGAAGCTTAATCGAGTTGGTGGGTTGATGTCCCGAATTCCTTTTAAGATTCCATCATATTGTGTTTTTTTACCAATTGTATTATCTATATGATTCCAAGTGTATTGTGCATTCTGATTAATTATTTTTCTTAAAAATTGAATGCTCCAAGTTTGTACTTTTTGATTTGAAAAACGTAATGCAGCATAAGGGATCTTCATTTCTACAGACCAACCATTTTTTAAAACTTTGGTTGCACTTTTCCAAACTGCGCTCCAACTTCTATCAGGTCTTCTACTATCAGAAACTTTTGCATCTAATTGAGTACCAGTAATCATAACGTCAAATGATGTTGCGTTTATGCCATCATTATTAGGGTTTAGAATTAATGAGAAATAATCAGCTTGCCCGTCATTATCTCTACTAGTAAATTCACTAGCAATTTTAGAAGGATTTGGGTCATACATCATTGCAGCTACATAAATTGCTTCATCATCGTATAAAACTCTTACTTCAGTTTTAAAATCAGGGTTTTCTTTTTCACCATTATTGGGTTCTAACATCACAAAATCTTTTGCAATTTCTAGACCTTTCCAAGCATCGTCATTCAAGATACCGTCAATCTTTGGTGCTTTGTTGTTGCTGCGTTTTATGTTTAATGTTTTCTTTGGGATATCACTTTGAGAATAAAGAAAGGTACTTGTAAGAAGGGAGATTATAATTAAGAATTTTGAGCTCTTAGTCATCATTATTTATAATAGTTAGTTTGTTTAGCAAAAATATTTAGGTTTAATTTTAATTATCATAAAATCTTGTTAATTTCTTGGTTGATTTACTTATTTATTAAGACTTTATTTTTCTATGTTATTTTATAAAAATTGCTGTGCTATTCTAATTTGAATTTGTATTTTTGTCGCGTTAAAAAACATTCTTAAAAATGAATTTACACGAATATCAAGGAAAAGAAATCTTAAATAGCTTTGGCGTTAGAATTCAACGCGGTATAGTAGCTAACAATCATAAAGATGCTGTAGATGCAGCCAAACAATTAACAGTAGAAACTGGTACAAGCTGGTATGTTGTTAAAGCACAGGTTCATGCAGGTGGACGTGGAAAAGGTGGTGGAGTTAAGTTGGCAAAAAACTTATCTGAAGTAGAATCAATTTCTAATGATATTATTGGAATGATGTTGGTGACACCTCAAACATCTGCTGAAGGGAAAAAAGTAAACCAAGTTTTAATCTGTGAGGATGTATATTATCCTGGAGATTGTGAACCAGAAGAATATTACATTTCTGTTTTATTAAATAGAAATACGGGTAAAAATATGATTATGTATTCTACTGAAGGTGGAATGGATATTGAAACTGTGGCAGAAGAAACTCCACATTTAATTTTTACTGAAGAGATAGATCCTTTATTAGGATTAATGCCTTTTCAAGCACGTAAAGTAGCCTTTAATTTAGGATTATCTGGAGTTGCATTAAAAGAAATGGTAAAGTTTGTAACAAACTTATATACTGCATATGTAAAGTCTGATTCTTCAATGTTTGAGATCAATCCAGTATTAAAAACATCAGATTCTAAAATTATGGCTGTTGATGCTAAAGTAACTTTAGATGATAACGCATTATACAGACATAAAGATTATGCTCAAATGCGTGATTTACGTGAAGAGAATCCTATTGAAGTAGAAGCAAATGCTGCTGGTTTGAATTATGTAGATTTAGACGGTAATGTTGGATGTATGGTGAACGGAGCTGGTTTAGCAATGGGAACTATGGATTTAATTAAGCAAGCTGGTGGAGAACCTGCAAACTTTTTAGATGTTGGTGGAACTGCTGATGCACAACGTGTTGAAACAGCATTCGGAATTATCTTAAAAGATCCTGCTGTAAAAGCAATTTTAGTAAATATTTTTGGTGGAATTGTGCGTTGTGATAGAGTAGCGCAAGGAGTTGTTGATGCATATAAAAATATGGGAGACAAAATTAATGTGCCTATTATTTGTAGATTACAAGGAACAAATGCTGTTGAAGCAAAAGAATTGATTGACAATAGCGGAATGGAAATTATTTCTGCTACAGAATTTCAAGAAGCTGCAGATAAAGTTGCTGAAGTATTGGCTTTATAAGTTAAGACTCTTAGAAAATATATTTAGAAAAACGCCTCACAATTTGTGAGGCGTTTTTTATTCCATAAAATTAATAAAGCAAAGTGTCAATTTTTTGATTTAAATTGCTGAATCGTATTTTTTAAAAACTTAACTACATGAAAAAACTGATATTCTTAATTTTATTTCCGTTTTGTTTAACAGCACAAGAAACACCAAACTCAATATTATTTTGGGATTCTTTGCAAAGTCATTGCGGAAAAGCATACGAAGGTGAAATTATAGCTGGTGGAAAAGCTGGTGATGGTTTTGTTGGAGAAAAATTAGTAATGCATTTTCGTTCTTGTGAAAAGAATACCATTAGAATTCCGTTTTTTGTTGGAAAAGATAAATCTAGAACTTGGGTTTTAACAAAAAATGAAAAGAACTTAATTACTTTAAAACACGATCACAGGCATAAAGATGGCTCAGAAGATAAAATCACACAATACGGAGGTTCTAGTCCAAATACTGGTTTAGCGAATATTCAATTCTTTCCAGCAGATCAACATACATCAAGTTTAATATCGTACGCTTCAAATAATGTGTGGTGGATCACCACTGATAAAAAATCATTTACATACAATCTTCGCAGAATAGGAACCGAACGGTTGTTTACTGTAAAATTTGATTTAACCAAAGAGATTAAAACTCCAAGTGCTCCATGGGGAAGTAAAGATTAAAATGTATTCATAAAAAAAGCCTCACAATTATTGTGAGGCTTTTTTATTTGATAAGATTCAATTATTTGATTTCGTACACCCAAGCCTCATCAATATCATAATCATCAGACATATCTAAAGACTCTAAATAATTATATGATTTTGTAAGCGTGCTAAAAGATTGTATACTAAGCAAGAAATTACCTTTACTGCTTTTTACAATTGAAGTTGTATATCCTTTGCTATTTAATTTCTTTTGATGTGCAGTTGCATTAGATGCAATTGCATAACTAGCAATCACAACTAAATATGGGTTTTTAACAGTAATTTTAGTTTCTGTAACAATTGGTTTTACTTCTTCAACTTTCTTTTCTAATTTAACTTTAATCTCAGAAATAATAGTATTTATTTTTGCAACCTGATTTGTAGGGTACGTTTCTTCAGTATTTAATTTCGCTGCTTTTAAATAATATGTTTTAGCTTCATCGTACTGTTGCTTTTTAAAGAAAGCATCTGCAGTTTCAATTTCCTTTTTATAAGTAGCATTGTCATCAGAACAAGCTATAAAGCTAATTGCCAACGCAAATAAAAGTGAAAAAAGAAGTGAGTTATTTTTGATTGATTTTTTCATAAGAAAAAGAGATTAAAATATTTTTAATAAAAGTAAGCATTATTTTTTGATTGTATAAAAGATACTTAAATGAAGAAATTATAAATTAGTACAATACTTTTTTTAACTTTTCGCTAACGGTTAGTATAAGAATAGTAGCGGGATTTTGAAACGCAAACTTTTCGGATAAACATTAACCTTTTTTCGATTTACTTGCTTTGGATTTAGTACTGAAACCGCTATTGTTTTTATACATTGTTACAGGGAGCTTAAAGCTTTGAAATCCAGTCACATATTTTATCAATTCCTTGGATTATATTAGGACAATCAATCTTTACATCAAACGAACCATCATGATTAAGTTCTTGAAAATCAACATAGGCCAATCTAGCTGCTAAATAATTCTTGTCAAATCCGAATGATGAGGCTGGCAAGAGAGCAACACCAGTATCTTTCAACAACTGCTGACATAATTCATTTGATGTTTTTATATCACTAATGTTTAACTTATTTACATGACTGGAAAAATCAGGAAAAAGATAAAAACCTCCTTCGGGCGCATGTACGCGAATTCCACATGCGTTCAATTTTTCCGCACAATAATTCCCGATTTGCTTTAGTATAGTTGTTTGCATATTCAAATACGGCAAGGCCTTATTATAGTTTTGGTATGCCACCTTAGCTGCCATTTGAACAGGTGTTGGAGCACAAGAATATGTTTCAGACCCAATTCCTATTAGCGCTTGTTTAAATTCAGGCTCTATATTCTCATAAAGAAAAGCAGCTCCAAAGCGCCAACCACCTGCTCCGCACCATTTGGATAATCCAGTGGTAGTTATTGTTCTTTCAGGATAATAATTTACAAAAGATTTGTGCTCATGATTATGATCCAGCAAGCCATAAATTTCATCTGAAATGACTAAAATATTTAATTCCTTGGCAACCTTTGCAAGTACCTTAAGTTCGTCTTCGGTATATGTTAAACCATCAGGATTCCCAGGATAGTTAATTATCATTATAGAAACTTGGTGCTTTTTGTTTTTAGCAGCATCTTTAATAGCTCTTGGATGTATTCTCCATTTTTCTTCAAAAGAGGTGTTCAATTTAATTATATTATGACCTGCTAATTTAACCTGTGGTGCATATGAAACCCATGATGGTTTAGCTATAAAAACATCTGCCTCTTCAAATGACATGAGGATATTGAAAAGTAATATTTTTGAACCAGGAGCTAATAAAATATTGTCAGGTAAAACTTTTAACCCGTTATGAGCTTCATGAAATTTGGAAATAATTCTTCTAAGATCCAAATCTCCTTGTACTGAAGTGTATTCTTTATGATTTACCGAACTTTTTAAAGCCTCTAAAACAAACTTTGGTGGCAAAAAAGGCGATTGTCCAAATCCCAATTTAATAATTTTCTTATTTTGTGACTCTAAATCTTTCGATTGAGTATTAATTAAAAGAGTTTGAGATTCTTCTACTTTTCTAAACATAATTCAACAATATGATTTTGGTTTAATTCCCTGTAACGTGAACACTGATATGACGTCCGTTTTAATGACTTATATCAGTAGTTAGCGAAGTTACCGAAAAATGAGTTTAGAAGCAAACTAAGTTTAATTACTAATTGTTTAAATAATTATTCATAAACATTTGTAACTCTTATAGTGTGTGATATTCTACCTCTATTGCTTTTGAAAATAAATTTAGATTTTTCAGGAACGTTAAATTCTTTAAAATAATAGATGATATGAGCTTTCTGAGATGTTTTCGCATCATAGTTCAAAATTCTATTAATTAGGAATTTATTTTCATTGAGTATAATTCCTCTTTTCTCTCTGAACAATTTTCCCTCAGAGTAATATTGAATTTTTATGATGTTTTCTTTTACTATCAGTTTTGTGTCTCGATAAAATAATTTGATTTTTTTCTGACTCAATGAACATTCAAAAAACTTTAAAGCTTCATTATGATCACTAAAAGGTTTTAATATACATTTTTGATTTTTTGATATTCTCTTTACTTTTTTCTTATTAGAATTTCCATAATAATTAAGGTCAATAATTTTATTGTTTTTGTAAATAATTACAGGATTAATTGAACGAATCGTGTCTTTGTATTGTAAGCTGTAATCTTTGTGTAAAGAAAAATAATAACCATTCGTTTTTAATTTTTGAGCGTTATTATTTTGAGAATTCAATTTCTGGTTTGTTAAACAAAAAAGAGCAATTATTAATGTTAGAATTACGTTTGAGGGATTTTTCATAATCATCAAATATATAAATTTACAAATGCCTTTTCAACACTTCAATTTCATCTCTAAATTGTGCAGCAGTTAAAAAGTCTAATGCCTTTGCTGCTTGTTCCATATGTTTACGCGTATCTCTAATCCGCTTTTCAATCTCAGGCTTTGGTAAGTATTCTAAATCTGCTTCTGCAGCTTTAGAAATGGCATTGTCATATTGATATGAACTCACGGCCTTTTTGGTTAAAG
>JAQXEU010000021.1 GCA_029250685.1 Polaribacter sp.
ATTTTTGTGTTTCCTTTTCCTTGTTCTGTTAGTTTAAATGCATCGTATGCAATTGAGATTCCGCCATTATCTGCTGTGTTTTCTCCAACGGTTAATTCCCCTTTTAAATGTTGATTATCTAACACTGTAAACGAACTATAACGATCAATCATTTGTTGTGTTTTTGCTTTAAATTTTGTGTAATCATCTTCTGTCCACCAGTTTTTCACATTTCCATCTTTGTCATATTGTGCTCCTTGATCATCAAAAGCATGTGTTAATTCGTGTCCAATTACCATTCCGATTCCTCCATAATTTATAGCATCATCTGCAGTTACATCAAAATACGGAAATTGCAATATCCCAGCAGGAAAAACGATTTCATTTAAAGGTGGATTATAATACGCAGTTACAGTTGATGGCGTTGTTCCCCAACGATCTTTGTTTGGCGCTTTATTTAATTGATCTGCTTGATATTGATATTGATTTCTATACAAAGCAACTACGTTTTCAAAGTATTTCCCTTTTTCCATAGTTACATTATACGCTCTCCAAACATCAGGGTAACCAATCTTTTTTGTGATTGTATATAATTTTTCTTTGGCTTGTTTTTTAGTAACATCACTCATCCAATCAAGATTGTTTATTCTAACTTCAAAAGCTTTTTGCAAATTATTTACTAAGTCTAAAACTCTCTTTTTAGCTTCTTCATTAAAATATCTTTTCACATATAATTGTCCAAGAGCAAAACCTAATTGTCTATCAACTTTTTGAACCATTATTTGCGCACGTGATCTTTGCGTAGACTGTCCGTATAAAACTTTTGCATATTCAAAGTTTGCATCTTCAAAAGGTTTGCTTAAAATATCTGCATACGTTGATAAAGTTCCTGCTTTTAAATACGTTTTCCAATCAGAAATTGAAACTGAAGTCAACATTTTATTTAAGGTAGCATAATACGCTGGTTGTTTAACATCAACTTGATCCGCTTTTAGATTTAATTGATTTAATAATTTTGTCCAACCAATATTTTTGTGATTTTTATTGATTGTTGCAACTGCCATTTTGTTATAATTGGCTTTTACATTTCTTCGTTCAACTCTGTTTTTATGTGATGTTGCTAATTGCTTTTCAATATTATAAACTGTTGCAGCACTTTTTGCTGGATTTTTATCTTTAGACAATGTGAATAATGTTGTTAAATACTTTTTATAAGCATCTTGAATGGCTTTTGTTCCGTCATCAGTTCTAAAATAATAATCTTTGTCAGGGAGACCTGTTCCGGCTTGACTAAAGTGCAAAATATTTACGGTGCTGTTTTCATTATCTGGAGAAACACTTAAACCGATAATTGAATAATTACCATTTGTAAGTTGATCCGTGACAAAGCTCATTAAAGAAGCAGCATTACTGATTGCATCAATCTTGTTTAAAATAGGTTGTATTGGTTCAAAACCACGATTGTTAATCGTTTCAACATCCATTCCTGAACTATAAAAGTCACCCACTTTTTGTTCGATACTTCCTTTCTTTTGATCGGTTGTAGATACTTCCGTTAAAATGTTTTCTAATAATTTTTTCTGTGGAATGTTTAAAAAACTATACGAACCAACACCTACTTGATCATCTGCAATTACAGCTTTATCTAGCCACACTTTATTTACATGCTCAAAGAAATTATCACCTGGTTTTATGGATTCTGTAACTCCATCAAAATCTATTTTTGCATTTGTTGATTTGTTTTCAGTATTACAAGAAGCAAATACTAAAAGCGCTAACGATAAATAAAATGTTTTTTTCATAAGTTAAATCTAAGTTGTTTGACACAAATATAAGGAAATATATAATCGTATAGCAAGCACTATAAAAGTATGGTTTAGAGCAAAAAAAAAGCAACTTTTTAAAAGTTGCTTTTATATATTTTGAAAAGTATAATTGTTATTTTAATTTAACCTTTACTGCATTCATACCTTTTAAACCTCTTTCAAGTTCAAAAGTTACTTTATCATTTTCTGCAATTTCATCAATTAAACCACTAACGTGTGTGAAATATTTTTCTTGATTGTCAGTATCTAAAATAAATCCATACCCTTTAGATGAATCGAAAAATGAAACCTTTCCATTTCTAATCGGATCTTCTGCTTCACCTTCTTCTTTCTTAGGAATTCCTAAAATAATATCTTCTAATTCTACTTCAACTTTTAAGTCCGGATCTGGTGGAGTGTCTGTTAAATTTCCATTATGGTCTACATAAGCAAATTCAATTCCTGCCTTTCCATTTTCTTTAGCATCTGCCTTACGAGCTTCCATTTTCTTTCTCTTATCTTCACGTTTCTTTAAACGTTTCTTTTCTTTTTCACTCTTATTGTAAGTCTGTTGCGATTTAGCCATTCGAAATATAAATTGTTTATTAGGTTCTAATTATTTTACAAAGATATCTTTTTTACAGGAATTTATGAAAAATTCAAGCAATTTACTTTAAGATCCATTTTTACCTGAATAATTTACCTATGCTTTTATAATTTTTGTTTTAATTGATTCAACTGAATTGTTAATTCTTTAAATCTGTTTTCTGCATCTTGCCCAGGAATTTGATCTGCGCTATTATACATGTTTGATAGGAACGAAATTTGAGCAACCAACATTTGCTGAGGATAAACTACAGAATCGTTTTTTAATTCCTTTAAAACATTGTTTATTTTATCTAAGCGCGCTGATTTCTTTCCTTTTAAAGACTTTGCTTCTTTCTCTAGTTTTGCTTGAAATTTCCTAGCTTCAGACAATAAGTCCATTACTTTTTGTTGTTTTGCAATCTGACTTACAATATCTGCTTTTGTAACTCCTTCTTTAACAACTCTCGGGTCCATTTTGATTTCAAACGATTGTTCAATAGACTTTCCATTTACTGTTAATTTCGCTGTATACATTCCTGGAGCAACCATTGGGCCGCCTCTAAAACTTCTATTCTTGTTTGATGACCAAGCTCCTTTTTGTTGTAAGTTCCAGTTAAAACGATTAATACCTGCCTTGGTTTCTAACCTTCTATCAACATAAATAAAAGTCTGACTTAAGTTCATGTTTTCTACAACTGTAGTTTTATTAATTAAATTTTTATCACTTACAATGGATGCAACCAATCTTTTATTTACATCTAAAATCTCTAATTTAATTGGTGATTTATTTCCTTTAGGAATAAAATAATCAATAATTACACTAGTTCCTGGATATTGAACAATACCTTCAGTTCTATAACCTCTAGAACGATATCGTATCGTTGCATCTGGTTTAAATAAATAAGGTGAAGCATTTAAACTATTGATTTCTTTTTGTCTTAATGACGTAATATTATCTAAAATCCAAAAAGCGCGTCCCATAGTACTTAATATTAAGTCTCCTCTAAAGATTTTAATATCTGTAATTGGTGTAACTGGTAAATTCTGTTGAAACTTGTCCCATGATTTTCCATCATTAAAAGAAACAAACATTCCAAATTCAGTTCCAGCATACAATAAACCTGCTCTTACTGGATCTTCTCGTAATACTTTTGCTGTAAAATCAGACGGAATTCCTGTTGTTATCAATTCCCAGGTTCTACCATAATTACTCGTTTTATAAAAATATGGTTTTTCGTCACCAATTAAATGCCTGTCAACTGCGATATAAGCTTTTGCAGGATTAAAGTTAGATGTTGCAATAGATTCTACTCTTCCTCCTTTAGGTAATTTTTTTGGTGTAACATTCTTCCAAGATTTTCCACCGTTTCTAGTGACAGAGACAATGCCATCATTAGAACCTGTCCAAATTAAACCTTCTTTTATAGATGATTCTCTAATTGAATACAGGGTGCTATAATATTCTTCTCCTGTAATGTCTCTTGTGATTGGTCCACCAGAAATTACTTGTTTGTCTTTTTCAAATGCAGTTAAATCTGGAGAAATAGTTTCCCAAATTTTTCCATCAGTCATTGTTTTATGAATATACTGAGATCCGTGATATACTACATTTGGATTGTGTGGAGAAACATGAATCGGTGCAACACGTTGAAAACGATATTTTAAATCTTTTGGATTGTGTCCATAAATATATGAAGCTCCAACAGTATACTTTTTTTCTGTTCCTGTTAATTTATTAAAAACTCCAAAATTTCCTTTACAATTTGCATAAACTATGTTATGATTTCCAGGTTTAGGAACTACAGGTCCAGTTTCACAACCACCAACACTTATTCCCCATCCTCTTCTAGAAATTACGGTTGCCGAAGGTGGTGAACTTGGTATTGCAACAGTAGAATTATCTTGTTGGCCTGCATATAACCAATACGGATATTGATCATCTACTTCTACTTGGTACAATTCTGCTGTAGGTTGATTAAATTGTGTTGACCACGTTTTTCCTCCGTTATGAGTAACATTTGCGCCACCATCATTTGCTTGAATTAATAAATTTGGATTGTTTGGGTTGATCCAAATATCATGATTATCTCCATGTGGAACAGACATTCTTCTCCAACTTTTCCCACCATCCATTGATTTTAACAACGGATTTGCATTTGAATATATAATGTTTGGATCTGTTGGATCTAATTCAATATTAGTATAGTAAAAAGGTCTGTTCACCAAACCTCTATTGTTAGAAACCTGTACAAAAGACTTTCCTTGATTTACTGATTTGTATAAACCACCTTCATCGCCTGGAGCTTCAATAACTGCATATAAAATACTAGAATCAACTGAAGAAACTGCTAAATCAATTTTTCCAATTAAGTTTTTTGGCAAACCATTTTCTAGTTTTGTCCAATCTTTTCCTCCGTTTATAGATTTATAAATTCCACCTTCATCATTTGTTCCACCAGAAATAATTGTCCAAGGTTTACGTTGTCCTTTCCAAGCTGCAGCATATACAATATCAGGATTGCTTGGTAATAATTCTAAATCAGCAAAACCAACAGCATCAGAAATAAATAACATTCTTTCCCAGTTTTTTCCGCCGTCAATTGTTTTGTAAATTCCTCTTTCATTATTGTTTTTAAACGCATTACCAATGGCGGCAACCCAAACAATATTATGATTTGTAGGGTCAATTTCAACTGCGCCAATTTGACCAGCATCTCTTAAGCCAATATGTTCCCAAGTTTTACCAGCATTTATCGATTTATAAACTCCTTTACCAGAAATGACATTACTTCTTAATCCGTCAGAACCCGTTCCAACATATACAATATTTGGATCGTTAACTGCAACTTCAATTGCTCCTATAGATGGTGTTGCAAAGAATCCGTCAGAAACATTATTCCAAGTAGTTCCGTAATCATCAGATTTCCAAACTCCTCCACCAGTTGCTCCTAAATAAAAAGTTCCTGGTAACATTGGTGTTCCTGTTACAGCTGTAACTCTTCCGCCTCTTTCTGGACCAACAGTTCTGTATTTTAAAGCGCTAAAGTCTTGTGCTAAAATTGAGTTTGAAATAAATAGTAATACTACTAATCGTGTTGAAAAATAAAATGATTTCATATGTAAGTTTAAGTTGATTAAAGTTTGCTCTCCAAAGTTAATTAAAAAATTAAATACTCATTATTAATTTTTCTATCCATTTATTTAATTCTTTATCAGTTGGATTTCGTAGCTTTTTGTTGCCAATTGTTATTGTTGGAAAATTTAGTTTTCTATTTTCATAAAGGTTTCGTAGTTCTTCAGCATATTCATTATTGATACGAACCTCTAAAAACTGGTGCTTTATTCCTTTGATATTCAAGAAATCTTGATAATATTTTGTTTTATGACAATCTTGAGCGCCATATAATTTCACAGTCGAAATTTTACTCATTATTTTAATTCTAAATATGCTTGTTGAAGCAACTTTGTAATTGTTCCTATCTCATCATTTTTATTAAAGAAATGATTGTTGATTTGTTTTATAGATGCAATTTGAGTTGATGTCCCTGTTAAAAAAGCTTCATCATAGTTTTCTAAATCAGAAAATTTCACTCCTTCTTCAATTACTTTTAAATTTAACGTATTACATAAATCAATAACAATTTGTCTTGTAATTCCGTTTAAAATATACTCATTTGCAGGATAAGTAAATACTGTATTATCCTTGATAAAAAACACATTACAATGAGAAGCTTCTGTGATAATTCCGTCTCTTACAAACAACGTTTCAAAACAGTTTTGATTCATAGCTAATTCATTTGCCATTACATTTCCTAGCAAAGAAGTCATTTTTATGTCGCACTTTTCCCAACGATAATCATTTGTAGTTACAACGGAAGCGTTGATTAAATTAATACCTGGCAACTTTTTAGGAACCGCATACATCATTACAGTTGGTGAAACGTTTTTAGGATATGAATGCGTTCTTGGCGCAGTTCCTCTTGTAATTTGAATGTATAACAAACAATCTTGAGTGACTAAATCAGAAGCAATTAATAATGTCTCAATTTCTGATGATAGTGTTTCTACATTAAAATCAATATTGATTTTATCTAAACAAAACTTCAGTCGTTTTAAATGTGCATCACCATAAAAAAACCGCCCGTTAATCTGAACCATAACTTCATAAATTCCATCTCCAAATAAAAAACCTCTATCAAACACAGATATTTTTGCAGATTGGGCATCTATAATTTCACCATTTAAGTATACTTTTTCAGGATATTGATTCATAAGTTATAATTCTATTAAAAGTGTGTGAAAGTTACTTATATAATTCTTTTCAAGAAAACTTTGCATTATAATATTGTAAGCTTACGTTAAAATTATGATTCTTTTTTTACTTAGAACTTATTTTAATTTAACTTTACTCCAATCAAAACTAAAACTAATTAACAATGATTCTTAATCACACTAAAAAAGCAGCAATATTCTCTTTGTTGTTCATGTTTGTATTTACTTTAAATAGTACCGCGCAAGACAAATTAAAACAAATGCCAGGTTATACACAGTATAAAAAAATGTCGCCACAATTATTTAGTTCTGTTAAAAGAGCACCAACATCTGTAACTTGGGCAAAAGATGGAAAAACATTTACGTATGTAGAAAACGGAATGCAACATACCTATGATGTAAGAAAAAAGAAAGTTGTTGCTTCTGAAAAAGCACAAAGAACACAAAGACGTTTCAACAGAGGAAACAGACCTGCTCGTGGAAGACAATATGCTTCTCATATTTCTCCTGACAAAAAATTAAAAGTTTTTACAAAAGATAGAAATGTGTACATCAGTAATTCAGATGGGTCAAATGTACATGCAGTTACCACAAAAGGAAATGATGAAAATCAAATTAAATTCGGAATTGCAACTTGGGTTTATGGAGAAGAATTAGGTCAAAATACGGCAATGTGGTGGTCGCCAGATTCTAAAAAAGTAGCTTTTTATCGTTTTGAAGAAAAAGATGCGAAGAAATATTACGTGTTGTACAATCAAACAAAATTACAAGATTCTGTAGAAATTGAAGCCTATCCTAAAGTTGGCGCTAAAAATTTACCTGTAGATTTATTAGTGTACAATTTAGAAACGAAGAAAACGGTAACCTTAGATGTTAGAAAAGGAAAACCTTATAACGATGGCGCATTAGGAACTTATTTATACGGAATGAAATGGTCTCCAGACGGAACAGAATTGTTGTATCATTCTACAAACCGTAAGCAAGATATTATGGAATTTAGTGCAGGAAATGCAATAACAGGGAAAACAAGAACTGTTGTTCGAGAAGAATGGTTGCCAAGTTTCACAAAAAACACACCTGAAATTCATGAATTAAAAGACGGGAAACATTTTATCTGGGCTTCAGAAAGAAATGGTTTTAACAACTATTATGTATACAATTATGACGGAACGTTAGTGAATACATTAACGAATCATAATTTTGAGGTTTCAAGAATTGTTAAGGTTGATGAGAAAAAGAAGCAGGTGTATTATTACGCTCGTAGTGGAGAAAATCACATGAAAATGCAATTGCATCGTGTAAATTTAAACGGAACGAAAGATGTTCGTTTAACGGATCCAAAATTTAATCATAGTGCTACTATTTCTCCAGACGGAAAATATTTTATTGATGTTGCACAAACACATAAGATTCCTCCTTTTATGAATTTATTGAATTCTAAAGGGAAGAAAATTTCTGAAATTGCTAAAAGTGATATGACGAAATTCAAGCAATTAGGTTTTAAAACTACAGAAGTATTTACGTTTACTTCTGCAGATGGAGTAACAGAATTACACGGAATGTTGCATTTTCCATCTAACTTTGACTCTAATAAAAAGTATCCTATGCTTTTAGCAAATTATGGAGGTCCTGCAACAAATGCTTTTAGAGAATCATTTACCTATCCAAATGGATTAACAGAATATGGATTTTTAGTTGTAAGTATAGATGGTAGAAATGTTCGTGGTAGAGGAAAACGTTTATTAGATAAATTGTACGGAAACTTAGGAATTGTAGAAATGGATGATTTCGCAGAAGGGATTAAATCTTTATACAACCGTCCGTATTTTGATAAAAACCGAGTTGGTGTGTATGGAACTTCTTATGGAGGTACAACGGCTGCAACAAGTTTATTAAGGTTCCCGGATGTATATCATGCTGCTGTAGCTAATTCTGCGGTTACAGATTGGAGAAATTATGACAATGTATACACAGAACGTTATATGAATTTAATTACCAACAACAAAGCTGGTTATGATGCTGGTAGTGTTATGAAATATGCAAAAGACTTAAAAGGTGAATTGATGATTTTCTTTGGAACGAATGACAACAATGTGCATCCAGCAAATTCATTGCAATTGATTCAAGCTTTACAAAAAGCAGGAAAAAGTTTTGAAGTACAAATTGGACCAGATAAAGGACATACAAGATTAAATCCAGATCGTATGATGGAATTCTTTATTGAACATTTAGTATTAAACCAAAAAGGATATATCAACTTAAACCCTTCTATGAAAAACTAAAGGATTTAATAATAAAACTAAAAGCTCCTAATTTCTTAGGAGCTTTTTTTTATGTTTTTAATTCGGAAATAACGTTTTATCCAGTCCTGGTACAATTCGCAATGCATTTTTATAATACACTTTCTTTAGCACATTGTCTGGTAAATCAAGTCCATACATTGGCCAGAATGCGTGGTATTTTTTATGATACGGAAAGTATTCATCATCACTTTCTAATACTCTAAAATACGTTGGAAACTCTTCTGGTTAGTTCAGAACCAGGAGCTTACACCGCATTTTATTTAGTTTTTAAAAACTAATACTATTTTTTACTTTTCCCGAAACCATAAATAACTTGCCCCCATAGGCCTTGAGGAAAGCTTTCTTCTTCTGGAAAGCCTAATTCTATGGTTCCACTGTCTTCTGGAACATAGTTTGTTTTGAAAATATAATCCCATATACTTAAACTAATTCCGAAGTTAATTCCATTTGGTTTTCCTTCTGGCAAAGCTTTTACATGATGATATAAATGCATTACAGAATTGTTAAAGATGTATTTTAAAGGGCCCCAAGTAATTCTAACATTTGCATGATTTA
This sequence comes from Polaribacter sp., assembly GCA_029250685.1. Classification (GTDB taxonomy): domain Bacteria; phylum Bacteroidota; class Bacteroidia; order Flavobacteriales; family Flavobacteriaceae; genus Polaribacter. The sequence continues at coordinate 9,503 of JAQXEU010000021.1, forward strand.
AATGTCCGATTAGCACAGCAAAGAAGTGGATAAAGAAGGCTTGTTCAGGTTCTGCTCCTACTAACACCATTACTGCTAATGTTTTTAAAGGTTTGTAAAAAATGTTTTCCATCCAGTGATAACGTAAATGCGCGGCAAACCCCATTTCTTTAACAGAATGATGTACTTTATGAAATTTCCATAAAAACTCAAACTTATGAAGTAAAACATGCGTAAACCATTGAACAAAATCATTAAGTATAAAGAAAATAAGAATAAATGCCCAAGTTGGCATTGCGCTTTTTTCTATCAACACAAAAGATGTAGATGTAATCCCAAAATTATTAAATACACTACCTAATATATCGTATAAACCAAATAATCCTATTTGGAAAATAAAAAAATTAAGATACATGTATAGCCAATCGAGCCAGAAATCTCTTCTTATAGCTTTTTGATTTTTTCTCCAGGGAAATAATAATTCTAAACCCCAAACTAATAATGAGATAATTGTTAATCCCCAAAACCAGTTTTCATTCCAAGGTACTTCAAAAATAATTTGCTTCCATTGGTAATTAGCCATTCCAACGACTGTGTTTGTAAAAATTTCTAAATAGTTTTCCATTTTTTAATTGTCTTTGTTTAATAATAATTTTTCATAATAGCTCCATTCTGTCCAAGAACCATCATAATTTAATATATTTTTATACCCTAATATTTGTGTTAACACAAAAGTTGTATGTGCAGAACGAACTCCGCTATGACAGTAAACATATAGTGTGTCATTTTTATTTAATCCAGCATAAATTTCATTTAATTCAGCTTTTGATTTAATTTTTTTATCTCCATCATAATTAATTGCATTTGCCCAATCAATCAATTTACTCTTAGGTATTTTGCCTGCTTTAAAAGCACCTTTCTTTATATATTCTCCTAAAAACTCTTCTTTTGTTCTAGTATCAATTAGCATAGAATTATTATTTATTGCATGTTGAATTTGTTTTTTAGAAGCGAAAAACTGAGTATTTGTTCCTTTAAACCTAAATTCTGAAGGTGCATATTTTTTATTTTCTTTTGTTAGCGAAATTGAAGCGTTTTTGATGGTCGTTAAACCTCCGTTAAGTAATTTTACATTTTTAAAACTGTAATACTGTAAAACCCACCATAATCTTGCTGCATCACACAAACCTTTATCATCATAAAGCAAAAGTGTGTCATCCTTTTCAATACCAAGATTACTGAATAAATTCTCTAATTGTTTTTTGTTTGCTTTCATTCCTCCATAAGGAAATGAAGCATCTTCAATATCAGTTCTCCAGATATTTAAAGCATTATTAACATGACCTTCTTGAAAATCTTTTAATTTTCTAAAATCTATAACCTTTGTTGATTTTAATTTAGATAAAGTTACAAACTCATCGATTTCAATTAAATAGTTTTCTGTAACTTTTTCAGAATTACACCCCAAAAGAACAGCTACAAGAAAAACTAATAAACTATTCTTTAAGTTCATACCAATTTAAATTCGTTAAACTTGCTCTTCTACCTTTTTTAATAGGTGGATAATTCTTTACTAAATAATCAACAATAATTTTCTGATTAGGACCTAACTCCCATAAATTCTGTGTTTGTTGCATCCATTTAATAGTAGCATTCCAACGGTCAGTATTCATTCTATTTTGAATAACTAATTTTGATGAATGACAAGTTGTACAGTTATTTACAACAGTCATTAAACCATCATCTTCAACAAATCCAGTTCTTATATGAATTCCGTCTACAATTAAATCTTCATCAACTATTTCAACAAGGTCTTTATTGCTAGCATTCAGAAAATTTAAATTTGGGTCATAAACTCTTAAATATAATAAACCAATAGAAATGAATAAGCATATAGCTGCCAAATACGCTAGTCTTTCTGCTTTCTTTAAAAGCTTTTTATATTCACTAGATGAAGGTTCCATTTTATTTAACTTTTACTGCAATTCTGTGACATGCATTATTTAAATAACCTTTTGGATTCCAACCAGGCAATAACATTGGTTGAGCCATATTATTTGAATCAGTTGCTCTTGCCCAAATTTCATAATAGCCAACTTTTGGAAAATTAATTGTAGCATTAAAATGTTGCCAAGCTAAACGGTTTACTGGTTTATTAATTTCACATTGAGTCCATGTTGACCCAAAATCTATTGAATACTCCATTTTAGAAACTTGTAAATCACCAGCCCAAGCATGTCCATTAATTTTTAACGCTGCGCCTTTTTTAATTATCGCTCCAGATTGTGGAGATGTAATTAATGACTTTACTGGCATAGATTCAATAATTTTCATGTCTTCATCCTTCACTTTTTCTCCAGGAGAAACAGGGTTTTTCGGTACTCTATATGCAGTTCCAGTCATTTTAGTGCCGTCATGTTCTTTATTTCTGACACTTATTCTATTAATCCATTTTCCAGAAACAGAAGCTGGCCAACCACCTGCAACTAATCGCAATGGAAAACCATGGGAGATTGGAATTTTTTTACCATTCATTTTAAAAGCAATTAAAGTTTCATCTTCAAGTGCTTTTCTCATTGGTGCTCCTCTTGAGATTGGTTCTTTGGTAGCGTCTCCACTCAAATGCGTATCTGCTGCATTATAACCAATATAAACTGCATCATTTTTAATACCAACATCTTCTAAAACATCTTTTAAACGAACTCCTGTCCAAGTAGCACAACTAACAGCTCCAACTGTCCACTGATTTCCTTTTGCCGGTGGATCAAATTCACTTCTACCGTTCCCTCCACATTCTAAAGTTAATTGATACGTGTGTTGCTTAAATTTAGATTTTAATTCATTTAATGTATAGGTTTTTTTATTTTTCACGGATTCTCCATCAATAGTAAGCGTCCATGTTTTTTCATTTATATCTTCTGGAATTACGCCATTATTTCTAATAAACATTTTACTATTTGGAGTAATATTATCATTTAACAGATGTGCCTTAGCTTCAATGTTCCATGGTTTATCATTTAATATAACCATTTCATTATCTAAATTGAAAAGTTTAAAGGGATCGTTTTCTTGAAGTGCTAAAGGTTTGTAATCTTTAAGCATGTTGCTTCCAAAGACAATTTCAGTACCTATAAGTGCAGCTAAAGAAGTAAGTGAAGCTTTTTTAATAAATTTTCTTCTTTCCATAAAATAAAGATTAAAGGTTAAAAGTATTAAACTCCTTGTAATTATAATGTAACAATTGTTACAATTTTATGTTTTCTTAGAATTTTTATTAGAGTTTATAAAGTAAACTCCCAATAATAAAACTAAAGCAGCAATGATAGATTGAAAAGAAATTTGTTCACCTAAAATATACCAACCTAATAATAGTGCAATAATTGGATTTACATATGCAGAAGTTGCTACTTTTTCTGGAGAAACTTTTTTTAGTAAAAAATTAAACGCTGTAAATGCAATAATACTTCCAAAGATTACTAATAGCAACATTGAAATAGATGTTTCATTGTTCCACAATAATGGTGATTTCCACTCTTCTCCAACAATTAAACTAAATAGAAATAATAAAACTCCGGCAACAAACATTTGATAGCCAGAATTCACAAAATAACTTTTGTGCATATCTGCTTTAGAAACAAAAATACTTGCAGAAGCCCAACTAAGAATACAAGTTGCAATCATAAAAACGCCCAGTAACGAGTTTTCTCCTTTGGTGATTTCTTGTTGACTTACCAATAAAAAAATTCCAGTAATTCCTAATGCAACACCAAATAAAGACATTTTATGAATTTTTTGTCCATAGATAATTCGCATTAAAATTAATACAACTAATGGCATTGATGATGCTTCTAGTGCAGCAAAACCAGAATCTACATACTGTAAAGCCCAAACAAAAACCCCATTTCCATAAACTAAAAATAAAAATCCAGCAAGTGTATTATTTAACAATTGCTTTCTAGTGATTTTTAAAGGAAGTTTTAAAAACTTAGCAATAACTAGAATTAAAAAACCCGCAAAAGTAAATCGAGTTGCTGATAAAAATAATGGAGAAATTTCTTGAACAGCAATTTTATTCAATAAATAAGTGGATCCCCAAATAACATAAATGGCAAAAAAAGCTAAAACTATTAAAATAGTTTCTTTAGAAAATTTCATAAATAACTTTTTTGCTTTATTATAAATTATTCAGCGGATCTTCCGTGAATTTCTTCAAACATTTCATCAAAATTAGCTCTTAAAAACAATCTCAGTTTTGTTCTGTAATCGTTTTTTAACCAATCCATAAAATTGTGTGTGCTTTTACTAATGCATTTAGAATAACGCTGTAGCCTAAAATCGATATCATCCCCTAATTTCTTTGCTAAATCAATAGCATCGTAGACATCTTCACTATTTTCAATACATATTTTTGCGTGATGCAATAGCGATTTTTCTAACACCACTTTAGTAGATTGTCTGTTTTTTAAAGAATCTAAATAGGTTTGTTTCACATCAAAAGTTATGTCTTTAGAATTCGCAAACTCTGCACGTAAAGCTTCTGGCATATCATAGGCAAAAGTTTCTTCTAACTCTTCATCATTCAATAATTTCTCTAAATAGAAATTTGGTGATCTAAAGATTTGTTGCCAATCTAAATCTGCTCCCCAAGGACCAAATCTGTGAAAGTTGTTACCTAAATCAATAATATTAAAATGCGGCTTATTTTTTAAAATCCTTGACCCTCTACCAATCATTTGATAATATAAAGTCAACGATTTTGTTGCTCTGTTTAAAATGATAGATTCTACCGTTGGTTCATCAAAACCAGTAGTTAAAATACTTACGGATGTTAAAATGGCATTTGGAGTCATCTTAAACCATTTTAAGATAAATGCTCTTTCCTTTTTGGTTGCTGTATTGTCTAAATGTGCAATTGGATAACCTGCTGCTTTAAAGGTTTCATAAACGTGAATAGAAGTATTAATTCCGTTATTGAAAATCAATGTTTTCTTTCCTTTAGATCTTTCTTCGTAAGACTGTAATAATTTACCAAGCATCATTGTATTTGAGTACAAATCCTCTGATGATTTCACTGTATAATCTCCATTAGAACCAACAACTAAAGAAGTCAATCCAACATTATATGAGAACGTTTTTGCTTGTGCTAAAAACTCATTTTCTATTAAAGACTCTATCGTTTCACCAACAATTAACTCATTGTAATTGTCTTTCATTGGTAGTTTAATATTAGAACTTAAAGGTGTTGCAGTAACTCCAAGGATAAAAGATTTATCGAAAAACTTAAACAACTTTGTAAACGAATTGTAATGCGCTTCATCAATAATTACCAAACCGATATCAGAAATATCCAATTTATCATCATTTAAACGATTATTCAACGTTTCAACCATGGCAACAAAACAAGAATAATCAGCTTGATCATCTAATTTTGCTGTACTATCAATTACTTTATTAACTACACCAAAATCTGTTAACATAGAAGAAGTTTGCTTACACAACTCAATTCTATGCGTCATCACTAAAACTTTCTTTTGATGATGCTTTAGATACTGTCTAACCATTTCTGAAAAAATTACCGTTTTTCCACCACCAGTTGGTAATTGATACAATAAATGATAATCTTCAGGAGCACTTTCAAAAAGTTTAAAAATTTTATTGATAGCTCCTTTTTGATAACTATATAAGTCTTTACCAGTTTTACGTTCTTCTAGTTCTGTAGTTTCGATAATTTCAGACATAAATAATATTATAGTTAGGAAGCTGCAAAAGTACGTTGTTTTTAAGGTTTTTAACGAATAAATCACCAAAAAAAGCATTCATAAATACTAGATTTCTGAAATTTTAAGATTTTAACTATCTTGTAACTTTATTAACCAATAAAAATTATACAAATGTCAGAATCAACAAACAAACCAAATCCTATATTTTGGATGATTGGAATTATTGCATTATTATGGAATTCGATGGGTGTCGATGCTTATATTCAACAAGCATATAATACTGAAAGACATCAAGCAATGTATCCAGAACCGAAACAATTAGAAATTGTAAACAATTTGCCCTCTTGGCTCACTGCAGTTTTTGCTATAGCAGTTTTTGCGGGACTTCTTGGATGTATTTTAATGTTGTTTAAAAAGAAAATGGCAAACTTATTCTTTAAATTTTCTTTATTTGCTGTAATCATCCAAACTATTTATAATTTATTTATAAATGAAGGTAAAGATATGTATGGTGCTTTTGAATACAGTATGCTAATTTCTATACCAATTGCAGCAATCTTTTTAATGTTATATTCTAAAAAATCTACTGAAAAAGGTTGGTTGTCATAATATATTAAACTGAATGAAATTATAAAAACCACTTAAGAATTTGAGTGGTTTTTTTTATTCAAATAATAGTGTTAGAAACTCAGCAATACAAGCAGGTTTCTCTTCTCCTTCTATTTCTACAAAACAAGAAAATGTTACTTTGATTCCGTTTTTATGATCTTCAATGTTTTTAATAGAACTCTTTAATCGGATATTAGAATTTACAGGTACAGGATTTGCGAATCGAACCATATTTAGTCCATAATTTAAACCCAATTTAATACTATCAATTTGAATTAAATCTTCCAAAAACTTTGATAATAAAGCAACTGACATAAACCCGTGCGCAATGGTACTTTTAAAAGGAGATTCTCTTTTAGCACGCTCAACATCAACATGAACCCATTGTTTATCTAGGGTCGCATTTGCAAAATCATCAATCATTTGCTGAGTAACACAAATCCAATTAGAAGTTGGTAATTCTTTACCAATCATTGTTTTAAACTCCGTTACATTTTTAAATAGTAAAGTTTTCATTTTGTGAAGATAAAATTATTCTAGAAATAAATAATTTTCAAAATAAATGAATTATTTTAGTTGAAAATTAAAAAAAACATGAAACAACTAACACTTTTATTTTTATTTATTAGTCTAGCAATTAGCGGGCAAAGCAATCCACAATGGATGCGTTATTCAACTATATCTCCAGATGGAACTCAAATAGCATTTACTTACAAAGGCGATTTATATAAAGTTGCTGCTTCTGGTGGTGATGCAGTTCAATTAACTTTTCATAAAGCACATGATTACAAGGCCGTCTGGAGCAAAGATGGCTCTAAAATTGCTTTTGCTTCTAATCGTTACGGAAACTTTGACGTATTTGTAATGGATGCAAAAGGTGGCGCTGCAACACGTTTAACTTTTCATTCGACAAACGAATCTCCATTTTCTTTTTCTTCAAATAATAGAGATGTAATTTTTGGAGCGCAACGTCAGGATGATGTTAAACACAGACAATATCCAACAGGTTCTCAACCAGAATTATACAGCGTTCCAGTTAAAGGAGGGAAAGTATCGCAAATATTTACAATTCCTGCAGAATACGTTCAAGTTTCTAAAAATGGAAAAACAATGTTATATCACGATAAAAAAGGTGGTGAAAACGAGTTTAGAAAGCACCACACTTCTTCTATCACAAGAGATATTTGGACATACGATACTAAAACAAAGAATCACAAAATGATTACTTCTTTTAACGGAGAAGACCGACAACCTGTTTTTAGTGCAGATGAAAAAAGCATGTACTATTTAAGTGAAAAAAGCGGCACTTTTAATGTGCATAAACTTTCATTAAACAATCCAAGTCAAGATCAACAAATCACTAATTTTAAATTTCATCCAGTACGTTTTTTAAGCGTTGGTAATGGTGTTATTTCTTTTGGTTTTGATGGTGAATTATACACCATGAAAGAAGGAAGAAAACCTTCTAAAGTAAAGGTGAATATTACAACGCAGAATATTGCAAATACTGATAAATTTATTTCAATCAATGGCGGAATTAGAGAAATGGCGATTTCACCAAATGGTAAAGAAATTGCATTTATTGCAAGAGGAGAAGTTTTTGTGACTTCTGTAGATAAATCTTTCACTAAAAGATTAACAAATACTCCAGAAAACGAACGTTTTATTACTTGGGGGCCAGAAGGAAAATCTGTAGTTTACAGTAGTGAAAGAAATGGAAAATGGAATATTTATAAAACAGAAAAACTAAGAAAAGAAGAACCTTTCTTTTATGCTGCTACTTTAATTAAAGAAGCTGTTGTCATTGAAAATAAGTTTGACAATTATTTAGCGCAATATTCGCCAGATGGTAAAAAACTAGCTTTTATTGAAGGACGAAGAACTTTAAAAATTAGAGATATAAAATCAAAGAAAGAAACAACATTGCTAACTCCAAAAGATTTATTTACCATGGGAGATGGAGATCAAAACTTTACTTGGAGTCCAGATAGCAAATGGTTATTAGTTGATTGGGGAAAAACTTTGAGCAATGGCGAAGTTTTATTAATGGCTGCTGATGGTTCTAAAAGAGTAAACTTAAATGAAAGTGGTTATTATGATTACAATCCGAAATGGGTTAATGATGGTAAACAAATGATTTGGTTTAGTAATAGAAACGGATTAAAATCTTACGCTACCAGCGGGCAATCACAAAGTGATGTGTATAGCATGTTCTTTAATCAAGAAGCTTGGGATGACTTTAATTTAAATGATGAAGATTTTAAATTGAAAAAAGCACTTGATGAGGAAATCAAAAAAGCAAAAGAAAAAGCTAAAAAAGATAAGAAAGACGATAAAAAAGCTAAAGACAAAAAGGCTGTTGATAAAAAGAAAGAACCTACTCTACTTACGTTTGATTGGGATAATATGAAAGACCGAACTAAAAGATTAACGATTCATTCTTCAAGTTTAGGTGATGCAGTTTTATCTAAAAAAGGTGATATTTTGTATTATTTATCAAGATTTGAAGGTAGAACAAACCTTTGGAGTACAAATCTAAGAACAAGAGCAACCAAAATGGTTTTAAAACTAAATATTGGCGGCGGTAGTTTACAATGGGATAAAGAAATGAAAAACTTATACTTATTGAGTAGTGGTAAAATTTCAAAAATAGACCCTAAAGTTGGTAAACAAAAAAGCGTTTCTATTAAAGGTGAAATGAAATTTGATGAAGCTGCTGAAAGAGTTGCAATGTTTAATCATGTTTGGATTCGTACAAATGCCGTCTTCTACGAACCAACTTTTCATGGTATCAACTGGAAAAAAATGAAAAAAGAATATCAAAAGTATTTACCACATATTGGAAATGGCTTTGAGTTCTCGGAAATGTTATCAGAAATGATTGGTGAATTAAATGTATCTCATGCTGGATCTGGTTATCGTGGCGAACCAATGTCTAACGCAGATGCAACAGCATCATTAGGTGTTTTTATGAATTATAATCATAAAGATGACGGAATTCTAATTGATGAAATTATTTCTGGAGGTCCTTTAGATAAATCAAAATTTAATATCAAAGCTGGAATGATCATTGAAAAAATCAATGGGGAAAATGTTGATAAAAATCAAGATGTAGCTAAATATTTAAATAGAATGAGTGGTAAATTTATGTTGCTAGATATTTTAGATCCTAAAACAAAGAAAACACAAACGATTACAGTGAAGCCAGTTTCTTTAGGAAGTGAAAATGGTTTATTATATAAAAGATGGGTAAAAATCAATGAAAAACAAGTTGATAAAGAAAGTAATGGTCAATTAGGTTATGTTCACATTCCTGGAATGAGTGATGGACCGTATAGAAGTATTTATCAAGATATGATGGGAAAATATGCAGAACGAAAAGGAGTTATAATTGATACACGTTTTAATGGTGGTGGTGATTTAGTTGCTGATTTAGCAATGTTTTTTACGGGTGTTCCATTTATTTCTTATGAAACTGAAGCCAAAGTTGTTGGTGGTGAACCAACTTCTCGTTGGACAAAACCTACATTATCAATCTTTAATGAAAGTATGTATTCAGACGGACATTGTTATGCTTCTGGTTATACAGATTTAAAAATTGGAAAAACTGTTGGTATGCCAGTTCCTGGAACTTGTAGTTTTGCTGGTTGGGAAGGTTTACCAAACGGTGGTTATTGGGGAGTTGTTCCTGTAAGTGCTAAAAATAAAGCAGGTCAATGGATGGAAAACAATCAAACGAATCCTTTAATTCAAGTAAAGAACATGCCAGGTGTTATTAATAAAGGAAGAGATCAACAACTAGAACGTTCTATTAGAGAATTATTAAAAGATGTAAAATAATTATAGTTATAAAACTAAAAAAGTGAAGCTAATGCTTCGCTTTTTTTTATGAGGTTTTCCCAAAAATGTCATCTTTAATTTTTGGTAGTTTTAATTTAAATCGAACAGCCAATAACCGAATAATTATCACAGTAAAAATTGTTGCCATAAATTGAACACTTTCTGGCATGTTAAAATAGTTGGTAGCTAAATAAACAGTTCCTCCAGCTAAACATGCTGATGCATAAATTTCTTTTTTAAAGATTAAGGGAACATCATTTGTCAATACATCTCTAATTACGCCTCCCATTACAGAAGAAACCATTCCCATTACAATCGCAATAAAAGGATGTAAATCATACGATAATCCTTTTTGAGTTCCTAACAAAGTAAACACGCCAATACCTATGGTGTCAAATAAAAACAGGGTTTTACTTAATGGTGCAATTTTACTTTTGAATAAAAAAGTAAAAACTACTGCAGCTATGATTGTCCAGATATAATTAAGATCTCCAATCCAATTAATTGGGTGTGCATTTATCAAAACATCACGCATCATTCCTCCTCCAACTGCAGTTGCAAAAGCGATAATGATAACGCCAAATAAATCGAATTCTTTTTTAGAAGCAACCAAAGCTCCAGAAATTGCAAAGGCAAATGTACCTATGATATCTAAAACATAAATTAAATCCATTTTAAAATGAAATCTCGTTGAATTTTATATTTAAATCTTTTTGAATCTTCTGAATTTGTTCTAATTCATAAGGTAAAACTAAAGCTAAAGAAAATCCGGTTTTTCCAGCTCTAGCAGTTCTTCCACTTCTGTGTGTGTAGTATTCTAATTGTTCTGGTAATTGATGATGAATTACAAAAGCCAAGTTATTTACATCTATTCCACGTGCAGAAACATCGGTAGAAATTAAACATTGACAATCTCCTTTTTTAAAGATTCTCATGGCTCTATCACGTTCTTTTTGTTGCATGTTACCTTCTAAAGCTTCAACTGAAAACCCTTCTTCTTTTAATTGTTCTGTTAAATTTTGAGTACCAGCTTTTGTTCTACAAAAAATAATTCCACGATCATTAGGTCGTTTTTCTAAAAACTTAATAATTAAATCTGTTTTTTCTTTAATCGTAGTTTTTATATACTGATGCGAAATATTCTCATTTACTAAACTTTCAGGATTTACAGCAACACGAACCGCACTTGGGCTCATGTATTTCTTGATGATTTTTTGAATCTCATCAGGCATTGTAGCTGAAAAAAGCCATGTATTACTTTTTCCGTCTGTATATTTTAAGATTCTATTTAAATCTTGTTTAAAACCCATGCTTAACATTTCATCAGCTTCGTCTAAAACAACATTTTTTACACTCTTAAGATTTACATCTCCTCTTTCAATCAAGTCAATTAATCTTCCTGGAGTTGCCACAATTACATGCGTAGTTCTTTGTAAGTTTTTTATTTGTCTGTCAATTTTTTCTCCACCAAAAACAGCTTCTACAAATATGTTGTCATCTGAATATTTTGTAAACTTAAAAAGTTGTTTTTTTATTTGCTGTACCAACTCTCTTGTCGGTGATAGAATTAATGCTTGAACTGCATCATTTTTTACATCAATTTTATGAAGAATTGGCAATCCAAAAGCTGCAGTTTTACCTGTTCCTGTTTGTGCTAATCCAACAAAATCTGTCTCAGAATTTAATAAAACTGGGATTGTTTTTTCTTGAATATCTGTAGGATTCTTAATCTTTAATTCTTTTAACGAATCAATATAATCTTTACGAACTCCTAAATCTCTAAATGTTGACATAACTTGTGTTTTGAAAGTGCAAATGTACGCTTATTTACTAGCTTCTAACACTTTTAAAACGTTTTCTGTAATTCTTGTCGGCTTGTAAGTTTTGGCGTTTAAAAGCACCCAAAAAGTTTTAGATTTTACCAATAATTTTTGATCTTTATAAAATTCGATATGACGAATTGATTTAATTCCTGAGGTTTCACCAACCCAAGTTTTTATTTCAATTTCATCACCTAAAACAGCTTGTCTTTTGTAATCAATTTCATGGCGAGAAACCACCCAGATATAATCTGGAAGCGGGTGGTTTTCTGTCAATTTTTGCCAATGTAAATAGGCAACATTATCCATCCACTTAACATAAACAGCATTGTTTACATGATTTAAATCGTCTATTTCATCACTTTTTACAATATGGTGAGAAATGAAAATATTTGATTCTTTTGTCATAATTAAAATTTACTCCTTTATTTCATTATTCAAAGATACTTATTAAGCTACTACAATGAGTTTAAAAAAATAATGATATTGTATCGTGTAACAAATGTTACATATCTTTCTCTATAAGAATAATATATTGCGCTTTTAATCAAAAAAATAACTTAAAATGAATAAAAATTTCGAAACTAAATTTACTGCTTGGGCATTTATAATAGCTGCTATTCTACTTTGGGGTGGATGGTTTTTATCTCCTCACAATGTAGGAGAATATTTTGTTGCGTCTGATTTTGAAAGTATTGGAGAAAGTGTATGGTATTGGATTTGGATGTTTAGATTTCATATTTTTGGATGGGTAACAATGGGAATTGCTTTATTTGCATTGTGGACACTCTTATTTAACTCTCCTCATCGAATTGTAATGATGCCAGGAATTGGTATGTTGGTTGTTGGTACGTTTACAATTGCAATTGCTGCAGCTTTTTATTACAATTATGGAGCTTGGGGTGTTGGAAAAACTGCTGGTAAATCTGCAACAGAAATAAAAGAATTTATGGATGGAATACTTTTTACCAATCAATATGTAACTTGTTTTGTTCGTTTTGGAAGAATCTTTTCTGGTGTTGGATTAGTATTATTAGGAGTAGGATTTTTAAAAGGAAATATAGTAAACAAAGCATTAGCTTGGTTTACAATTCTTTTGGGTGCAGCTGCTATGGGAATTATTCTTGGAATTCCAGAATATTATGAAACTTATAAGCCATTATTTCATGTAAAAGTAGTTTGGTTACTACTTATGGGGTTTGTTATTCTTAAAAACGGAATTAGAGTTTCAGCGAAAACTGAATAAATATTAAATGACACATAAAAAAAGCGGACAAATTCTTGTCCGCTTTTTTTATGTTAATTTGTAAGCATTTTTATGCTTTGATGTTAATTAATACTTAAAAAGATGAGCATACTTATGTAGGTTGATAATAATTGTGATATTTGAAAATCCAAAAAATATTTATGAATCAAATTGCAAACGAGTTAGGTACTGAAAAAATAAGTAAACTCTTGCTAAAACAAGCAATACCTGCATCCATCGGAATTTTAGTAATGTCTTTAAACATGATTGTTGACACTATTTTTGTTGGTCAATGGATTGGTGTGATGGCAATTGCTGCGATTACAGTGGTTTTACCAATTGCCTTTTTGATTTCATCCATCGGAATGGGAATTGGAATTGGTGGAAGTTCAATCATATCAAGAGCTTTAGGTGCAAATAAATCAGAAAAAGCATTTGAAGTTTTCGGAAATCAAATTTCTTTAACCGTTGGTTTATCAACGTTGTTTGTATTTATTGGTACTTATTTTTGCTTTCCTATTTTACAATTGTTTGGTGCTAATGGAGATATTGTAATTCCTGCTACAGATTATTTTCATGTAATCATTTGGGGAATTCCGTTTTTAGCATTTGCAATGATGGGAAACCCTGTTATAAGAGCTGTTGGGAAACCAAAATTTGCAATGTATGCAATGATCTTACCTGCAATAGCAAACATTGTTTTAGATATTATTTTTATCAAATATTTAGATTTAGGAATGTTTGGTGCTGGTTTAGCAACGGCTATTTCTTATGCGGTTTGTGGATTGTTTATTCTATGGTTTTTCATATCAAAAAACACACAACTAAAGATTTTTCCAAAGTATTTCATCATCAACTTTTCAATTTTAAAAGAAATTGTTGCTTTAGGTGGTGTAACTATTGTTAGACAAGGAACGATAAGCATTTTGGTAATTATTTTAAATTTTACCTTGTTTAAATATGGGGGTGAAATATCTATTGCTGTCTACGGAATTATAAATAGAGTGATGATGTTTGCTTTATTTCCTGTTTTAGGAGTTACACAAGGGTTTTTACCAATTGCTGGATATAATTATGGTGCAAATAATACGAAGCGGGTTAAAGAGACTATTAATACCGCGATACTATTTGGGACCGTAATTGCAACTATCATTTTTATAGGAATCATGGTTTTTCCAAATCAATTGGTCAGCGTTTTTACTGAAGATAAAGAATTGTTAGCATTAACGCCAAATGCAATTATTATTGCTTTTTTAGCCACTCCAGTAATTACAGCACAGTTAGTTGGTTCTGCTTATTTTCAAGCAGCAGGAAAAGCTTTCCCCGCATTAGTTTTAACGTTATTAAAACAAGGTTTTTTCTTAATTCCGTTAGTGTATATTTTACCTAAATTTTATGGCGTAACCGGAGTTTGGATGTCATTTCCTATTGCTGATGTTTTAGCAACATTGGTCACTTATTTGTATTTGAAACGAGAGATTAAAAAGAATTTAAATTAAACTTTCTCCATTTAAATTTGTAGTCAAAACATCTGAAAATAAATCAAAGAAAGGTCGCATTGCTTGAAATGTATTGTCAACTTCTTGCAAGAAATCAGGAGCTAACAGTTGTTTGTCTGTAAAATTTCTTACCGCAATAAACCCTTTTTTACGTAACAAATCTACATCTGGGTGTTCTTTATCAAATCCTCTTGGTGCAGATTTTAATTCATCTCCATGAAATTCTCCTCCAAAACATTTTTGATAGTTTTTATCTTTTAAAATAGCTCTGAACTCCGTTGCATCTAATTCTATTTCCTTTCTAATTCTTAATAAATCTTCTTTTTCTGGTTGCCAAAATCCACCGCCAATCATGGTTCCTCCTGGTTTTATTTGTAAGAAATACCCACCACGCAATTGTTTACCTAATCTTGAGAATGAAACTGCTAAACGTGGATTATAAGGTGTTTTGTCTTTAGAAAAACGCACATCTCTATAAATTCTATAGATTTTCATTTTTTCAATTTCATCGTGCTTTTCAAGGTTTACTTGCATTTCTGAGAACAACTTTTTTACATCATTCTGAATTTCTACAAACCTTGGTTTGTTTTCAGTAAACCAATCACGATCGTTATTTTGTTCTAAATTTGTTAAGAATTGTAAAGTTGATTTTTCGAATTGCATGCCTAAGTATTTTAAAAGCTCAATGTACAAAAACAATTTCAAAATAGATTTGTATTTTCGACAACGAAATGAAATTACTCACAAAACAAATCCAACAACATTTTGATGGTTTCTTACAAACACCTTGTTTGTGGAAAAATAATTCAGTGTTTGATTTGTTGCAATTTAAAATTGAGTCAAAATCTAAAGCAATCAATATAGAAATTGATGAGAATCTTCGGTTAGGAAAATATATTGAACGTTTTGTTTCTTTTGAATTACAACAAGAAAACGGAATTGAAATTATTTCTGAAAACATTCAAATTCAGCAAGATAAAATTACGTTGGGCGAATTAGATTGTATCCTTTTAAAGGATAAAAAGCCCATTCATTTAGAAGTTGTTTATAAATTCTATTTGTATGATGATACTGTTGGAGAAACAGAAATTGAACATTTCATCGGTCCAAACAGAAAAGATTCTTTGGTAGAAAAACTTACCAAACTAAAAGAGAAGCAATTGCCACTGCTCTACTCTCATCAATGCAAAACATATTTAGAAAGCATCAATTTAGATGCTCAAAAAACTGAACAGCAAGTTTACTTTAAAGCACAATTGTTTGTTCCGTTTGCAAGTCAAATGTTGAAGCTATCAACTCTAAATCAAGATTGTATTGTTGGATTTTATATCAATCAGCAAGAAATAAACCTGTTTAAAGATTGTAAATTCTACTTTCCAAATAAGAAAGACTGGTTGGTTATTCCACATTCAAATATAGACTGGAGTAATTTTGATGAGTTTCAATTAGAATTTAACACCTATTTAGAACGTAAATCTTCTCCAATGTGTTGGATGAAAAAACCAAATGGTGAAATTTTTAAAATCTTTGTGGTTTGGTGGTAATTTATTTCTGCCTTTTCTTTAATTCCGCTTCAATATCTTTTAACGTAAAACCTTTTGCTTGTAACAATAGTAAATAGTGAAATAGTAAATCAGCAGATTCATATAAAAACAATTCGTCATTGTTATCCATTGCTTCAATTACAACTTCTACAGCTTCCTCTCCTACTTTCTGAGCAACTTTATTAATTTCTTTATCAAACAAGCTTGCAACATAAGATTTCTGTGTGTCTTTGTTTGCAACACGTTCAGTAATCACATTTTCTAAGGTTGAAAAGAATCCATAGTTTGACGTATTTTCTTCATTCCAACACGTATCCGAACCTTTATGACACGTTGGTCCATTTGGATTCACTTGAATCAACAACGTATCGTTATCACAATCTAGTTTGATATCTACTAAATTCAAAGTATTGCCGCTTTCTTCGCCTTTGGTCCACAATCGGTTTTTAGTTCTAGAAAAGAAGGTTACCAACTTCGTTTCATTCGTTTTTTTAAATGCTTCTTCATTCATATACCCCAACATCAAAACATTTTTTGTTGTAGCATCCTGAATGATTGCTGGTACTAATCCATTGTTATTTTTATTGAAATCTATATTCATAATTTATATTCTTACTGGTATGTTATTATTTTTTAAGGCTTTTTTTAATGCTGAGATTTCTATTTCTCCAAAATGAAAAACACTTGCTGCTAATGCTGCATCTGCTTTTCCAATCGTAAATGTATCTGTAAAATGTTGCATTGTTCCTGCTCCACCAGAAGCAATAATTGGTATATTCAATTCATCTGACAATCTAGCCAACGCTTCGTTTGCAAAACCTGCTTTTGTTCCGTCATTATTCATAGATGTGAATAAAATTTCTCCTGCTCCTCTATTAGACTTATCTGCATTGCAAAATCCTACAACTGTTTTTATTAAGGGTAGAAAATTGAATAGAGATTCCCTTAATAATTTTGAAGAAAAGGCAAAGAATCGAAAGAACTTAATAGCATCTGCTGTTAGATACTTAGAAAACTTGATCTTTGAAAAATAAACTATCGTTAACAATATATATAAAATCATAGCACCCATCGGGATGCTACGCTTCATATACAAACCGTTAGCGAAAGAATAAATAAAACCTATTCTTCTCTTGGAATTTCAGGTAATTTATTTTTAAAACTTGGTGCGGTATCACGGCAAGAAACACTTTTCTTTTTAGAAACCATCACGAGTAAATCGTAACTCAACGTAAATAAAGTCCCTGTTCTAAAAGTTTCTAGCAATAGTTTTTCTAGTTCTTCCAACGTTTCTTTTAAAGAGAATTGTTTGTAAGTTGTTTCTGTAGCATGTCTGTATTTAAACTCAAAAACATCTTTGCCATCAATGGTTAATAAACGTAGATATACGTTTAAAAAGCCTTCATTCTTTCTTAAAGGTTTGCTTAAGGTTAGTTTTACAAACTCATCACTTAAAACGGTTTGTTGTATGGCTTCAAAAAATTCTTTAAAATCGCTCATGTTGCAAAGATAAAATGTTTAAAAACAAAAAACGTCACTAAAAAGTGACGTTTTTATATAAATTTATTTCATCAGATTCCTCCGTTACGGTCGGAATGACAGTTATTATGTTTTTAGTTCTTTTTAAAAAGGTACTGAAACACTGAAATAAATTCAGCGTAAACAAGTTTCAGCACTACGCTTTAAAAACAATTTTACGCATACGTAAACTAGCTGGAGTTACTTCTAAATACTCATCTTCTTTGATATATTCCATGTTTTCCTCTAAAGAGAAATCTACTTTCGGTGCAATTTTCATCGCTTCATCTGTACCAGATTTACGCATGTTTGTTAATTGCTTTCCTTTAATTAAGTTAACAGCCATATCTTCTGACTTAGAGTTTTCTCCAATTACTTGACCAATATAAATTTCTTGATTGATATCAATAAAGAAACGTCCTCTATCTTGTAAACGGTTTAACGCATACGCAGTTGCTTTACCAGCTGCAGAAGAAACAATAGCTCCTTTAATATCTTCAGTAAAATCTCCTTTATAAGGTCCGTATTCACTAAATCTATGGTTGATAATTGCAGTACCAGCTGTTGCTGTTAAAATTCTGTTTCTTAAACCAATTAAACCTCTAGAAGGAATTGTAAATTCTAAATGTTGTAAATCTCCTTTAGGTTCCATAATCATTAAGTCTCCTTTACGTAAAGAAACTAAGTTTACAGCTTTAGAAGCCATATCTTCTGGTACATCGATAGACAATGTTTCCATTGGCTCATGTTTCTTACCATCAATTTCTTTAATGATTACTTGTGGTCTTCCAACCTGTAATTCATATCCTTCTCTTCGCATTGTTTCAATCAATACAGATAAGTGTAAAACTCCACGTCCAAAAACGTTGAATTTATCTTCACTATCAGTAGTTTCTACTTTTAATGCTAAGTTTTTTTCTAATTCTTTAAACAGTCTGTCTCTAATATGACGAGATGTTACATATTTACCTTCTTTACCAAAGAAAGGTGAATTGTTAATGGTAAACAACATACTCATGGTAGGTTGATCAATTTCTGTTCTTGGTAATGCTTCTGGGTTTTCTAAATCTGCGATTGTATCACCAATTTCAAACCCTTCAATACCTGTGATAGCACAAATATCTCCACAAGGCACTTTATCTACTTGAACTTTACCCATTCCTTCGAATACGTGTAATTCTTTAATTCTTACTTTCTTCGTAGAACCGTCAGCTTTACATAGCATGTAATCTTTACCAGCTTCTATATCTCCTCTAAAAATACGTCCGATAGCAATTCTTCCTGTAAATGAAGAAAAGTCTAAAGAAGTAATTTGCATTTGTGGAGTTCCTTCGTTATAAGTAGTTGCAGGAATAGATTCTATAACAGCATCTAATAAAGGAATAATGTTATCAGTTTGGTTTTGCCAATCTGTAGACATCCAGTTATTTTTTGCAGAACCGTAAACAGTTGCAAAATCTAATTGCTCTTCAGTAGCTTCTAACGCAAACATTAAATCGAAAACTTTTTCATGAACTAAATCAGGTGTACAGTTTTCTTTATCTACTTTATTTACAACCACAATTGGTGTTAATCCTAAATCTAAGGCTTTACCTAATACAAAACGCGTTTGTGGCATTGGTCCTTCAAATGCATCAACCAATAATAAAACACCATCAGCCATTTTTAATACACGCTCTACTTCTCCTCCGAAATCGGCGTGACCAGGTGTATCAATTACGTTAATTTTTGTTCCTTTATAGTTTATTGATACGTTTTTAGAAAGAATTGTAATTCCTCTTTCACGTTCTAAATCGTTATTATCTAACAATAAATCTTTACGTTCTTTACGATCGTCTAAGATTTTTGCTTGGTCGATAATTTTATCAACTAATGTTGTTTTTCCGTGATCTACGTGGGCTATAATAGCGATATTTCTAATTGGTTGCATACTTGCTTATTTTGAAGCTGCAAAAGTAGTGTTTTAAATTGGAATTTAAAGCCTTAAAAGTTGAATAGTTTTTCTGACTATTTTAAATCAATATCGATGGAATCCTCTCTAAATGAGCTTGGTAGGATATCTGGGATTAATTTTATTAAAAGTGGTAAGAGTAATGCGCCGCCTGGAAGCATAAAAACTGCCAATGCAGGTACACTTTTACAAATATCTAGCAATTGTTCTTTTACTTTCTTTTTTTCTTCGGACGTTAATTTTTTGTGCGTAGATTTTGTCAACAAAGAAAACAACTCTTTACTTTCTCTTATTTCTTTTCCGAGACGTAATTTGTTTTTATGAATGCTTTCTTTTATATCTTGAATGGTTGTACTCACTATAATTTTCTGCGTTTCTTTTCTGATTTTATCAGTCCAAGTTCTCTACTAGTTTGTCCGGCAACAGAAGTGTTTTCTTCTGCTCTTCTTATTAAATATGGCATCACGTCTCTAACAGGTCCAAAAGGAACATATTTAGCAACGTTATAACCTTCATTGGCTAAATTAAAACTGATGTGATCGCTCATTCCGTACAATTGTCCAAACCACAAACGCAAATCGTTCGGTTTAATATTGTATTTCTTTGCCAAATCCATCAACATTAAAGAACTTTCTTCATTGTGAGTTCCTGCAAATAATGCCATTTTAGAATGTTCCATCATGTACAAAATAGCCGCATTGTAATTATCGTCTGTTGCTTGTTTGTCTCTACAGATTGGAGAATCGTATCCTTTTTCTTCTGCTCTAGAACGCTCTTTTTCCATATAAGCGCCACGCACAACTTTCATTCCGATATGATATCCTTTTTGATGTGCTCTTTGATGCAAATCCTTTAAATATGCTAAACGATCATGACGATACATTTGTAGGGTATTAAAAACGATGGCTTTTTCTGTATTGTACAATTCCATCAATTCTTCAATTAAAACATCTGCTGCATCTTGCATCCAACTTTCTTCTGCATCAATTAACAAAGGAACATCTTTTTCTAATGCTGCTTTACAAACCGTGTGATAACGTTCTACAACACGCAGCCATTCTGATTTTTCATCAACTGTTAATTCTTCATTTTCTGTTAACTTTTGATACAACGCAAAACGTCCAAATCCGGTTGGCTTAAAAACTGCATACGGAATAGATGCTTTTTCTTGTGCAAAGTTGATGGTTTTCAACGTTTTTTCTAACGCATGATCAAACTGTTCTTCTGTTTCTTTTCCTTCTACAGAATAATCTAAAATTGCATGTACATTTTTGGTATACAATTTATCTATGCTTGGCAAACAATCTTCTTCGGTAACGCCACCACAAAAGTGATCAAAAACGGTAGAACGAATTAATCCTTCTACTGGTAAATGTGCCTTTAAAGCAAAGTTGGTCACCGCAGTTCCAATTCTTACTAATGGTTGACTTTCTATCATTTTAAATAAAAAGTAAGCGCGTTCTAATTGAGAATCAGATTTTAAAGAAAAAGCTACTTCCGTATTTTCAAAAAGTTTCATAGATAAACAGTTGTAATTAATGAAAACAAAGATAGTTTTAATGTGCAATTATTTCAATTTTTTCTTCTTATTTTGCAGCAACAATTTATACCAAATGAAATCTATCAAAGCAGCAACTTATTTTGTTCATTTTCAGGAAAATGGATACGCAGCCTTAAACAACTTAATTGCTAACAATAACTACTCTTCTATTTTTATTTTGATGGATGAGAATACACACCAAAATTGTTACGGAAAGTTCATTCCGAAATTAGTTGCTAATTGCCCAATTGAATTGATTGAAATTGAGTCTGGAGAAATCAATAAAAATCTAGAAACTTGTACAGGTGTTTGGAATGTGTTGACCGAATTAAATGCGGATAGAAAGAGTTTACTAATTACATTAGGTGGCGGAGTTATTACAGATTTAGGCGGATTTGTCGCTTCTACTTTTAAACGTGGAATTGACTTTGTTAATATTCCTACTACTTTATTATCTATGGTTGATGCTTCAGTTGGCGGAAAAACAGGCGTTGATTTGGGTGTCTTGAAAAATCAAATTGGTTTGTTTGCAAATCCAGAGATAGTAATTGTTGATACAGCGTATTTAGAAACTGTTACGCCAAGAGAAATAAGATCTGGAACTGCAGAAATCATCAAATACGGATTAACCTATGATGTGAGTTTGTATGAGAAAATTAAAAACTCAGAAAATTTAGATATTACCGAGTTAATTCATCGTTCTATAGCAATTAAAAACGAAGTAGTTATAGAAGATCCAAAAGAACAAGGTTTGCGTAAAATTTTAAACTTTGGACATACAATTGGTCATGCAGTAGAATCGTACTTTTTAGAAGCTAATGAAAAAGAAAGTTTAACGCATGGAGAAGCGATTGCAATCGGAATGGTTGCTGAATGTTTTGTATCTTCTAAGTTGTTAGGATTTCCTAAAAAGACATTAGAAGAAATAAAACAATTGATTGTTACTATTTATGGGAAAACTCAAATAGTAAAAGAAGATTTCAACGCGATTTTGACCTATTTAAAACACGATAAAAAGAATGTTAGCGGACGGGTAAATTTTGTGTTATTAAAAGGTTTAGAGCAAACTCAATTAGATTGTAAAGTAACTACAGAACTAATTATTGAAAGTTTGGAGTATTATAATTCTTAAACAGAAATAGAACAACTTTTATACAATTCCTCATACACTGGTAAAATATTTTCTAAAGAAAATAATTTTGTGTGCGCTTTGGCATTTGCTTTAAACTCTTCTAAAATTGCGGCATCTTTTAAAATGGTAATGGCGTTTTTAGCCATGTCATTAACATCGCCTAAATTACTTAAATATCCTGTTTTACCATGAATATTTACTTCAGGTAATCCTCCAGTATTTGTAGAGATTACAGCAGAACTTGCAGCCATTGCTTCTAAAGCTGCCAAACCAAAGCTTTCTGTTTCTGAAGGCAATAAAAAGACATCTGTATAACAAAGAATTTTTACGACTTCATTACTATTTCCTAAGAAAATAACACTCTCTTCAATGCCTAATTCCGAAACTAATAATTCAGCGCTCATTCTTTCTGGACCATCGCCAACCATTAATAATTTAGAAGGAACTTCTTTCAGAACTTCATTAAAAATCTTAATCACATCTTGTGTGCGTTTTACAGGTCTAAAATTACTAACATGTGTAATTATTCTTTCTTCAGGTTTTGCAATCGTAATTCTGTTGCATTCTGTTTCTTCTGCTCTATCATACTTTTCTGTATCGATAAAATTATAGACCACTTTAATATCATTTGTAATATTAAATAAACGCAAAGTATCTTCTTTTAAACTTTTGGAAACTGCTGTTACTACATCAGAATTATTGATGCTAAATTCTACTGACGATTTGTATGTTGGATGGCTTCCAACTAACGTAATATCTGTTCCGTGAAGCGTAGTAACCACCTTAATATCCATACCTTTTTCCTGCAACATTTTCTTTGCCATATAAGCTGCATACGCATGCGGAATTGCGTAATGCACATGCAAAACTTCCAATTGATGTTTCTCAACAATTTCTACCATTTTACTTGACAATGCAAGTTCGTAAGGTTGATATTGAAACAACGGATATTCTTCTAATAATACTTCGTGAAAATGTAAATTGTGTGTAAAGAAATCTAAGCGAACTGGTTGATTATAGGTAATAAAATGAACTTCATGCCCTTTATCTGCTAATGCCATTCCTAACTCAGTTGCAACTACTCCACTTCCTCCAAAAGTTGGATAACAAACAATACCTATTTTCATAAATTATTAGATTTCTTACTAAAGACGTAAAGATAGTTTTTTACTTACAGAATGGTTTTCATAGAACGTGAAATTATTCATAAAAAAGAAACCAGTTTCCGTCATAGTATTTGCAGACGAGTGTCAATCACTTGAAACAAGCGTAAAAGTAATATTGATCGTTAAAAATTCAAGTTTAGATTTTTGTTTCTTTTTATCAATGGAAAAGAATGAAAAAGGAAAAAGATTGTAAGTATACTTTATGAGAATTCTCGTTGTTCGTTCCTCTCTCTGTCGAAATGACAAATAAGAAAACCTGTACAAAAATGTACAGGTTTTCTTTTCTCTATATTCTAATTTCTTTTTTCTCTTTTAGTAATCCCCCAACGTTTCAGGATTTTGCGCCAAAGCATTTTCTAACTGCTCATCACTAGGAGCTTTACCATGCCAAGCATGCGTCCCCATCATAAAGTCAACACCATTACCCATTTCTGTATGCAATAAAATACAAACAGGTTTTCCTTTTCCAGATCTAGATTTTGCATCCGCTAATCCGTCTAAAATTGCAGCAACATCATTTCCTTTTTTAACATCTAACACATCCCAACCAAAAGCTTCAAACTTCGCTCTGATACTTCCCATTGGTAACACATCATCAGTTGCTCCATCAATTTGTTTTCCGTTTAAATCAACCGTAGAAATTAAATTATCAATTTTCTTACCTGAAGCATACATTGCAGATTCCCAAATTTGTCCTTCTTGTAATTCTCCATCACCGTGTAACGTATATACAATTTTAGAATCGTTGTTTAGTTTCTTTGCTTCTGCAGCTCCAATACCAACACTCATTCCTTGTCCTAAAGAACCAGAAGCAATTCTAATTCCTTCTAAACCTTCATGTGTTGTTGGATGTCCTTGTAAACGAGTATTTAGCAATCTAAAAGTTGCTAATTCCTCTACTTTAAAGAATCCTGTGTGCGCTAAAACGCTATAAAATACCGGAGAAATATGTCCGTTTGACAAGAAGAATAAATCTTCGTTGATTCCGTCCATTTTAAAATCAGTTGAATACTCCATTACTTCTTGATATAAGCAAGTAATAAATTCTGCACATCCTAAAGAACCTCCTGGATGGCCTGAATTTACGGCGTGAACCATTCGTAAAATATCTCTTCTAACTTGTTGTGTGAAAATTTCTAAGCGTTGTACTGTTGTAGACATGTGTGTTTTGTTTGTTGTTGACAAAAGTACTTTTTTAAATACGATATTACAATGGCATTTTTCACCTTTTTATTGACATAAATAAAAAGTTATTAAGAAGTAGGAGCTTCATTATATAAAAAAGAAAAGGATTCTTTTTTAGGAGTTGTTTTTCATAGCAATTTCCCAACGACAATATCAATTGTATAAAGAACCCTTTATGTATACATCAAAGTAACAGAAGAGTTCATTAATAAACAACTGTTAATACTCTAGATTCATAAATATCGTGTTATAAACACCAAATAATTACATTTAATTTTGGAATTAAATCACATGTTATTTCTCTAATTTCTGGTAATTTTCTTATTTTTGAAACGCTATAAAAGAATTATTATGAGAAAATTATTATTTAAAAGAGTCCTTCTTTTATGTATCCTAGTTTGTTTTAATTTATCCCTAAAAGGACAAACGGTAGAAAAAGATTCATTAGTTAAATATTCATTTATAGAATTGCATGATAAATCTTATGCTGCGAAACCAGACAACTTAAAAGCATTGGTATATGCAAATTATCGTTTAAAAAAAGCTGTTTTCGAAAAAGATACTCTTAACATTGCCTCTTCATATTATATATTGAATAGTATTACTAAAGACACAATTCCATTTGTTAATTATTGGACTAAATTAATTAATTAATGATCCAAAAGTTAATAAAACTTTTAAAATAATTGGCAATATAGAATTAGGTGATTTTTATTTTCAAAAAGGAATTAAAGATAAAGCTCTTGAAAACTATTTAAACGCTCAAAAATTTGCTATTAAAATAAAGAATGATAGTTTAAAATCAATATCAAACTTAAGGTTAGGAATGATTAAATCTCATAATGAAGATTTCAATGAAGCGATTAAGTTATTTAAATCTTCTCTTGGCTATTATAATAATGTTAGTAGAAAAGAATTATATGATTATAGCTCAATAATATTTAATCTATCAAAAATATTTAATTCTTTAAAACTTTACGACTCTACTTATTACTATAATAGTAAAGTGCATTCATTAGCTATAAAATACAAAGATTCTATTTTAAGTGGATATACAAATTTTAATAAAGGGAATGTCTATTATTTAAAAGGAGAATACATTAATGCTATTAATTTTTTAAAAAAATCAATTTTATTTATAAAGTTGGATGAAAACTACATTATTCTTTGCAATGCTTATCTCTATTTAGCTCAATCTTATGACAAGATTAATTACAAAAATAGATCTTTAAGATATTTTCATAAAATAGATTCTCTTTTTCAAAAAACAGGTAATTATTACAGAAGCCAAAAACCAGCTTATAGATACTTAATATCATATTACAAAAATGAAGACAACGACTTAAAACAATTAGAATACATAAATAAATACATAAAAGTAGATAGTGTTTTAAACGCAAGGTCAAAAAAAATCAGTAAAAGTCTAACTGAAAACTATGACATTCCAAATTTACTTAAAGAAAGAAAAACTATCGAAAACCGATTAAAGGAGCGTTTATCAACAACTCAAAAATGGGTTATTCTAATTAGCTTGTTTGCAATAATTATTTCTATAACTCTAGCTTATCAATCGAAAAGAAAGAAATTGTATAAACAACGTTTTAATAACTTGGTCGCTTCATCTCAGAATGAAAAACCTACCTCAGTAAAAATAATTCCTAAAAAAGAGTCATCAATACCTATTGATCTGGTTAACAAGATTTTAAAACTTTTATCAAAGTTTCAAAACAATCACGAATATATTTTACATGATGTTACACTATTTAATCTTGCAAAAAAGTTTAAAACAAATACAAAATACCTTTCGCAAATAATTAATCAACACAAAGGGAAGTCGTTTAATAATTACATTAATAGTTTACGAATTAACTATACTATTGAAAAGTTAAAAACTGATACTCGTTTTCGAAAATATAGTATCAATGCGATTGCAAATGAAGTTGGTTTTAATACTTCCGAGTCCTTTTCAAAAGCTTTTTATAAGAATACAGGAATTAAACCGTCTTATTTTATAAAAGAATTAGAGAGAAAATAGTTCTCGATGTAATTCAGAATACATCGGAATTAATCGAACTGACAAATAATAAAAAATTACTGAGTTACTTAAGTTTTTTGTTTCTTCTTTTTTGCCGCAGGAAACAACACATTGTTTAAAATTAAACGATAACCTGGCGAAGTTGTGTGTAAATCCAATTCGGTTTTTGGGTCTCCTACTCTATGCGTATAATCTTCTGGATCGTGTCCACCATAAAACGTAAACATTCCTTTTCCCTTGGTTCCGTGAATATAACGTGCTTCTCTATTCACTTTATTTTCTCCCAGCACCAAAACTGTTGGTTTAATCGTCTTTCGATCAAACGAAGTCGTTTGTCCCATAAAACCTTTTACCAATTGCGTGTGGTTTTGGGTTAACATCGTCGGAACTGGATCCCATTTTGCAGAATATTCTTGTAGATAAAAATAATCTGAACTTTTCGGGATTCTACGTTTTCTTGTCATATCTATTGATGAAAACTCGTACGTAGTTGGATTCCGAATTAATGTATAATTTTCAAAAGCTAGTGTTTTTGAAAAATCTATTTTAGATTGATAATTTGGTTCTGACATATCGCCATCAAACATAGACTCTGCAATATCAACACCTTCAGCAGAAAGTGCGATATCAAAACTATCGGTAGCAGAACACATCGCAAACATAAATCCGCCACCAACAACATAATCTCTAATTTTTTTAGAAACCGCTAATTTTTCTTGTGATACTTTATCATAACCCAACTTTTTAGCCAATGCTTCAGCTTGTTGTTTGCGTTCAATATACCAAGGCGCCGTTCTAAACGAACCGTAAAAACGTCCATATTGTCCTGTAAAATCTTCGTGATGTAAATGCAACCATTCGTACAACAACAATTTATCATTCAACACTTCTTCGTCGTAAATTACGTCAAACGGAATCTCAGCATATTTCAACACCATTGTTACCGCATCGTCCCAAGGCATTTTATCCTTTGGCGAATACACTGCAATTTTTGGTGCTTTTTCTAAGGTTACTGCTTCTTGATTTTTAGAAGGTGATGCAATATCTTGCAATATCAATTGTGATTTTGCATCCGAAATAATTTGATATGAAACACCTCTAATTTTTAATTCTTTTTCTATTAATGCTGAGTTTTCTATTAAAAATGCGCCGCCATCATAATTCAATAACCATTTTGCTTTTACACCGTTTTGAAGCGAAAAGAAAACAATTCCGTAGGCTTTTAAATGATTTTTTTGATTTTCTGCACTCATTGGTATATAAATGAATGACGCCCAAAGCGAATTGGTTATCATTAAAAATGCGAGTATGGAAAGGAGTTTTTTCATTTGAGAAAACTAAAATACACAATTACATGATTGCAATTGTGTATTTGTTATAATTTATGAATTGTTTAAGAATTAAAACGGCACATCACCACCATCATCTTCAATACCAAAAGCATCTTTCGGGCTGATAAATTGATCCGGTGAAACGCCACTGTTCATTTTAGATTGAAATTCAGAGCTAAAGCCTTCTTCTAAATCTGAGAATTTTGCTAAATGTCCAGTAAACTTCAAACGAATATTTTCCAATCCACCATTTCTGTGTTTTGCAACAATAAATTCTCCTTGTCCTTCACAAGGCGTATGATCGTCGTCGTCCCATTCTGTAACTCCGTAATATTCTGGTCTAAAAATAAACGATACAATATCTGCATCTTGTTCAATGGCACCAGATTCACGTAAATCAGATAATAAAGGTCTTTTAGATCCTCCACGTGTTTCAACCGCACGCGATAACTGAGATAATGCAATTACCGGAACGGCTAATTCTTTTGCCAATGCTTTTAAGTTTCTAGAAATTGTAGAAATTTCTTGTTCTCTATTTCCGCCACCTTTTCCTGCAGAACCACCTGCTGTCATTAATTGTAAATAATCTACTACAATAATTTTTACGCCGTGTTGTGAAACTAAACGTCGTGCTTTTGCACGTAAATCAAAAATAGATAACGAAGGTGTGTCATCAATAAAAATAGGCGCATCAGAAAGCTTCTTTACTTTTACATTTAATTGTTCCCATTCGTGCGCTTCTAAATTTCCTTTTCTAAGTTTTTCTGAAGTCAATCCTGTTTCAGAAGAAATCATACGTGTTATTAACTGTACAGAAGACATCTCTAAAGAGAATAATGCCACAGGATGACCGAAATCAATTGCCATATTTTTTGCCATTGAAATAACAAAAGCTGTTTTTCCCATTCCAGGACGCGCAGCAATAATAATTAAATCGGATGGTTGCCAACCAGAAGTTAATGCATCTAATTTAGAAAAGCCTGTTTCTAAACCACTCATTCCTTCTTGATTAGAAATATCTTGAATTTTCTTTAAGGCTTGTTTTACTAAATCTCCAGCATCTTCAGAACCTTTCTTTAAGTTTCCTTGTGTTACTTCGAATAATTTACCCTCGGCGACATCTAATAAATCAAAAACATCTACCGTTTCGTCATATGCGGTTTCAATAATATCACTAGAAATTGAAATTAATTTTCGTTGGATGTATTTCTGTAAAATAATACGTGCGTGGTATTCAATATGTGCAGAAGAAGCCACTTTTTGTGTTAAGTTGATTAGATAAAAATCTCCGCCAACCAACTCTAACTTACCGTCTTTTCTTAACTGTTGAGAAACTGTTAATAAATCTGTTGGCTCAGAATTTTGAAACAATGTATAAATTGCCGCGTAAATTTCTTGGTGTTTTTTATCATAAAAAACATCTGAATGTAAAATATCAATTACATCGTCAATTCCTTTTTTATCAATCATCATTGCGCCCAAAACTGCAATTTCTAAATCTAAAGCTTGAGGTGGGATTTTCCCTTTTTCTAAACCAATAATTTTTGTTTTATCGATCTTTTTACCCGGCACAAATTTTGTTTTCTCCATATCAACAAATGTAGTTTTTTAGGTTGGCATATAGAATGAGAATATCCAATTTCTTTATGCACAATTTTTGTTCACTAAAATGTTATTAACCTGTTAATAACAGGTCAAGATTCAAATATTTAGCTATTTTTGAAACAATGAAAAATAAAAAACTAAATATTTTCTTGGTGATTTTATTCGCTTTTCAAATTGTTTTTGTACAATTGATTAGCAAGTACCCAAGTTTGGTAGAACACTACTACTCCAACGGAATTTATCGTTTTACGAGTGTATTGCTGCGTTTTTTATTTGGTTGGATTCCGTTTTCAATTGGTGATCTTTTAATTGGAATTTTAGTTTTTATTATCCTTCGATTCATATATCGTCTTTTTAAAGATAGATTTAAAAACCTAAAATCAAAATTATTACAAGTAGTTGCTTTTCTGTCAATCCTTTATAGTTGTTTTTATTGGTTTTGGGGATTTAATTATTTTAGAGAACCATTGGCTAAAAACTTAGGGTTTCAACAAACAAAATACACCACAGAACAACTTACTACAGTTTCAGAAAATAGTATAAAAAGATTGAACGAATCGCATTTTAAAATCACAAAAAACGATTCATTAGTTGCTAAAAACCCCTATTCGCAAAAAGAAATGTACAAAATGGCAATTGCCGGATATGATAATTTAACCTACGAATATCCGCAATTTGTATACAACTTTAGATCTATAAAAAGTTCGTTGATGAGTTTAATCCAGAGCTACAACGGAACTTCAGGTTATTTTAATCCAATTACTGGAGAAGCTCAAGTGAATGATAGAATTCCGGTTAACGGATATCCAACAACAGTTTGTCATGAAATAGCACATCAATTAGGAATTGCAGCAGAAAATGAAGCCAATTTTGTTGGTTATCTGGCAACTTTAGCAAATGATGACATGTACTTTAAATACGCAGCTTACAGAATGGCGTTTAGTTATTTAATATCGGAAGTTAGAAAACGTGACAAAACAATTTTTAACAAACTAATTTTAGCTGTAAATAAAGGTGTTTTAATCGATTTTAAAGAAAGCTCTGAGTTCTGGGATCAATATAGAAATCCGATTGAACCTTTGATTAAAAAAGGCTATAATTCTTACTTAAAAGCCAATAAGCAGGCAAACGGAATTCAATCTTACAACTATGTAGTTGATTTAATTATCTCTTACGAAAATCAGTAATATTAACAATTGTTAGTAAAACATAAGATCTTTTAGATTTATTTTAAAAACAGAATGTTAAATTTACGTTCTAAACAAACACTAATCTAAATGAAAAAAACACTACTACTATTTTTGTTTTTGTCGACTTTGGCTGTACAATCTCAAGAATATTTTCCAACAAACTCTGGTGTTAAAACTACAAAAAACACAACTGTAGCTTTTACCAATGCTAAAATTTATGTAACACCTACACAAATTATCAACAAAGGAACATTACTTGTAAAAGATGGTAAGGTTATAGCTGTTGGTAAAAGAGTAACCATTCCTAGAGGAACCAAAACTATTGACCTTTCAGGAAAGACTATCTATCCTTCTTTTGTAGAAGTATATTCAAATTTTGGAGTTAATGCACCTAAAGCAACTCAAAATCCTAGCCGTTTTAGACAATACGAATCTAATAGAGAAGGCTATTATTGGAATGATCATATTAGACCAGAAACAGATGCTTCTAACAACTTTAAATACAATAATAGTAAAGCACAAGCTATGCTTAAAGCTGGTTTTGGTGTTGTAAATACGCATACTCCAGATGGAATTGCTAGAGGAAATGGTGTTTTAGTTGCTTTAAATTCTAGCTCTTCTGATGCTTATAGAATCTTAGACACTAAATCTGCAAACTATTTTTCTTTAAGTAAAAGTAGAATGTCAAGACAAGCATACCCTGGTTCTTTTATGGGTAAAACAGCTTTAATAAGACAAGTATTTATGGATGCTGATTGGTATGCTACAGGAAATGCTAAAAACAAGGATAAGTCTTTAGAAGCATTAATTACTAATAAAGGATTAACTCAAATCTTTGATGCTGGAGGAAACAATCTAAATGCAATAAGAGTTGATAGAGCTGCTGATGAAAGCGGAATTCAATTTAGCTTTATTGGATCTGGTTATGAATATGAAAATATTCAAGAAATCAAAAACATGAATGCAACCATGATTGTTCCTGTTAACTTTAGAAAAGCCTATGATGTTTCTAATCCATATTTAGCAGATCAATTAGAATTGAACGACATGCGTAGATGGAATCAAGAACCTTCTAACTTAGCTGTTTTGGCTAAAAATGGAGTTTCATTTACAATAACAACACATACGTTAAAATCATTGACTAGTTTTCAAAAAAATATTCAGAAAGCAATAAAATATGGTTTAAGTGAAACAAAAGCTTTAGAAGCTTTAACAACAGTTCCTGCTACATTATTAGGAAAATCTAATGAGATTGGAACTTTGCAAAATGGTAGTTATGCTAACTTTCTAATTACTTCTGGTCCAGTTTTCGATGCTTCAACTAAAATCTATGAAAATTGGGTTCAAGGAAATAAGAATGTTATTTCTATTATGAATACAGTTGATGCTAGTGGTAATTACACATTGTCTTATAATAATAAGAGTTTAAATTTAACTATTACTGGAACTAAGGGAAGTTTAAAAAACGGAACTAAAAAATTGAAATCTAAATTTTCATTCAAAGATAATTGGGTTACTATCACATTAAACAACCAAAATGATGGTTCTAAGTTTACTCGTTTTATCGGAAACTTAAATGCTCCTCAAAATGGATTTTCTGGAAAAGTAATTGATGAAAAAGGAAATGAATCTTCTTGGACTGCAACTAAAACCTCAACTAATAAAAAGAAATCAACAAAGAAGAAAAAATCAAATTCTACTGCTCCAGTTGTAATGCCTATAACCTATCCAAATGTTGGATACGGATTTACAAGCAAACCTAAACAAGAAACCATTTTATTTAAAAATGCAACAGTTTGGACTAGTGAAAAAGCAGGCGTTTTAAATAATACTGATGTATTATTAAAAGATGGTAAAATTGCTCAAATTGGAAAAAACTTGAGAGCTCGTGGAGCTAGAGTTGTTGACGCAACTGGCAAACACTTAACTGCTGGTATTATTGATGAGCACACACATGTTGCATTATTTGATGTAAATGAAGGTGGTCAAAACTCAACCGCTGAAGTCACTGAAGAAGATGATATCAATCCTTCTGATATGAATATCTATAGAAATTTAGCCGGTGGAGTTACTACTGCTCAATTATTACACGGTTCTGCAAATCCTATTGGAGGAAGATCTGCTATTGTAAAATTTAAATGGGGAGAAACTGCTAAAGACATGGTGTATAAAAACGCACCTAAGTTTATCAAATTTGCTTTAGGAGAAAATGTAAAGCAATCTCGTTCTACAACAAGTGCACGTTTTCCACAAACAAGAATGGGAGTTGAACAAGTATATGTAGATTACTTTACAAGAGCAAAAGAATATGATGCAAAAAAGAAAAGTGGAAAGCCATATAGAAAAGATGTCGAACTAGAAGTATTGGTTGAAATTTTAAACAAAGAACGCTTTGTAACTTCTCACTCTTATGTTCAGAGTGAAATTAATATGTTAATGAAAGTTGCTGAGAGATTCAACTTTAATATCAATACGTTTACACACATTTTAGAAGGTTATAAACTAGCTGATAAAATGAAAGCACATGGTGTTGGTGGTTCTACATTTTCAGATTGGTGGGCATATAAGTATGAAGTAAACGATGCAATTCCATACAATGCTGCAATCATGCATAACTCAGGAGTAACAGTAGCAATCAATTCAGATGATAGAGAAATGTCTAGAAGACTAAATCAAGAAGCTGCAAAAACTATTAAGTATGGTGGAATGACTGAGTTAGAAGCTTGGAATATGGTTACTATCAATCCTGCAAAACTATTACATCTAGATAATAGAGTTGGAAGTATTAAAGTAGGGAAAGATGCTGATGTTGTGTTATGGACAGAACATCCTATGTCTATCTATGCAAAAGCTCAAACAACAATTATAGATGGAACTGTTTATTTTGATATAGATAGAGATTTAGCTCAAAGAAAAGCTGTTAAAAAAGAACGCAGTCTTTTAATGAACATGATGCTTAATGAAAAAAATAATGGTGGTAAAGTACAAGCTCCTAAAATGAACACTAAGAGAGATGTTACTTGTGAAACTGGAATACATAAATTAAATTAAGAAATTATGAAAAAACAAATTATATATAGCATACTATTTTTCTTAATGATAGGAAATAGCTTTGCACAACAAACACCAGCACCAAAACAGACAAAAGCATTCTCTATTGAAGGTGCCACAGCACATTTAGGAGATGGAACGGTAATAGACGACTCTCTAATTATGTTTGCTGATGGGAAAATAACCTTTGTTGGTTCAGCAAAAATGAGAATTGCACGACAAGGAACCATTATCAATGCAAAAGGGAAACATGTGTATCCTGGATTTATAGCTGTTAATTCAACTTTAGGCTTGGTAGAAATTAATTCTGTAAAAGCAACAAAAGATGATCAAGAAGTTGGAACTATAAATCCACATATTCGTAGTTTAATAGCTTATAATTCTGAATCAAAAATTGTTGAAACAATGCGTCCAAATGGAATTCTAATGGGACAAATAACACCTCGTGGTGGGAGAATCTCAGGAACATCTTCTGTTGTACAATTTGATGCTTGGAACTGGGAAGATGCAGCTATTAAGGCTGATGATGGAATTCATATGAATTGGCCAACAAGCATTTCATCTTCATGGAGAAACCCTGTTGCAAAAATAAATCCTAATTACATAAAAACTATAAACTCATTGAATGATTATATCAATGAAGCAAAACTGTATTTAAATGGGCCAAAAGCAACAAAAAATCTTAAACTTGAAGCTTTGAAAGGTTTATTTAATAAATCTCAAAAATTATATATTCATGTAAATGGTGAAAAAGAAATAACTGATGCTGTTTCATTTGCAAACAAACACCAAATGAATTTAGTGTTAGTTGGTGGTGATAATGCACATAAAGTTGCTGATATCTTAATTAAAAACAATGTTCCTGTAGTAATAAAAAGAGCACATTTATTACCTGGGAATGATGATGATAATTATGATAAATCATATAAAACAGCGTTGCATTTAGTTGAAAAAGGAGTTGTAGTAACTATTGGATTAGAAGAAGGTCATGTTAGAATGAACGATCGTAACTTACCTTTTAATGCAGGAACTTTTGCTGCACACGGACTTGGTAAAGAAGAAGCTGTTAAGCTGATTACGTTGAATGCTGCAAAAATCTTAGGAATAGATGATAAAGTTGGAACCTTAACTGTTGGTAAAGATGCTACGCTTTTTATCTCTAAAGGTGATGCGCTAGATATGAGAGGAAATATTATTTCTGAGGCATTTATACAAGGTAGAAAACTGAGTTTAGAATCACATCAAACAAAACTTTGGAAACGTTATTCCAATAAATACAAAAATCAATAATACTAAAAAAGGCTCTGAGAATTCAGAGCCTTTTTTTTTATTTCTTTTTTTCAATATCACATTTGTAATAATTTTTACCAACATCTTTTTTTCCAAAACGAATTTTGACAATATTTACATACAATTCTTTATTCGCTTTTACAAAAGTTGATAGTACTTTCGATTCTCCTCCATCTCCTTCTAAAACAACTCTATTTTTACTTACTCTTGCTCTGCTATAGTTCTTCATTTGTGCAGTACTTATTGCTTTGTAATTAAAATTAATTACAGCATTGTATCTGTTTTTAAATTGAATTTCCCATTTACGAGCTCTTCGAGACATATTGTATTAACCCATTTTCACTTTATAACTAACGCCTTTTAAGCATTTTGTGTTTTGCCATTCACCCCAAGTGTTTTGGCTTTCAATTGAGCTTGTAAAAGCCATTGAACCTATCATTATCAACATAATAATTGATAAATATGTTATTCTTTTTTTCATCCCCCTATATGATTTATTTTGAAGGTTTAAAATTATGAAAAAAAATCGACTTGGATTTTAATACGAAATAGATACATTTGTGCTATATGAAATACATTGAAAGTCTTCAGAATTCAACGATAAAAAATATCTTGAAAATTCAAGAAAAATCTAGAGAACGTAAAAAATCTGGACTCTTTATTATTGAAGGAAAAAGAGAAGTTTCTTTAGCGGTAAAAAGAGATTACACAATAGTTTCACTATTGTTTTGTGAAGATGTTGTTTCTGAAAAAGAACTTGATGCATTTACTTCAGAGAACTCAGAAATCATTTCAATTTCAAAAGAAGTCTATCAAAAAATTGCCTATCGAAATTCCACAGAAGGAATTATCGCCATTGCAAAAACAAAAGAGTTTTCATTAGAAAACATCAACTTCTCTACTGCTACTCCACTAATTTTAGTTGCTGAAGCTCCAGAAAAACCAGGGAATATTGGTGCACTTTTAAGAACCTGTGATGCAGCAAATGCAGACGCAGTTTTGATTGCCAACCCAAAAACAGATATGTACAATCCAAATATCATTCGTTCTAGTGTGGGTTGTTTGTTTACCAACCAGATTGCTACAGGAACAACTGAAGAAATCATTACTTTCCTAAAAGAAAATAAAATCAATTCTTTTGCGACAACTTTACAGAATTCAAATGAATATCATAAAGAGG
Organism: Polaribacter sp.; assembly: GCA_029250685.1. Lineage (GTDB taxonomy): Bacteria > Bacteroidota > Bacteroidia > Flavobacteriales > Flavobacteriaceae > Polaribacter. The sequence continues at coordinate 45,934 of JAQXEU010000021.1, forward strand.
ATTATACCAAAGCAACTGCTATTATAGTCGGAACAGAAGATGCAGGTTTATCTTCAGCCTTTAGAAATGCTGCAACCCAAAACATCAATATACCAATGCAAGGAGAAATCGATTCTATGAATGTTTCTGTTGCTGCCGCCATTGTAATCTTTGAAGCGAAACGTCAACGAGATTTTAACTAGTCTAAATACGTATTTATAATTTTTAAAATTATTGTATATTAGGCACTTAGGATTTGCCCTGATATATTATGAATTTCAAAAAAATTATTGCCGAATTAAAAAGAAGAAATGTCTTTAAATAGCCACTGTATATGGTATTACTGGCTGGTTAATTATACAAATAATCACTTCTATCAGCGAGCCTTTATCTCTACCTGACTGGTTTGATACCGCTATAATCATTTTAGTTTTAATTGGTTTTCTAATAGCCTTAATTTTTGCATGGGCTTTCGAAATGACACCAGAAGGCTTGAGGAAAACAAAACAAGTTGAAAAAACGGAATCTATTTCGTCTTCAACAGGTAAAAAACTAAATCGCCTTATTATTGCAACCTTAATTATACTTTTAGGTTTTTTAGGCTATGAACGTTTTTTTATTCACGGTCATGAAGAAAGCTTAAATGAAACGATTGTTTTACCTTCTATAGCAGTATTGCCTTTTGAAGACATGTCTCCTACTAAAGATCAGGAATACTTTTCTGACGGTTTGTCTGAAGAATTGTTAAACGTTCTTGCCAAAGTGAAAGGAATTAACGTTGCTGGGCGTACTTCATCTTTTAAGTTTAAAGGAATACATGATGATTTAACAAAAATTGGACAAGAATTACGTGTAGAACATCTTTTAGAAGGAAGTGTGCGTAAATCTGGAAATCAAATTAGAATTACTGCACAGTTAATTAAGGTAAGTGATGGTTTTCATATGTGGTCAGAAACCTATGACAAAGAGTATACAGCAGATAATTTATTTTTAATTCAAGATGAAATTTCTAAAAAAATATTAAAAGAGTTAAAAATAAAATTATCAATAAAAGACACCAACACAAAAGTAAATGTGTTGACTTCTAATACATAAGCCTATAATGCCTATTTAAAAGGAACTCAATTATTAGTCAATAGAAATCCGCAAGAAATTTTACAAGCTATAGAAGAATTTAAAAAAGCCATTACTCTTGATCCAAAATTTGCTGCTGCCTATTCAAAATTAGCAATTGCTTATTATCATGCTATCAATTATGCCGGTTTTGACACAAAAAAAGGAGATGAAGAAGTTAAAAACAATGCAGATTATGCGCTATTATTAGACAACACTTTAGGAGAAGCTTACGCCGCGCTTGGTCATTATTATAAAGATAGAGATAAAGCTAAAATTGCATTACAACGTGCTTATGAGTTAGAGCCGAATAATGCGGAAATTATCATGTGGTATTCAAAAATGTTTCCAGCCACAGAAGACAAAGGGTTGGAGTTATTATTAAAAGCCTATCAAATAGATCCATTATCTCCTATTGTAGTTCATAACTTGGCTTTTGAATATGAATTGAAAGACAACTTTGATAAAGCAACCTATTATTTTCAATTAAATAGTAAGAACAACCCAGATTATGTTACTTCTAAAATTGCATTAATTAGAATGTTAGCAGGTAGTCCAAACGGAAAATTAGATGAAGCATTTATAGAAAGTTATAAAGCCTACAAATTAAAGCCTAAAAATTTGCAATTATTAGAAAACTTGTTTCAACAATCTTTAAGCTTAAACTTGTTTAAATTAGCTAAAAGCATAAAAGATTCTATTATAAAAAATTACCCAGATAATATGCAGAATCAAATTTTTGATGTTCAAATTAACATGCAAAATGGTGATGCAAATACAATGAATCAAGCTTTTAGAAAAATGATAGATGCACAACTTATTTATGATGATAGTTGGCAAAATAAAGCAAAAGTTGACGGACTTAAAAAGTATCTATTACTGGATTATAAAGGCGCATTAAATGCTTACACTAAAGTATACCCAAAAGCTATTAGTGATACTGTTTCTGTGATCACTGATAATGAAATGCATGATTATTTTCCTGAGATACTAGAAATGTTAGAAAAATCAGGAGAAGTTAAGCAAGCCAAAAAAATAAAAGAGCTGTATTTTGCTGCTATTAAAAAGAATTTTAAATATGATGGAGATATTACTAAAGAAAGTGGAATCGTATTCAATTTACTGTTCTCTTATTATTCTGTTACAAATGAAACTGAAAAATATGTTGAAATTTTGGAGGAACAATATTTTGTGAGAAAAGAGAAAAGTTCTAATGCTTCATCAGACTTTAATTTAGTTATATCTTCTTCCCCTATTTTAAACAACACTAAATATAAAGCATTAAGAAAAAGAATCGATGAAGACATTAATATAATGAGAACCAACGCTGTTGAGTTCTTAAAAACTGAAGGTGTTTGGGAATTATACAAAGATTAGGCATGAAAAGTAACATTAGATATTGGGTTGTAGCTGTTTTTTCAATATTAATTGGATTGTATCCATTAATATATATGATTGTTGATATGGAAGCTGAAGGTTTTTTGCGCTCTAAACCTGTAATTATTTTAGAGAGCTCTCTTTGGAGAGTTGCTTTTTTTACACATATTTATTTAGGCGGAATTTCATTATTAGTGGGTTGGTCTCAATTTTCTGAAAGAATTAGAGGTAAGAGATTAAAGCTACACCGTTTATTAGGAAAGATTTATGTGGTTTGTGTATTGATGAGTGCAATTGCCGGGTTCTATGTTGCTTTTTTCGCAAATGGCGGCATTGTTTCTCAATTAGGATTTTCTTTTTTAGCAATTGGTTGGTTTTACACAACATTAAACGCATACATAACCATAAAAAAGAAAGACGTAGAAAGTCACAGAAAATGGATGATTCGCAGTTATGCTTTTACGTTAGCTGCTGTAACTTTACGTTTATGGATGCCGATTCTACCGCCTCTTTTAGGTATCAATTTCCAAGATGCATATATCATCATTTCTTGGTTATGTTGGGTGCCAAATATTATTATTGCTGAGATTTACATTAGAAAAGCAATTTTATAAATACATTTGTTTTTTATATTCTATAATGACAGCTACTTCGCTATTCTATATTCTAATTGCAATTCTAGTGATCAATTTTACAATTGATAAAATCTTAGATTTTCTAAACACAAAACATTTTGATGATGCAATTCCTGCTGAATTACAAGATGTATATGAAAAACCAGCATATGAAAAATCGCAAGCCTACAAAAAGACAAATGCAAAGTTCTCTAATCTAACATGTTTGTTTTCTTTAGTACTAACAATTGTTTTTTTCTTTTTTGACGGATTTAAATTGGTAGATGAAATTGCAAGAAACTATAGTACAAATAACATTATAATTGCTTTGATTTTCTTCGGAATCATCATGTTAGGTTCAGACATTCTTACGACGCCTTTTTCTTATTATAAAACCTTTGTCATTGAAGAGAAATTCGGATTCAATAAAACCACCAGAAAGACTTTTATTGTTGATAAAATCAAAGGTTTATTAATGACCATTGTTTTGGGTGGCGGAATATTAGCGTTGATTGTTTGGTTTTATCAGTTTGCAGGAAATAACTTCTGGGTCTATGCTTGGGCATTAGTCGCTGTTTTTTCTGTGTTTATGAATATGTTCTACGCAAAACTAATTGTACCATTATTTAATAAACAAACTCCGTTAGAAGACGGCGAATTAAAAACGGCTATTGAAAAGTATGCAACTAAAGTTGGGTTTACGTTGAAAAATGTATTTGTAATTGATGGTTCTAAACGCTCAACAAAAGCAAATGCGTATTTCTCTGGCTTTGGTTCACAGAAGAGAATTACGTTGTACGACACGTTGATAAACGATTTAGAAACTGATGAAATTGTTGCCGTTTTAGCACATGAAGTTGGTCATTACAAACGCAAGCATATTATTTTTAATCTCTTCTCCTCTATTCTATTAACTGGTTTTACGTTTTGGATTTTATCTTTGTTTGTGAGTTTACCAATATTTTCTGAAGCATTGAATGTTTCAATTCCGAGTTTTCATATTGGACTAATTGTCTTCGGAATTTTATATTCGCCAATATCAGAAATTACAGGATTGTTAATGAACATTGTTTCTAGAAAGTTTGAATATCAAGCAGATAATTACGCCAAAGAAACATTTGGTGCAAAACCCTTAATCACTTCATTAAAGAAATTATCAAAAAATAGTTTGAGTAATTTAACACCACATCCGGCATATGTTTTTATGCATTACTCGCATCCAACCTTACTAAAAAGAGTTCAAAACCTGAACAGATAAATAATCTCATCAAAAAGGTGAAAAAACTTTGTGCAATTCATTATTTGTTTTACTTTTAAGTAATGATGTATTCAGCAACCATAGAAGAAGAAAATAAAGAAATTTCCAAACGATACAAGGATCTTTTAAAAGGATCGTATCAAACATTATCTAAAGAAGATAAAAAGTTGATACGTACTGCCTTTGATTTAGCTGTGGAAGCACATTCTGATCAACGAAGAAAATCTGGTGAGCCATATATTTATCATCCAATTGCTGTTGCTAAAATTGTTGCCTATGAAATTGGTTTAGGAGCAACTTCTATTGCGGCAGCTTTGTTACACGATGTTGTTGAAGACACGTATTATACCGTTGAAGATATGGAGCGCTTGTTTGGAGAGAACATTGCTCGTATTGTAAGTGGATTAACAAAAATTTCTCGTTTAAACAAAGAGCAAGATGCTTCTATACAAGCAGAGAATTTCAGAAAAATGTTATTGACTTTAAATGATGATGTTCGTGTAATTTTGATAAAAATTGCAGATCGATTGCACAACATGCAAACGATGGATTCTATGCCAGAATACAAACAGGTAAAAATTGCATCAGAAACCTTATACATTTATGCTCCTTTAGCTCACAGACTTGGTTTGTATAATATTAAAACTGAATTAGAGGACTTAGGTTTAAAATACACAGAGCCAGAAGTTTTTACTGATATTTTAAGTAGAATAAAAGACAGTAAAGAAGACCAACAAAAATACATTGAATCCTTTGAAGAAATTTTACACAAGGGATTGGAAAAGGAAGATTTTGAATATCAAATTAAAGGAAGAACAAAGTCTATTTTTTCTATCCGTAAAAAGATGAAAACTCAGAATGTTTCTTTTGATGAAGTGTATGATAAGTTTGCCATCAGAATTGTTTTCAAACCTGTTACTCAAGATGAAAAATTTGATGCTTGGAAAATATATTCAATTGTTACAGATTTCTTTAAACCAAATCCATCTCGATTAAGAGATTGGATTTCTCAACCAAAATCTACTGGTTACGAAGCCCTACATATTACTGTGATTGGCCCTGACAACAAATGGGTAGAAGTTCAAATTCGTTCAGAAAGAATGGATGAAATTGCTGAAAAAGGATATGCAGCGCATTTTAAATACAAACAAGGTGGTGAAAAAGAGAGCGGTTTAGATAGTTGGTTAAATAAATTAAAAGAAACCTTAGAAAATCATTCGGCAAATGCTGTAGATTTTGTTGAAGACTTTAAACTTAATTTATATTCTAAAGAAATATTTGTATTTACTCCAAGAGGGGATTTAAAATCATTACCTAAAGGAGCATCTGCTTTAGATTTTGCTTTTTCTGTACATACAGATATTGGGTTAAAATGTAGGGGCGCAAAAGTAAACGGGAAATTAGTACCGTTAAGTCACGAATTAAAAAGTGGTGATCATGTAGAAGTACAAACTTCTGCTGTAAACAAACCAAATGTTAGATGGTTAGATTTTGTAATGACTGCAAGAGCTAGAACAAAAATTAAAACCGCATTAAAAGAAGAAGAAAAGAAAATTGCTGAAGAAGGCAAAGCCATTTTAACGAGAAAATTACGTCATTTAAAAATTACATTAAATGATACTGTTATTAATGAAATGGCAGCATACTTTTCTTTAAAAACAAGTTTCGATTTATTTTACAGAGTTGGTAATGGCGCTATTGAAAACACTCAATTAAAAGCTTTTGCAAGTCAAAAAAACAATGCGTTTATTAGTTTTTTCAAGAGTAGGTTAAAAAGATCTCCAAGCAATCAAGTCACTAATAAAGAAGAGGTTACAAATAAATATGATGCACTTGTTTTTGGTAAAGAAGATGAAAAATTAGATTACACACTTTCTAAATGTTGCAATCCAATTCCGGGTGATAAAGTATTTGGGTTCTTAACAATTAATGACGGAATAAAAGTTCACAAAAAAGATTGTCCAAATGCAATTTCTATGCAATCAAATTATGCCTATAGAGTAATGCTTGCAAAATGGATAGACTCTTCAAAACAAGAATTTAAAACAATTTTAAAAGTAAGCGGAATTGATAAAAAAGGAATTGTAAACAATCTAACTCGTATCATATCTAATACAATGGATGTATATATTCATAACATAAATATATCAGGAGATGATGGTGTTTTTGATGGTAAATTATCATTAAGTGTTAAAAATAAAGCACAATTAAATAAACTAATTTCAAGTATTAAAAAAGTAGAAGGAGTTCAAAAAGTTGAACGTGTTAATACTATGTAAATATCATTTTATAAAAAGGTAAATTATATTGATAAATAACCTTAAATTTGTTGCTTCGATAAATTCAGAAAAATGGGTACAAAAGAAAACCAAGACATTGTAAAAAATGTTTT